>JAKARV010000049.1 GCA_021819205.1 Actinomycetes bacterium | reverse complement strand
ACCGATCCAACGGTGGTCCGAAGCGCAGAATCCATCGTCATCATCATCGGCACCCCAGTTGACGAACACCAGAACCCGGAGCCCCACAAGGTCCTTGAAGCAATCCGCGACCTTCTGCCCTTCCTGCACTCTGGCCAGCAGCTGATTATGCGAAGCACGGTTTACCCGGGCACAACAGCGCTGGTAGAGGAAATGCTGAAGCGGGAGGGCATTGATTTGCTTGTATCGTTCTGCCCTGAGCGGATTGCCGAGGGAAAGGCAATGGAGGAGCTATACACTCTCCCCCAGATTGTCTCAGCTCGGTCCGAGGAAGCGTTTAGCCGGGCGAGTGCCCTATTCGGGCGTCTGACGCCCTCGATCGTCCGGCTCAGCCCCGAAGAAGCAGAACTCGCGAAGCTTTTCACGAATACCTGGCGTTACATAAAGTTCGCTGCTGCTAACCAGCTTTTCATGATGGCACAAAATTTTGGACTTGACTACGAACGAATCCGGAGCGGGCTGCGCCACGATTACCCCCGCGCGGCCGATCTTCCGGCCGCAGGATTTGCAGCTGGACCTTGCCTGCTGAAGGATACACTACAGTTGGCTGCATTCAACAACAACGACTTCGTACTTGGCCACGCAGCAATCAATGTTAACGAAGGGTTGCCTCTTTATCTAGTCTCCCGGATCGCCGAGACCTATGACATGAGTGCGATGACGATCGGGATTTTGGGAATGGCGTTCAAGGGCGAATCCGACGACATCCGTTCCAGCCTCGCATACAAGCTCAAACGCATACTTCGATATCGTGCCAAGGCAGTTGTTACGTCAGATCCCTACGTGAAACAAGACCCGGATCTCATGCCTGAAGACGAACTCCTTCGCCAAAGCGACCTTATCGTGATTGGCGCGCCACACAAGCGTTACCGCGATATCGAGACGAACAGCCCCGTCATCGATATTTGGGCCCTACGGGGTGAATCGAGCGGACTTTGAAACCTCGGGTCTCTGTAGTGGTCACGGCCTATAACGAAGGCGAAGCGATCCTCGCACCGTTGCGCCGCCTGCTTGAAGCCGTGACCTTGCCATGCGAGATACTTGTTGTTGTCGACTCGCCAGACGACACGAGTTTTCCATGGGTTGAAAAGCTTTCAAGAGACGACGACCGGATTCGCGGGGTACTGAATACGTTTGGTCCTGGACCCGCGCGAGCAATTCGCTACGGCTTCGCTGAGGCCGTCGCACCAGTCGTCGTCGTAACGATGGCCGACGGTTGCGATGACCCGCATCAAATCGACAGCCTTGCAAGGCTTGTCGAACGCGGGGTCGTTGTTGCTGCGGCTTCAAGATACGCGAGGGGCGGGCAACAAATCGGCGCGCCGCTACTCAAGGGGATGATGTCGAGAGCTGCAGGGATGTCACTACGACTCTTTGCGCGGGTTGGTACTTGGGACGCAACGAACTCATTCAAGGCATATTCCAAGGAGTTTGTTGACACGGTAGGGATTGAGTCTGACGCCGGGTTTGAGGTCGGAATCGAACTTGTTGCAAAGGCGCGACGCTATCGCCTGCCAGTAGCGGAAATCCCGACGATCTGGCTAGAACGTCAATCCGGTGTATCAAATTTCAAGATTCGCCAATGGATTCCTCGCTATATGCGCTGGTATCGCTTCGCATTCGGCCGACCCATTGCACTCGAACCGGAAACAGGAGCACGGTAAATGAATAACAAGTCAGTCCTAGTCACAGGATCCGCTGGATTTATTGGCGGATACGTCGTCGAGGAACTTTTGAACAAGGGCTACCGGGTCATCGGTATTGACAACTTTTCCAAGTACGGCCACATTAAGAAGTCATATGACGACGATCCAGACTATGACTTAATCGAAGCCGACGCCCGTGACAGTGATGTAATCGATAAACTTGTCTCTAGTGTAGATCTGGTGATCGCCGGCGCAGCGATGATCGGCGGTATCTCATATTTTCACACTTTCGCTTACGACCTGCTTGCAACAAATGAGCGAATAATGGCCGCAACATGTGACGCCGCTATTAAAGCCCATAAGGCCGGAACTCTTGAGCGGGTGGTTTACTTGTCTTCGTCAATGGTATTTGAATCGACTAACAGCTGGCCATCTAAAGAAGGCGACGAGTTACAAATTCCGCCACCGCTATCTTCATATGGTTTCCAAAAACTCGCAGTTGAGTACTACGCGCGTGCTGCATACATGCAGTATGGTGTACCATATACAATCTGCCGTCCATTCAATTGTGTAGGGGTGGGCGAAGGACGAGCGCTTACAGATGTTGAGGTTAAGAGTGGAAATGTCTCACTTGCAATGAGCCACGTGGTCCCCGACATCGTACAAAAAATTGCCAAGGGCCAGCGTCCTTTACATATCTTAGGAAATGGGAATCAGATTCGCCATTACACCTACGGTGGAGATCTTGCGCGTGGCATTGTGATGGCAATGGAGAGCGATGCGGCAATCAACGAAGACTTCAACCTCTCTACTGAGACAAGTACTACTGTTCTGGAATTAGCAAAGATCATTTGGCAAAAAATGCGCGGCAATGAACCATTCGAATACGTTTCCGACACACCTTTCACATACGACGTCCAAAAGAGAATTCCGGATGTATCGAAGGCACAGAAGATCCTTGGATTCGTGGCTGATACACCACTTGAAGTTATGCTTGACGAGGTTATTGCGTGGGTCGAAGAAGCGCTAAGCGTTGGACTCTTGTAGGGTGGTGAACGAACCGCTCCCTCGGTGGATCCGAACAACACTTGCGATGCAGGTGCCGCAAAGTTGAAGTGGATCTCCAATATTGGGTTTGACATCCCCGATTAAGCAAACGCCCACCAAGCCTTGGGCTTACTCGAGCCCGATCTCCCCGTCCTTCACCACCACCCTGATGACCGACCCCTCCGGATACCGTCCCGACAAGATCGCCACCGCAATTCGATCACCTAGTTCTCTTTGAACCGTCCGTCTCAGCGGCCGCGCCCCAAACGCCGGATCATAGCCCCTCTCGGCCAGAAGCTGCTTTGCATCCGACTCGACCTCGAGTTCGACCCTCCGGTCCGTCAGGCGCTTTCGCAACGTATCCAGCTGCAAATCGACGATCTTTAGCAGATCGTCCTTGTCCAACGGGTTGAACCTGATTATCTCGTCGATCCGGTTTACGAACTCGGGTTTGAAGAAGTCACGTGGGTCACCCGCCAGGTTGGACGTCATTATCAAGATGGTGTTGGTGAAGTTGACCAGCCTCCCCTGCCCGTCGGTCAACCTTCCGTCGTCCATTATCGCCAAGAAGACATTGAAGACGTCGGAGTGCGCCTTTTCGATCTCGTCAAAGAGCACCACCGAGTATGGCCGCCTTCGCACCGCCTCGGTAAGCTGCCCCCCCTCGTCATAACCCACATAGCCCGGAGGAGCACCCACCAGCCGAGACACCGTGTGGCGCTCCTGGTACTCCGACATGTCGATCCTGATCATCGCCCGCTCGTCATCGAAGAGGAACTCGGCAAGCGTCTTTGCCATCTCCGTCTTTCCGACCCCGGTCGGACCCAGGAAGAGAAACGACCCTATCGGCCGATTCGGATCGGAGAGCCCAGCCCTGCTCCTCCTGATCGCGTTGGCGACGGCATTGACCGCGCCGTCCTGGCCGATCACCCGGCGATGGAGGGCATCCTCGATGTGGAGCAGCTTCTCCATCTCGCTCTCGAGCAGGCGCGAGACCGGGATCCCGGTAGCCTTGGCGACCACCTCGGCGACATCCTCCGGATCCACCTCCTCCTTCAGCATCTGCCGTCCCCCCTGCAGATCGAGCAAGCCCACGGAAGACTCCTCGATCTCCCTGGTCAGAGCGGGAATCTCTCCGTATCTGATCTCGGCAGCCCGGTCCAAAGAGCCACTTCGCTCGTAGGACTCCGCCTGCTGGCGCAGCTGCTCCAGCCGCTCCTTCTTCTCCCTTATTGCCGAGATCGCCTCGCGCTCCAACATCCACTGGGCGTTGAGCGCAGACTGCTCCTCCTTGGCGTTGGCGATCTCGCTCTCCAGCCGCTTCAGCCGCTCGAGCGAGGCTGAGTCGCTCTCCTTGGCGAGCGAGATCCGCTCGATCTCGAGCTGCCGGAGGCGCCGCTCCACGATGTCGATCTCGGCGGGGCGGGAGTCGATCTCCATCCGCAGCTTCGCCGCGGCCTCGTCGACCAGATCGATCGCCTTGTCGGGAAGGAAGCGGTCGGTGATGTAGCGGTCGGAGAGGACAGCCGCCGCAACAAGTGCAGAGTCCTGGATTCGGACGCCGTGGTGGACCTCGTAGCGCTCCTTCAACCCGCGCAAGATCCCGATGGTATCCTCGACGCTGGGTTGGTCGACCACCACCCGGGCGAAGCGGCGCTCGAGCGCCGGGTCCTTCTCGATGTACTTCCGGTACTCGTCGAGCGTTGTTGCTCCGATCATGCGGAGTTCTCCCCGGGCCAGCATCGGCTTGAGCATGTTGGAGGCGTCCATCGCCCCCTCGGCCGCGCCCGCTCCGACCACGGTGTGCATCTCGTCGATGAAGGTGATCACCTGGCCCTCGGAGTCCTTGATCGCCTTCAGCACCGCCTTCAACCGCTCCTCGAACTCGCCGCGGTACTTGGCTCCGGCCACCATCGACCCCAAATCAAGAGCGATCAGCCGCTTGCTCTTCAGCCCCTCGGGTACATCGCCCTCGAAGATCCGGCGGGCAAGCCCCTCGACGATGGCGGTCTTGCCAACTCCAGGCTCGCCGATCAAAACCGGGTTGTTCTTGGTGCGCCGGCTCAAGATCTGGATCACCCGGCGGATCTCCTCGTCCCTCCCGATCACCGGATCGATCCGCCCCGCTCGTGCCTCCGCCGTCAGATCGCGGCCGTAGCGCTCGAGCGCCTGGAATGTCTCCTCCGGGTTGTCGGAGGTTACCCGCTGACTTCCCCTGATCTCCGTGAGCGCCTCAAGCAGCCGTTCGCGCTCGATCCCGAAGAGGTCGGTCATGGCAAGCAAAAGGTGTTCGACCGAGAGATAGTCGTCCTTCATCTCCTGCCGTTCCCGGTCCGCGCGATCGAGGGCGTCCCCGAGGTTCCGGGAGAAGTTGGTCTCGCCGCCATAGGACTTGGGAAGCTTGGAGGTCGCGTCCAGGAACCGGTTGCGCAGCGCGGCGGAGGGCACTTGAAGCTTCTCGAGGAGTGGCAGCGTTACTCCGTCCGCCTGCCCCAACAATGCGAGCGCCAAGTGCTCCCGGGTCACCTCGGCGTTAGCGGCGCGCTTCGCCATCGCGACCGCGGTCTCGATCGCCTCCCTGGTCTTCTGGGTCCATCTGCTCTGGTCCATCAACTGCCCCTATCCCGTCTCTACCTCTTTACTAGGAGAGCCGCCGAAACCTGACCACAGCTTGCGACAGCGGAATCAGGTCGCGGCGATACTGCCTGCGAACCTCCTCCTCCCTGGCCTTTTGGAGCTCGCGCTCCCTGGCCAGCTCGGACTTGAGCCGCTTCACCTCGGCCTCCAGTTCGATCACCCGCTTCACGCCCTCCAGGTTCAGCCCCTCCTCGGTGAGCTGGGCTATGCGCTGGAGCCGTGCCAGATCCGACTCGCTGTACCTTCGCGAACCTCCGCCCGTCCTAGCGGGCTCCAGCAGACCCCGGCGCTCGTACACGCGCAGGGTCTGAGGATGGACTCCGGCCAATTCGGCAGCCACGGAGATCACGTAGACTCCGCGGGTTGCCCTGAAGCCGCTCTCCTCCTTCGCCATCTACCGCTACCTCCCGGTACTGCCCGCTGCCGCGGGGAACACCTTTGCATACTCCTGAAGATACTTCCGCTGCCGGGCATCCAGCCGATCGGGAACCAGGATCTCGACAGTGACCAGCAGATCGCCCTTCGCCCCCGAGCGTTTCGGGTCGGGAAGGCCGTGCCCCTTGGCCCTGAAGGTCTGGCCCGACCGCGTTCCCGGCGGAATCTTGACCGACACCGGACCATCCAACGAAGCTACCGTAACCACCCCGCCAAGGGCCGCGTCCGCAAACGAGATCGGGGCCCTCACCGTAAGATCGCTCCCCTTCCTCCCAAAACGGCTATCCGGAGTAACCCTGACGGTCACGAACAAATCGCCGGCGGGGGCTCCGTTCTTGCCCTGCGCGCCCTTTCCGCGCAGCCGGATCCGCGAGTCCGGCTCTACGCCGGCGGGTATCCTCATCTTCACCGTCCGCGCCCGGTGCTCGACCCCGCTGCCGCGGCAGGCGGGGCAGGCCTTCTCGATGATCAATCCGCGGCCGTGGCAGGCCGGACACGGCTGCGAGAACGAGAAAAAACCCTGGTTGTCTGAGACTGAACCGGTGCCGTTGCAGCGTGCGCACGCCTTCGGAACCGTCCCCGGAGCGGCTCCGGTTCCGCTGCATACCGAGCAGGCGGCATCGCCGATGACCACCACGCTCGCGGTAGCTCCCCGGGCGGCGTCCTCGAAGGATACGGTCACCTCGGCGCTCTGGTCCTCGCCGCGCCTGGGACCTCCACGGGAGCGGCCCCGGTTGAAGAGCGACCCGATCAGGTCCCCGAGATCCTCGGCCTTGACGTCGAAACCACCAAGGTTGGGGCCGCCAGCGGCAGCCGGGCCAAGCTTGCGGAACTCGTCGTACTCGCGCCGCTTTCCCGGGTCTCCAAGCACATCGTATGCGGCGCTGATCTCCTTGAACTTCTCCTCGTGACCCGGGTTGGCGTCAGGGTGATACTGCCGGGCAAGCTTCCGGTAGGCCTTCTGGATCTCCTTGTCCGTTGCCGACGGCGACACCTCGAGAACCTTGTAGTAGTCCTTTTCCAACCATTCGCGCTGAGGCATCGATCACCTTCCTTGCGGGCCTACGAACCCGTGACCTTCACCATCGCCGGCCGTATCGTCTGCCCCCGCCACCGGTATCCAACCCGGAAAACCTCGGTAACCACCGGTGCGCCGTCGCCGGCGTCGTGGGCTACCGCCTCCGCCTCCTCGGGATCGAAGCTCTTTCCCATCGGCTCGATGACCTCGAGACCCTCCTTCACCAGCAAGTCGTTGAGGATCGAAGCGACCTGGCTCAGCGAAGCCGCCTCCCCCTCGCCCGACTCTCCAGTCGCGTGCACCAGAGCCAGGTTCAGAGTATCGAGCGCCGGAAGCAACTTTACGACCAAGGCCTTCACCGCGCGTTGGCCGGTCTCGGCCTCCTGTCTCGCGACCCGCTTCTTGTAGTTGTCGAAGTCGGCCTGGAGACGCTGGAGCGTCTCCAAGAACTCGTCGCGCTCGCGCTTCAGCCGGTCGAAGCTTTCGAGGATCGAGTCCAGCTCGCCCCCCTCGAGGATCGAGTCCTCGAGGGCGCTCGCCAGATCGTCCGCCCCGGCGTCATCTGCCCCAGCCTCTGCTGGCTCCTCCGCTTCGGGGAAGGGGCTCTCCTCGTTCCTCTCCTCCGCCATCCGCCTACTCCTTGGGCTCGTCGACGATCTCGGCGTCGACCACGTCATTCTCGTCCGCTGCGCTACCGGCCCCCTCCTGCTGGCTCGCCGCCTGCTGCGACGCTTCTTGGTAGAGGCGCTCGGTAAAGGACTGCGAGGCCGCCATGAGGGCATCGGTAGCGGTTTTTATCGCCGCCATGTCCGAACCGTCCAGGGAGTGCTTGAGCTCGTTGAGCGCCTCCGTCACCTTGTCCTTCTCCGGGCCGGAGAGCTTCTCGCCCTGTTCGGCCAGGAGCTTCTCGGTCTGGTAGACCAGGGTGTCGGCGTTATTGCGGATCTCCGCCTCCTCGCGGCGCCGCTTGTCCTCGGCGACGTGCTCGTCGGCGTCGCGAACCATCCGGTCGATCTCATCCTTGCCCAGCGAGGTGGTGCCGGTGATGGTCATCGACTGCTCCTTGCCGGTCGCCCGGTCCTTGGCCGAGACGTGGACAATGCCGTTGGCATCGATGTCGAAGGTCACCTCGATCTGCGGGATGCCCCGGGGAGCTGGCGGGATCCCCACCAGCTGGAAGCGGCCGAGAGTCTTGTTGAAGGAGGCCATCTCCCGCTCGCCCTGGAGGACGTGGATCTCGACCGACGGTTGGTTGTCGTCGGCGGTGGTGAAGACCTCGGTCCGCTTGGTCGGAATGGTGGTGTTCCTCTCGATCAGACGGGTCATCACGCCACCCTTGGTCTCGATGCCCAGCGAGAGCGGGGTCACGTCGAGAAGCAGGACGTCCTTGACCTCTCCCTTGAGCACGCCGGCCTGGATCGCCGCACCCACGGCGACCACCTCGTCGGGGTTGACGCCCCGGTGCGGATCCTTCCCGGTGAGCGAGTGGACCAGATCCTGGATAGCCGGCATCCGGGTGGAGCCGCCAACCAGCACTACGTGGTCGATGTCGCTGGTCTTCATCCCGGCGTCCTTGATCGCCTGCTCAAACGGGGTCTTGCAGGCATCGGCCAAATCAGCGGTGAGCTCCTGGAAGCGGGAGCGGGTGAGCTTCATCTCCATGTGCTTCGGACCTTCTGCGGTAGCGGTGATGAAGGGGAGGTTGATCATGGTCTCGAGCGAGGCCGAGAGCTCGATCTTCGCCTTCTCGGCGGCCTCCTTGAGCCGCTGCATCGCCATCTTGTCGCCGGAAAGATCGACGCCCTCGTTGTCCTTGAAGCTCTTCACCATCCAGTCGATAATCCGCTGGTCCCAATCGTCGCCGCCCAAGTGGGTATTGCCGGCGGTCGACTTCACCTCGAAGACGCCGTCGCCGATCTCCAGGACAGAGACGTCGAAGGTGCCACCGCCAAGGTCGAAGACGAGAACGGTCTGGTCCTCCCCCTCCTTGTCGAGGCCGTAGGCGAGCGCCGCCGCGGTCGGCTCGTTGATGATCCGCAGCACCTCCAGGCCGGCGATCTGGCCGGCCTCCTTGGTGGCGGTGCGCTGGGCGTCGTCAAAGTAGGCCGGGACCGTGATCACCGCCTGGGTCACGGTATCGCCCAGGTAGGCCTCGGCATCGCGCTTCAGCTTGGCGAGGATCCGGGCGCTGATCTCCTGCGGCGTGTACTTCTTGCCATCGACATCGATCGTCCAGTCGGTGCCCATGTGCCGCTTGACCGACCTGATCGTGCGATCCGGGTTGGTTATCGCCTGCCGCTTGGCCACCTCACCGACCAGTACCTCCCCGGTCTTCGAAAACGCCACCACCGAGGGCGTCGTGCGACCCCCTTCAGCGTTGGGGATGACCGTCGGGTCACCGCCCTCCAGGACCGAAACGACCGAGTTGGTCGTTCCCAAGTCGATACCTACCGCCTTCGGCATGTCGCCTCCTTGTAGCTCACTCGATAAAACCTTAGTGACATAGTATCAAGTTTTAGAACATAGCATGGTTTAACTTTGTTCCCGGCCACGGCGACGGGGGTTATTTTCAGCCTCCGTTCCGCGCAATTGGCGGCTTTTGCGCCCTTGTGCTGCGCTTCGCCCCGGCCTGGCATCGTACCACCCGATCGCTATAAGCTTGACCGCGTGTCAGAACTGATCCTCTTGCGCCACGGTCAAAGCACCTACAACCTCTCCAACACCTTCACCGGCTGGATCGATGTCGATCTTACCGAGAAGGGAGTCGAGGAGGCGGAGTCTGCCGGCCTCAAGCTGCTTGCCAGCGGCATCCAGCCCGACATCCTCCTCACCTCGGTCCTCAAGCGGGCGATCTACACCGCCGAGATCGCCCTTCGCGCACTCGACCGGAGCTGGATCCCGGTGATCAGGAGCTGGCGGCTGAACGAACGGCACTACGGCGCCCTCCAGCACCTGAACAAGGCGGAGACCGCAAAGCGCTTCGGCGATGAGCAGGTGAAGCTGTGGCGGCGCAGCTACGACGTTCCCCCACCCCCGACCACGGAGGAGGAGGCGCTGGAACTCGCCGCCGATCCCCGCTACCGCGGTTTAACCATGGAGCAGGTTCCGCGGACCGAGTCGTTGAAGGACGTCCTCGCCAGGGTACTCCCGTTCTGGGAGGCCGAGGTGGTCCCGCTGCTCGCCGCCGGCCACACCATCTTGGTGAGTGCCCACGGCAACTCGCTGCGGGCAATGGTGAAGCACATCGAGGGAATCCCCGACGAGGAGATCGTTGGCTACGAGATCGCCAATGGCGAGCCGATAATCTACACCTTCTCCGAAGGTCTAGAGGTCACCGAGAAGCTGGTCCTTTAACCAGCGGAACCAGCTGCCACCAGGTAGGGTGTAGCTGTGAGTGACGCATCCGTGATGGACCGGCTGAAGGAGTTCGTCGCCGAGCGCGACTGGGCGCAGTACCACACCCCGGAGAACCTCGCGAAAAGCATCTCCATCGAAGCGGGGGAGTTGCTCGAGTGCTACCAGTGGAGCAACTCGGCATCGCTTGAGCGCGTTCGGGACGAGCTTGCCGACGTTCTCACCTACTGCTTCCTCCTTGCCGAAAATTTAGGTGTCGAACCGGCCCAGCTCATCTTGGAGAAGCTGGAGAAGACCGCGATCAAGTATCCCATCGAGAAGGCTCGCGGCACGAGCACCAAGTATGACCAGCTTTAAGATCGACGAGCTGGAACTTGCTACCACCAACGTCGACTCCTGGGTTCAAGCCGATCCGCGCTATGCGAACTGGCCCGTCGTCTACATCCTCTACAACGACGAGGACGTCTACGTCGGAGAGTCGCTTAGCTTCACCTCCCGAATGCACCAGCACCT
>JAKARV010000048.1 GCA_021819205.1 Actinomycetes bacterium | reverse complement strand
CTCGGAACCCACGAAGCCGAAGGATCGTCGCCGCTAACAGTCCCGCAGGCCCTTGTCCAACGACATTGATCTTTGCGTCAATCATCCCACGGCTCTCCCAAAGCCTGGAAACGGACACTCCGTTGCATGGCAAGCATTTTCGCCGTATCCCCCCAGCTCACCGGGAAGATCCCCTTCTCTCTCTCCGCACGGAGTTCGGCGAGCTCTGCTCCGGTATCGTCTCGCCTCCCCAGTATCCGATGAGCGCAGAATGTACCCTGGCATGGACCCATGGCGAACCAGCTTCGGAGCCTAAGCTTTGTAGGACTTTCACTCGCGTCGCCGACTTCAGCCTCTGCCACCCTCTCGCACTCACACGCTATTGCTGACAGTGGAGTAAAGGCCTTTTTGGGAAGAGGCGCAATATTCACTTCTTTTGAGGCGCACGCCCGATCGATGTTAAGGTATTCGGCAATCCGATCGCCACATTTCTCGCCAATCAGCCTGAACGTGGTCCACTTGCCACCGACAACCGAAAACACTCCTTGAGGACCGCCATCGTCCGAGTGGTTGACAATCACGAAGTCCCTGCTCAACTCTCGGGAAGATCGCCCGTCGTCTTTTCCCCGATAAAGTGGCCTGACGCCATTGAAAGCCCGGATCAGTCGCCAATCTGCGAGATCGGGAAAGACCTCTTGTCCTATTTTTATCAGGTTGACTACCTCATTCCGTGCCGGAGGAGGAGGTTCCGGCGACTCCTGGCCGACATCGGTGGTGCCAAAAATAAGCACCCTTTTGTGCGGAACGAATATATCTCCGTTTCCAGGCGGAACAAGCCGGTTGATCACCGTGTTGAAGCGACGGTCCGCAAATATGAGCAAGGTACCACGCGAAGGTCGGACACTTATCTCGCCACCCAACATCCGGCCCACCTCACCGGCCCACGGACCGGCTGCATTTACCACCGCGTCGCATCCGATTACCTGGCTTGCGCCGCCTCTACTGACGATAAGGCCGGTCACCGCCTCGCCTTCAGCCTCAACCCCGGTGGCTAGCGTGTTTTCCAGGACCTTTCCACCAAGCCGGTCAATCGACTTGACCAGCATTTCGATCAGGCTGAAACCTTCAAGCACTGCATCCGAAACCCGATAGGCACTTGTAATGTCGGCGGCAAGCCCCGGAATCTCGCTGTGGATCACCGGTAATGGAGCCGGCGTCACAGCTATCCCTGCAGATATGCAAGCGTCGACCCACCGGTCCTCGAACTCCAATGGATCGGTCTTTTTCCTCAGGAACACCCCGCCGACACCCTCGATCGCATCGGGCGCTATCGAGCGCAAGATGGCGTTCTCTTCTGCACACCCCCGGGCTGCCTCCGGGTCGGTCACGGCGTAGCGCGCGCCGCTGTGGAGCAGGCCGTGGAAACGCCCTGAAGTTCCGCCGGCAACCTCATCTTTCTCTACTATTACTACCTCGACACCACGGAGCAACAGGTCCCAGGCGATGCCAAGACCGGTAGCGCCTGCGCCAATGATCGCGACTACGCCCACGCTCGTTTTTCCTTCAGCCCCAGTAACCGACGTCCATCACTCTGCGGCGCCGGTAAGCAATCGCCGGTCATTCCGTCCACCCCAGAGACTTGAGCGCGGCCTGCTTCGCTTCCGATGCGCTCGCCGAAGATACCGCGACCTTCGCCGCCCGCCTGGCGTCGCGGATTTTCACGGAACTTAGTACTTCCCGGACCTCCGGAAGGGCGGATGAAGACATCGAAAGGCTGGTAGCACCGAGACCAGCAAGGATCACTGCAAGACCGGGATCGCTCGCGGCCTCTCCACACACCCCCACAGGCTTTCCCGCCGCCTTGCCCGCTTCCCCAACCATTCCTAGAAGTTTCAGCAGTTCCGGCTGCCAAGGATCGAGAAGTTCAGCAAACTCCGAAACCTCGCGATCGGCGGCAAAAGCGTACTGAGCAAGATCGTTCGTTCCCACAGATGCAAAGTCAACTTCGTCTATGACCCTTTTGGCGGCGAGTGCAAGTGCGGGAATTTCGACCATGACCCCGACCTTATCCACCGGGTATTTGTGGTAGTGGGAGACAAACTCTCGTGCTTCCCTTGGCGTTGCTACCATTGGCGCCATCACCCACACCTCGCACCGAGCGTTTTGAGAAGCTGCTGAAAGTGCCTGTAGCTGGTCTTCGAGTATTTTGGGTGCGAAGGAGCTGGTGCGCAACCCCCGAATTCCGAGGGCCGGATTCGGTTCCTTGTCACGGCGGAGAAACGCCAGGGGTTTGTCCGCCCCGGAATCAAGAGTGCGTACTACCACCTTTCGTCCGGAAAATGCGGCAAACACCTCTGCGTAGACCGCGATCTGCTCTTCGACCGAGGGGGCCTCGAGGCGGTCCATGAAGATCAGTTCGGTTCGGAGCAGTCCTATGCCACTCGACTCAGCGGCGGCGATAACGGCAAGTTCATCGAATGCTCCAGCGTTAACCAGTAGCTCGACGCGGCCACTCGAGACGAGATCTTCCCTAACGCGCTTTCTTTTTTGCCGAAGCCGGTTCGCGGCGTTGCGACGAATCAACTCGTATTCGTCTGGCTGGCGTACCACCTCTCCGGCAACGGGATCTACCAGTACCATCTCCCCGTCTTCGAGCAGCCTGGCCTCGGCGCACCCCACTACTGCGGGAATTCCGAGTGACCTGGCGATCACGGAAGTATGGCTGGTACGGCCGCCTTGTTCCGTAACTAGTGCAGCTACCTGGGTTGAGTCGAGGTTTACCGTGTCGGCGGGCGACAGAGTCTTTGCTACTAGCACATATGGCAACTCCCTGACTGGAAGCACACCTGGCTCCACGCCTTGTAGCAGCCGCAGAGCCAGGTGTGCGACGTCAAGTACATCTGACGACCGTTCCGCAAAGTATCCCCCGAGGTCCCTGAGTTGGCTTGCAAACCCGTCCGCCGATTTGACGATCGCCGCGCCTGCCTCGACGCCAGCATCTATTTCTTTTGCGACTGCGTCCCGAAATGCCGGATCTCTTGCCATAAGCGACTGAGCAAGCAGTATTTCGGAGGCTGGTGCGATGGTTGAATTGGCAAGGCTCTCCAGCCGCTCTGCTGCCGCCTCCATTGCGTCAAAGGCCATACCGATCTCGGAAGCACCTTCTCGAACTTGGTCACGTTGGTAGGCCCGATCGAACCGTGCCACCCTGGCCAAGGCGAGCTTTGTACCGATTCCGATTCCGCCGTAGGTGGCGTAGCTCAAGAACTTTTCTCCAATCGCTTCTAACTAGAGCTTTTTCACCCGGTAAGCAGCTTCCCCCGCCGCGACTACCTCGGCTAGGCTTCCGCCGGTCACCGCCACCATTGACCCCGCTACCGCTCCTTCAACGAACGGCGCGTCAACCAATGCCGCCTTGCCTTCAAGCCCAGCAAGGTCGATGGCGGACTCCACCGAAAAGACGGCGCTTCCCAGGTCGGCAAAGATGGCAACCCCGTCTGCACCCCGGTCGAACACGATTTTAAGTGCATCAACTACCATCGCAGCGTTCACCCCCATCGTCTCTACCCCTCCGGCCGCCTCCGCAACGAGGTCGCCGCCGGCTAGCACCGTCAAAAGCTCTGCGAGCCCTGAAGCTAGGCGCCTAGAGTGCGAAACCGCGAGAATTCCGATCAAGCGCGCTTCCCTTCCAAGGCTTGGTTCAACGACTTGAACCACAACGAAGACGAGAAAGCACCTGGGTCGACGTGGCCTCGACTGCGCTCCCCCAAATACGCCGCCCTCCCCTTGAGGGCAATCAGGTCTTTGGTATTCGCCGCCCACGCAGCGGTCTCGCCAACCAGTTCGTTCGCGAGCATCAGTAAAGACTCGCCCGCCGCTACCCCTGCGTTTAGCCGATCGCGTGCCGGTAGGAAGACGTCGAGCATCGTCTTATCGCCGAGATTGGCTTTTCCGCGGTCGTGAACCGACGTCACAAAGGCATCTACCGATTCAACGAACTCCCGCTCAGAGCAGGAACGCGTCTCCGGAAGGGAGGCCGAAAGCTTGAGCAAGCCTGATCCCCACAGTGCTCCCGAGGCCCCGCCGACGGTGCTAAGCATCGCCATCGCGATCGCCTTCGAAGTCTCCCGGAGGCCGCCATTGGCGCCATCGCAACTCTCGATCGCCTTCGCCATCCCCCGAGCCATATTGGTCCCATGGTCCGCGTCACCGATAGCCGCATCAAGGCTGTTAAGGTACTCGCGATTCTCCTCGATCAACTTCGCAAAATTGCGCCATATCTGGCAGAATTCAGCATCGTCCATCAACTTCTACCCAATCCTGACCCCTTGCCTGAGTGCCGGTGTATCACAAGCGGACCTGAGCAGCTCTAGCCGGGTTTCGTCAACGCGGAGCAAGGTCAGCGACGCTCCAGCCATCTCCAGCGACGTCATGAACTCTCCGAGGAATACCTGCTCCAGGATGAACCCGGCTCCAGTGGCCTGATGCGCAACCTCGTTTGCCATGACGGCCAGTTCGAGCAGCGGAGTGGCTCCCATCCCGTTGACCATGGCAACGACTCGATCGTCTGGAGTAATCTCAAGATCGGCCACAATCTTTCCCAGCAGGTAGCTTGTAAGTTCGCTCGCCCCCTCGACCTTCATCCGGTGAGTTCCCGGCTCTCCATGAATGCCGATCCCCATCTCCATCTCGTCGCTGGCAAGTTCAAATGTAGCCTTGCCAGCAGCCGGAACGGTGCAGGACTCGAAGGCGAAGCCCATAGACGCCAAGTTGGCGATCACCCCGTTAGCCGCTGCGACTACCTGATCTAGCGATGCACCTTGCTCAGCTAGGGCTCCGGCAATCTTGTGCACGAAGACGGTTCCGGCGATTCCTCGCCTTCCACTGGTGTAGAGCGAGTCCTCAACCGCAACGTCATCGTTTACGGTCACTGCGGCAGTCGCAATCCCTTCCGCTTCTGCCATCTCTCTGGCAATGTCGAAGTTCATGACGTCGCCGGTGTAGTTCTTTACCACCAGAAGGACTCCAGCTCCGTGGTCCGCAGCTTTGATCCCGGTGAGGACCTGGTCCGGAGTGGGCGAAGTGAACACTTCGCCGGCTACTGCGGCATCGAGCATGCCGAAGCCGACATAACCCCCGTGCGCCGGTTCGTGGCCGGATCCACCGCCCGAGACGATCCCGACCTTCCCGCTTGCCTTGGGTACTGCCCGGGCAAGCACGTGGCTATTTGGAATTCGAGAGAGATAGTGGGGGAAGGCGACCACCAAGCCGTCAAGCGCCTCCTCTACCACGCGATCCACCGAGTTGATCAGTTTTTTCATGATTGCGCTTCCTTTCCCCGTGACGGTGCGACCTGACGCTCCCATCCCTTTGCCCTGCCGACTGCGCGCTCCCAGCCGACGAGCAGATTGTCTCGCCGGTCTGCGCCCATGGCCGGCGAAAACAGCGCATCGCGCTTCCAAGCCTGCTCGAGAGGGTCGAAACCGTCCCAAACGCCGGTCGCAAGCCCCGCCAAGAAGGCTGCGCCCATCGCGGTGGTCTCGGTAACCTGCGGCCGCTCGACCTTGACACCAAGTATGTCAGCTTGGAACTGGGCGAGAAAGCTGTTATTGATCGCACCCCCATCAACCCGGAGCACGTCAACGCTCTCGCCGCTGTCCTTCTTCATCGCCTCGAGCACGTCGCGGGACTGATACGCTATCGACTCCAGCGCTGCCCTGACGATGTGAGCACGGTTGGACCCCCTGGTGAGGCCGACGATGGTACCGCGGGCATAAGCATCCCAGTGGGGTGCGCCCAGCCCCACAAAAGCTGGAACCACATATACCCCGCCGGTATCCGGGACAGATTGGGCCAAAGCCTCAGTTTCTCCGGCGCTGCTAATCAGCTTAAGCTCGTCTCGCAACCACTGGACGACGGCACCGGTGATAAAAATCGATCCTTCGAGGGCGTAAGTAACCTCTCCGCCTATACCCCACGCAATAGTGGTCAGCAAGCCCTCTTTGGATGGAACCGCGACACCTCCAGTGTTCATGAGCATGAACGAACCGGTGCCATAGGTGTTTTTGGTAGCACCTGGCTTCCAGCACCCCTGCCCAAATAAAGCAGCCTGTTGATCTCCGGCAATTCCCGCAATCGGGACCGCAGACCCCAGCCAATCGGCGGCGGTAACGCCGGCAACTCCCGAAGAGTCAACCACCTCGGGGCACATCGACCGTGGAACGCCGAGGATGTCGAGCAGCTCCTGATCCCACTCCAGACTGTGAATGTTGAACAGTAAGGTACGCGAAGCATTGGAGTAGTCGGTGACGTGGCGGGCACCGTTCGTCAGCTTGTAAATTAGCCAGCTGTCTACGGTACCGAAGACCAAGTCCCCTTGATTAGCTGCCTCTCTTGCCTCTTTGACGTTGTCAAGTATCCACGCAACCTTGGTCCCGGAAAAGTAAGCATCGATCACCAACCCGGTTTTTGCTCGAAATGAGTCCGCGAGTCCCCGGTCGCGAAGCTCGTCACAAGCGGGAGCCGTTCGCCGACACTGCCAGACAATCGCGTTGTAAACCGGCTGGCCGGTTTTTCGATTCCATACCAATGTCGTCTCGCGCTGGTTGGTGATTCCGATCGCCTTGATCTCTTCCGGAGATACCCCGGCAGAGGCTAAACATGCCTGGATTGCCAGCCACTGCGACTGCCAGATCTCCTCGGGGTCATGCTCAACCCAACCGGGCTTCGGGTAGATTTGCCTGAACTCTTGCTGTCCGCTCCCCACTGGGAGCCCATCCTCCGCGAAAAGAATTGCGCGCGACGAAGTTGTTCCTTGGTCAAGAGCTAGCACGTACTTAGCCATGGGTAACCTCCTCCAACTGCTCCACCTTGTCACTACTCCGGTGTATCAGGGTACGTTCGATGAAAAATTCGTACCCAAAGGTTGCCAGGACGGCACCGATCATCGGGCCGACTATTGGAATCCACCAGACCGAGGCGATACCCGGGAAGGCGTTCTTCCCCCACCCAGCAAGGTAGGTAAATAGCCGCGGACCGAAGTCACGCGCCGGATTGATGGCGTACCCAACCCCAGTCCCGAAAGAGATCCCAATTGCCACTACCGCTAGACCGATGATGAATGGGCCGAGATTTGACTGAGCAGCCAGGTTCTTCGCATCGGTTATCGCCAGCACGAACAGGAGCAGGAAAAACGTTCCAATTATCTGATCGATTATTGGTCCGACCCAGCTTCCATGGTAATAGGAAGCTGGAAACACTGCAAAGATGCTAAACGTCGTCGCCCCTCCCGCGGAACCACGCGATACCACGTGGTGCACAAGGTTCCACTGGTCAATTGCTTTGTAGTAGTCGAGATAAACGATGGCTGCACCGGTGAAAGCGCCTGCAACCTGGGCTATCCAGTAAGGCACCACCTTTTTCCAAGGGAGCACACCTCGGATCGCCATTGCCAGCGTTACTGCCGGGTTGATGTGCGCGCCGCTAATGCCACCTGCAACGTACACTCCCATCACTACCGCTAGACCCCACCCCCATGTGATCAGCATCCATCCGCCGGCACCTTGGAATATGACCAATGTCCTTCCCGACATTGTCAACCCGACAACGGCCACCGCAACCGAACCCGCGCCAAACGCGAGCAGCACAGCCGTCCCAAGAAACTCCGACAGAAGCTCTCCCCAAGCCGTGGCCCGCCATCCGTGCTTTCCTAAAGTACGCTTTTCGCTCATTTGCGCCCCCTACCTTCACCATCGCTTTGCAAGCGACGAAAACGCAAAAAGCCCAGACAAGATGTCTGGGCTCTCACGTTCTCACGCCCGCGGATACTCTTGCAGATCTTACGGCAAGTTGCAAGGATCTCGAGGAATCTTTTTTTTGGGAACCGTTCCCGGCAGTCCGGCTTACCAATCATCTTGCCAGATGAAGCCGACTATTCAGAGCTTTTCGACGAACTTCTCCAACTCCGCAAAGGCGTTTTCAAACGCCGATAAAGTATGGGCAATCTCCGCCTCCCCGTGCGACGTAGCCATAGAAAACCGATTCATCGGCTTGGAAAAGACTCCGTGGTGCATCAACGAAAAGTCAAGCGCTTGGCGAAGTTGGTTTGGGGCAGGCACAGCCGTTCGATAAGTACCATGCTGCCTGAAGGCAACGTTGAAAATTGTCCCAGCTCCAGGAGTATCGACGCCAAACCCATGCTCTTCCGCTGACGTCGTGATCCCGGTTTTGAGCGCTTCTGTGGCCTCAAGAAGCTCTGAAAAGCGTCCCGGTGCCTCCAGAAAACCGATGGTAGCAAGGCCAGCCGCAAGGGAAAGTGGATTTCCGTTAAAAGTACCGCTATGGAAGACGACGTCGTCAAGGCCCTTTGAACGCCCAGGAGAACACAGTTCCAGAAGTTCTCTACGCCCGCCTACCGCTCCGATCGGCAACCCCCCACCAAGGATCTTTCCGAGGGCAGTAAGATCCGGTTGCACATTGTAGTAACCCTGGGCGCCCCCCAAGGAAGTCCGAAAACCAGTCTTGACCTCGTCGAAAATAAGCACCATTCCCAGCTTGGCGGTGAGAGTTCTAACGTCGCTTAAAAAACCTGGGGCTGGTTCGATGTATCCCGCCTGGACCGGTTCCAGAACCACTACTCCGACCTCTTCGTTACGGGAGTTAAGTATTCGCGAGCAGTTCTCCAGGTCGTTGAAGGGAAGCACCACCGTATGCTTGACGTGGTAGGGTGCGAGTCCCTTTGAGTCCGGTCGCGCCACCGGATCGACGCCCGCCTCCCGCGCCGCGGTTGTCGTGCTCACCAGTACCTGGTCATGTCCGCCGTGGTAGTGCCCTTCAAACTTGGCGATATGCGTCTTCCCAGTAGCAGCGAGTCCGATCCGGATTGCCAACAGTGTTGCTTCTAACCCAGAGTTGGTAAACCGCAGCGCATCGATACTCGGAAACCGCTCGCGAATCGTCCGAACCATCTTGCACTCAAGCTCGTATGGCATTCCGAAGGAAGTCGTGCCGTAACGATCGAGAGCGTCGCCGATTGCCTTTCTCACAACTGCGTGGCCGTGACCGAGGGCGAGCGCTCCAAAGGAGAGCAGGAAGTCCACGTACCGGTGGCCGTCGACATCGGTGAGCCAGGAGCCGTTCGCGCTTTCAAAAGAAAGCGGATGCGGTTCAAAGTATTTGATGTTTCCCTGCACGCCTCCCGGAATTAAGCGGGCGGCCTCGCCAAAAGCCCTAGCTGATCCCGGCGTCGCGTCACGATACCTCTGGTGAAGCTGGTCGAGGTTCATGCCTACCTCCTTGCGTAAAGTCGAGTGCCTTCGTGCGCGAGCCTAACCTAGGTACGGATACTCCTGCCAGCCGGGTCCTACTTGGCTACATTCGCAGCGACGGTTAAAAGGTCGCCATCCCCTCCAACTCGGCAATCGACCGGGCCCCAAGGAGCTGCATCGTACGTTTTGCTTCCGACGCAAGGATCGCCAAAGCGCGTTCCACGCCCGGCAGTCCGCCAGCCATAAGCCCGTAAAGATAAGCGCGGCCAACGAGAACCATTTTCGCTCCCAGAGCGATACCGGCGACGGCGTCCGCACCGCTCATCACTCCACCATCCAGAAGAACGTCGATCCGGTCGCCAACCGTGTCGAGAACCGGCCGCAAAAGCGAGAGCGGCAGCGGACTTCGGTCAAGCTGCCTTCCTCCATGATTGGAGAGCACTACCCCATCGACGCCGATACTGACGAGGAGGCTTACGTCTTCGACGCTCTGAACTCCCTTGACCACTATCGGACCATTCCAGACGCTTCGAAGCCACTCGACATCTTTAGTGGTAATCGAAGGATCAAACATTTGATTGACGATCTCCGCGGCTCCACTCCTTTGTGACGAGAGCGTGGCGAAGCGGACTGGATCAGACGCAAGCACATCGATTAACCAGAGTGGGTGGAGAGCCCCTTCTGCGATGGTAGCCAAAGATGCTGATGGCGGTATCGTCAACCCATTGCGGATGTCCCGAAGCCGGTTTCCGGCGACGGGAACGTCGATCGTTAGCACTAGCGCGTAGAACCCGGCGGCTCGCGCCCGGTCGACCAGCTCTTTGCTGGCGGCGCGATCCTTCCACAGGTAGAGTTGAAACCAGGGATCGGATAAATTGCCGGCAGCCGCAAGCTCCTCTGGCGTCGTAGTTCCGACCGTAGACAGGACGTAAGGAACCCCGCACGCTGCCGCGGCGCGTGCGACCGCAATCTCGCCATCTGCGTGCATTAGCCTAGTAAAGCCAGTGGGTCCCAGCCCGAACGGCTGGCCATAGTGCCTGCCCAAAACGGTAACACTGGTGTCCACCTCGGAGACATCGCGCAGCGCCTTCGGCAAAAACCTCACCCGATCCCAAGAAGTACGCGACGACCTGAGGCTAACTTCTCGTTCGGCGGCTCCATCGACGTAGTCGAAGACCGCTCTCGGCGCCCGGATTCGCGCCCAACGTCGCAGTTCGGCTATTGATGCAGCGCGCTGGACCCGAGCTGAGTAGCCAAAACTCCCCATTCCACTATCGATCGTGCCGACGAGTTCTCGTACCCTTCCTGCAACTTCACGGATCATCTTGCCTCGCCTTCGGATAACTGCTAGCTTGGAACTTTATCGGCTACCGGTCGCACACGCAACGGATGCGCTCATGCTTGACCTTTGCGTCGGAGTCCTTGTTCCCCAACATTCGAGGACTAAAGTCCTATCCTTTACAAACGCCGCTAAGGACAACCGGGGCACTAGTAACATCATCTCCATGCCGGTCCCACTACCCCCCCTTGAGGGACCGGAGATAGG
>JAKARV010000019.1 GCA_021819205.1 Actinomycetes bacterium | reverse complement strand
TGACCTCGTAGGTCCAGCCGTTCGCCGCCGCGAACGACTCCAACAGTGCGACCTGGCGCACGAGGTCATCCTTCTCGCCAGAAGTGGCAACTCTGGCATACAGCACGGTCACACGGTTTGACGGTGCATGGCGTGGAGCCAGGTGGCGCAGCTTTGCGAGGTCGTAGCGCCGTCGCCCTCCGGCGGTGCGTTCCGGAGCATCGATCCGGCCCTCGGCTTTCCAGCGCCTAAGCGTGTCCGGGTGAACACCAAGTTCTCTTGCGGCGACACCAATAGAGACCGGCGTATAAGTATTATGCCGCCATGTACGCATAAGTAACGGACTGCGTGCGATCAGTAAGTAGCTTCTGCGGGTCATGGGCTTCAAGCCGGTGATGGGCTACCACAAGGACTCACTCGGCATCCAGGCCCAGTGCCAGGGTGGCAACCTGGTGGGGGGGGATGGCACTGTCCGGAGATGCCCCAGGCACTGGTGGATGCCTCCGCAAATTACCGGGCGAACGCGATCGACAAGGAGACCTGGGAGGCCCGCATCGAAGCCCGCACCCCTTACCGGCTGGTGCCTATCTCGGGCTTCGAGGCCGAAGGCTACCGGCGCTTTGGCTGTCCGGCGCAAAGGGGCAGGATCGGGTGCCCGCTGAAGGAGAGTCCACCCTCGCCACGAACCAAGGTATTCGACCCCCCGGAGCTTCCCCCGGTGATCTGCACCCAGCGCACCATCACCATCGCCCCCACAGTCGGCGCCTGCCACTTCCAGGAGCATCCCTTCGGCTCGCCAAAGTGGCAGGAAACCTACGCCAAGGGACGCAACGCCATCGAAGGCTTGAACGGATACGTAAAGGACCCCAGCCACCAGGCTTTGGCCGAAGCGGCCCGACGCCGGGTGCGCGGGATCGCCGCCCAGAGCATCTTCGTCGCCATGCTGCTCGCCGCGGCCAACTTGAGAAAGCTTGCCAGCTTCGCTGCAAAGGACGAGCCAAAACGCGAAAGAGCGAGACGCCGGAGAGAGGACATTCACGACTACCGGACCGCCTGAGCAGGTCCCCACCGGATCCCCGAACCCCCGGGCGGAGCCACCGCCGCATCCCCCCAAAGGTCCCCGCATCGCCACTTGGACTCCGCTGCGCGCCCGGTCGGCTCCGGTAACCTCGAATTGAACAAGAGTGTCGCACCGACGGTGCATACTGATGATGTACTTTTGTCGATGCGACATGGTCAGTTGTGTAGCTGACCCCTGGTGGAGGTGATGGGACTCGAACCCACGAACCTCTTGACTGCCAGTCAAGCGCTCTACCAGCTGAGCTACACCCCCGCACTTTGAGGAGACTTTATCCTAGCTTGGCTCTGCTGCGATCCGGTTGCAGCAGGAGAGGTAGTGGCGTGGATGCCTGCGCCCACCCTAAACTGGGGCTAATATGAAGGTAGGTTACGACGCCCCCGCGATCGAGAAAAAGTGGCAGAGGCTGTGGGAGGATAGCGAAACCTACCAGGTCAGCACCGACGATCCCCGTCCCAAGGCGTACGTGCTCTGTATGTATCCTTACCCATCCGGGCCAGCCCACCAGGGTCATGTCAGAAACTACACCTTTGGGGATGTAAACGTCCGGTTTCGCACTATGAACGGAATGGCGGTACTTTCGCCGCTTGGTTTTGACTCGTTTGGGCTACCTGCGGAGAACGCTGCGATCAAGACCGGGGTTCACCCACGGATTTTTACCGACGAACGCATAGCAGAACTCAAGGGGAGCCTCAAGCGGCTCGGCGCGGCATACGACTGGCGGCGGGAAATCAAGAGCCACGACCCTAGCTATATTCGCTGGTCGCAGTTTTTATTCATTCAGTTGCTCAACGCTGGTCTTGCGTACCAGAGCGAAGCACCGGTGAACTGGTGTCCGGGGTGCAAGACGGTGTTGGCTAACGAGCAAGTGTTGGCAGATGGTACTTGCGAGCGCTCTGGCGATTTGGTGATCCGACGAAACCTTCGGCAGTGGTTTCTTCGCATAACTTCCTACGCTGACGAGCTGCTTGACGATTTGGATCAGTTGGACTGGCCGGAACGAGTCAAGACGATGCAGCGCAACTGGATCGGGAGATCTGTAGGGGCGGAGATCGATTTGGAGGTCTGTGGTTCGGAGGCTGGAAAGATCACCGTCTTCACCACTAGGCCGGACACCATTTACGGAATGACCTTTGCGGTAGTGGCGCCGGAGCACCCCGCCATTTTGGCCCTAGCCTCCCCGGAGCGCATCGACGAGGTTGGCGCGTACATAGCCGAGGTGGCTACGCGCTCAGAACTCGACCGGGTGAGCGGCGATGGCGGTTTTAAAAAGGGAGTTGCTCTGGGAACCTTTGTCGTAAACCCGGCAAACGGACAGAAGGTTCCTCTCTACGTGGCCGAGTACGTGCTCGGTCACTACGGTACTGGCGCGGTGATGGGCGTTCCGGGAGAAGACGAGCGTGACTTCGATTTTGCCGGTACCCATGGGATTGGGGTCATTGAGACCGTCTCCCGCCCCGAAGGATGGCCGGGCGGCGCGTACCCGGGCGACGGCGTCAAGATAAACAGCGGGTTTCTCGATGGAATGACGGTCCAGAGGGCGAAGGAAGCAGCCATCACATGGCTCGAGTCGTCGGGGTTTGGTCGACGTACCGTTAAGTATCGCCTTCGGGATTGGCTGGTGTCGCGGCAGCGGTACTGGGGCTGTCCAATTCCGATTATTCACTGTGAGGGCTGCGGGGCAGTCCCGGTTCCGGTGGAGGAGTTGCCGGTACTCGCCCCGGATGATGTCGAGTTTTTGCCTACCGGTGAGTCTCCGCTTGCCAAGCACATCGGGTTCTCCGAGGTAACTTGCCCGTCGTGTGGCGGAAAAGCTCGGCGCGAGACCGATACCATGGACACCTTTGTGGATTCCTCCTGGTATTTTCTGCGCTTTTGCGATCCTTTTGCCGAGGACAAGCCGTTCGACATGGCAGCGGTAGGTAAGTGGATGCCGGTCGATCAATACATCGGCGGAGTCGAGCACGCGATTCTGCACCTGATGTACGCGCGTTTTTTTACCAAAGCGCTATCGGACATGGGCTTGGTGCCAAAGAGCCTTCGAGAGCCATTTTCGAAGCTTTTTACCCAAGGGATGATCAGGCTCGAAGGTTCGAAGATGTCGAAATCCAAGGGAAATCTGGTGACCCCGCAGCGTTACTTCGATACCGTGGGTGCGGATGCGTTGCGGCTTTTTCATTTTTTCGTTGGCCCGCCGAGTGACGATGTTGATTGGACCTCGCAGACGGACGAGATGATCGAGGGTTGTCACCGCTTCTTAAGTCGGGTATTCAACCTGGGGTTCCAGATACCGGTTTTGGACGGCGCGGACGGTATTCCGGAGAATGAAGCGGTTTTGGAGCTTATGCGGCTGCAGGATCGGGTGACCAACGGTATCGAGCGTTGGGCGTACAACACCTCGGTAGCTGCGCTGATGGAGTATACCAATGCCCTTTACCGCCTAGTGGCGGCGGGCGCAGATCCGTATCTGTTGGAGCACGGGTACCGGACTCTGTTGTTGATGCTTGCTCCGTTTACGCCACACCTTGCCGCCGAGGTCTACGAACAGCGATACGGGAGGGACGTTCACCTGGAGCGCTGGCCCCAAGTGGATCGCGAGCTGTTGCAAGCTGCACTGGTATCCTTGGTGGTCCAGGTTAATGGAAAGATGCGAGAGGTGATTGAGGTCGATCCCAAGATTACCGAAGAGGAGGCGATTCAGACGGCTCTGGCGCTTCCCAAGGTGGCCAGCCTTGTGGGCGAGGGTGGCCCGAGGCGGGTGATTGCGAAGCTTCCCAAAGTCGTCAACCTGCTGGTTTGAAGCGTGTCGCACGTGAGTGTGGCGATCCATCGTCGGCAATGTTTCAGGAAGCGTTCGCGCTTGCCTATAGCCAATAACGCAGCGGACAATGGGCCAATAGAATGATACCTATGGATGTTACTGATGCAACCTTCGAACGGGACGTTATCGAGCTTTCAAAAGAGAAGCCGGTTGTCGTGGATCTCTGGGCCCCATGGTGTGGGCCCTGCCGGAGTCTCAGCCCGATAATCGAGAAGGTGGTAGGGGAGACCGAAGGGAAGGTCGTCCTTGCCAAGATCAATGTAGACGATAACCCGGCCGCTGCCCAAGCCTTTAGGGTGCAGGGGATTCCCGCCGTCTTTGCAATTAAGGAAGGGAAGGTGGTCGACAGCTTCGTGGGAGCGTATCCTGAGCAGGCGGTACGGGACTTCGTCGGCAAGTTGGCACCGGCCAAGACGGTGGTGGATATCTTGATCGAGGAGGGGAATGAACCCTCCTTGCGGCAGGCGCTTGAACTTGAGCCAGCGAATGAGAGAGCTGGTGTTCGCTTGGCCGAGATGCTCTGGGCCAGGGGAGAGTTGGACGAGGCCGAAGCGCTGCTGGCACGGTACCCAGAGACCGAGGAGGTGAGCCGGATAAAGTCGCGGATCCGCCTCTCGCGTGACGGAGCGGGTGCTGTTCAGGACGACGAGCTAGAGGGAAAGCTTACCGCGCTGTTGGGCAAGGTCAAGGATGACGAGGAGGCTCGGCGGCAGTTCCTCGATCTTCTCACCCTTTTCCCCGAAGGAGACCCCCGCGTTAACCAGTTTCGGAGGATGTTTGCCTCTCGGCTCTACTGATTCGGAGGCAGCAAAGGGACTTTTGGCCGCCGGCCGTTCTCTTGATATCAGCCGTCCTTTGGTGATGGGTATCCTCAACCGGACACCGGATTCCTTTTACGACAAAGGAAGCTACTTTAGTTTCGACTCGTTCCTTCGGGTTGCGGAGGAGCGGGTTCAATCTGGCGCGGACATCCTCGATATTGGGGGGGTCAAGGCGGGTCCGGGCGAAGAAGTTGCGGTTGAAGAGGAGCTTGAACGGGTAGTCCCGGCAGTATCAGCCGTGGCAGAGCGCTTTGACGTTGCGATCTCCGTCGATACATGGAGGGCAGCCGTGCTCAAGGAGGCGCTTCGCGCCGGTGCTCACATCGGCAACGATATCTCGGGCCTCATGGACCCGGAGTATGCATCGGTGGCTGCCGGTTACGGAGCCGCGGTCGTATGCACCCATATCCGGTTGAAGCCGCGAATTCCCGACCTGGATCCGCGCTATGGTGACCTGGTGGGAGAGGTGATTGGATTTTTGCGAGATAGGGCGACCTACGCCCAGGCCCAGGGAGTAGCGCGGGAATCGGTTATCGTCGATGCCGGCTTCGATCTGGGCAAGACGACTGCGCAGTCGCTGGAGCTTCTTAGAAGAACGTCGGAGCTGGTAGAGGAAGGGTACCCGGTCCTGATCTCCGCCTCCAACAAAGGATTTCTTGGAGAGACGCTCGGCCTTGCCATTGATGATCGGCGTTTCGCTTCTCTCGGCGCAGCCTGTTACGGGTGGCTGGCTGGGGCCAGCATCTTCAGGGTTCATGACGCTGGTGGTACGAGGCGGGCGCTCGATGCATTGGCGGCTATTGAGCAACGCAAAGTTTGATGAAGATCACGGCTCGGATTATCTCTGATCCTGCGGTGACCGAGGAGGTTCTCGGTGCCGACAGTCGGGCTGGTGCCGATGACGGATTGGAGATTCGCATAGTCGATCTTGCGGCAGAGGGATTGGAGTCCCTGCTTCCGCTGGTTCACCAGCCTCCAATGTTTGCGTCGTCTCTACTTATTTTGGTTAAAGGTGCGAGCAACCTGGTCAAGGCGGATGTGGCCATTTTGGAGCGGTCGCTGTCCGAGTCTGAGTCGGAAAACCAGCTAATTCTGTACTTCTCGTCGCGGAGCGTTCCCAAGCCCCTGCTTGAGCTTGGCGCCGAGGTGGTGGAGACCTTGATCACCAGGGATGGTGACCGGCGCGAGTACGTGAAGACAGCTATGCGTAGGGCAGGCGTAACGCTTGATGGAGCGGGTTTGAAGCGTGTCGTCGAGGTTCTTGGGGATGACCTCGGAGGCGCCGCGTCGCTGGCCGAGGTGCTGGCGCTTGCGTTTCCGGAGAGCACGGTGATCGGATGCGAGGAGGTAGAGCCGTATTTGGGATCTCCGGGCGACATCCCGCTCTGGCGGCTTACCGACGAGATTGCCCGGGGAAAGGTGGACGGCGCCGTCGCTGCGGTGGAGCGGATGCTGGCCAACGGACGGGCGCCGCAACAGGTTATGGCGGTGCTTGAACGATGGGCGCTTGACGTCTGCACTTTGAACTCGCCGGGTCTTCGCACACTGGAGCAGGCGAAGATCGCGCTGGTTAACGCCGGCGTCAAAGGAACTCCTGACTTCGCCATCCGTAAGGAGCTTGAAGTTTCCCGGAAGCTTGGCTACGGCGACTGCTCGCGCATGGTGGGCTGGCTTGCGAGTGCAGCGAGGGAACTCCGGGGAGAGTCGGTGGCCGAGCCGGGAGCTATTGTCGATCTTTTGGTAGCGCGATTGGCGCAATTGATTCGCCGTTAACCGCTAGCAAGGCTAACGAGAGCGCCGTTGGACTGCAAACGTGATCGCAAGTCAGCTGTCTCCAAGTTTTAGGGCGGAGATGAAAGCTTCTTGGGGAATTTCGACCCGACCGATAGATTTCATCCTCTTTTTTCCTTCCTTCTGCTTCTCGAGCAACTTGCGCTTTCGGGTTATGTCGCCGCCGTAGCACTTTGCAAGAACGTCTTTTCGTCGCGCCTTCACCGTCTCCCGGGAGATGATTCGACCTCCGATCGCGGCCTGGATCGGCACGTCAAAGAGCTGCCGGGGTATCAACTCCCGAAGCTTTGCCACCATTCGCTTTCCGTGGTCGTAGGCCTTGTCCCGGTGAATGATGCTGGAGAATGCGTCGACCGGCTCCTGGTTGATCAGGATGTCCAGCCTTACCAGGTCGGCTGTTTGGTATCCGTCTGCCTCGTAGTCCAAGGAGGCGTATCCTTTGGTTCGACTTTTCAAAGCGTCGAAAAAGTCGACTACGATCTCCGCGAGCGGAATCCGGTAATTGATTTCAACGCGTTCCGGAGACAGGTACTCCATTTTTCCGAGTACTCCTCTTCGGGTTTGGGCGAGTTCCATGATCGTTCCAATGTAACTAGACGGCGTGATGATACTGGTTTTTAGCATCGGCTCCTCGATCCATTCGATCTCGGATGCGGCAGGCATTTCCGAGGGGTTTTCGATCTCGATCTCAGTTCCCTTCGTTGTGCATACCCGGTAGTTGACGCTTGGGGCGGTTGCGATTAAGGCGAGGTCGAACTCGCGCTCAAGGCGCTCGGTTACGATCTCCATGTGAAGGAGGCCGAGAAAGCCGCAGCGGAAGCCAAAACCAAGCGCCGCGGAGGTCTCGGGTTCGAAGGTAAAGCTGGCATCGTTGAGCTTGAGTTTCTCCAGGGAGTCGCGAAGGCTCTCGAACTCGTCGCCGTCTATCGGGTATAACCCGCAAAAGACCATGGGTTTTGGATCTTGGTATCCATCGAGCGGAGTTGGCGCCGGATTGCTCACGAGGGTGACGGTCTCGCCAGATCGAGCTTCGCCGACATCGCGGATATTGGCAATGAGATAACCGACTTCGCCGGCTCCAAGATGGGGAACTGGAACCGGCACCGGAGTGCGAATACCAATCTCTTCGACCAGGTGAGTCTTGCCGGTCTGCATGAAACGAAGCCGATCATCGGTTCCGATTGCTCCGTTTACGACTCGGATCGCGCTTACCACGCCACGGTACTGGTCGTAGTATGAGTCAAAAATGAGGGCCTGTAGCGGAGCATCGGGGTTTCCAGCGGGCGACGGGATCCGCTCGATTACCGCGTCGAGAAGTGCGGCTACGCCGTCTCCAGTCTTCGCGGAGATACGCAAGATTGTCTCTGCCGGTATTCCTAGAATTTGCTCGATCTCTCCGGCGTAACGGTCGGGGTCGGACTGGGGAAGGTCGATTTTGTTAAGAGCCGCCACGATCTCGAGATCGTGCTCGATTGCGAGATAGCAGTTAGCGAGAGTTTGCGCCTCGATACCCTGAGAGGCGTCGACGAGGAGTATTACTCCCTCGCAAGCTGCAAGTGAGCGGGATACTTCGTAGCCGAAGTCGACATGGCCGGGGGTATCGATCAGATTGATTATGCGGCCCTTCCAGTTCACCCTTACATTTTGCGCTTTGATGGTGATCCCACGTTCACGTTCGATATCCATGGTGTCCAGATACTGCTCGCGCATGAGGCGTGGGTCAACTGCTCTCGTAAGCTCGAGGATCCGATCGGAGAGTGTTGACTTTCCGTGGTCGATGTGGGCAATGATCGAGAGGTTGCGGATATCGGCTTGGTCTGTCATCGGTGTCTGCTCATCTTTGACTTCGATTTTGGCGAGTCCTGCTTGGACTCTGGCACGCTAAGCTTATCGGGCGGGTTTTGAAGGTCTTTCAGATACGGAGACGGTGTGGCGAATATAAAGAGTCAGATTAAGCGCAATCGCCAGAACGAGCGTCGACACGTTCGCAATAAGGCGGTTAAGTCGGAGTTGAAGACCAGGGCAAAGAGCGCCCTTGAAGCGGTCGGCATGCCGGAGGGCGATGCGCTGATTCGCCTGTTGCTCAAGCGGATCGACAAAGCGGCGGCCAAAGGGGTTATCCATAAGAACCAGGCTGCTAGGCGTAAGTCGAGGCTGATGCGCAGGGCAAACGCTCTTCGCTCTGCCAAGTAGCGGCGTCTGCCCCCTAGGGGCGGGCGAGCGCTACCGCTGGTAGACTGTACTCCCAGGGAGAAGTAGGGGAATAGAGTAAGTCTCTAGGGGAGTAGGCATGGTCCAAGCATCTCTCGGCCCTCGCAAAGAGGCCATACTCATGGCCGTTGTCGCCGAATACGTCAGGATCGCGGCTCCGATCGGATCGCAGCACCTGTTTTCGGTTTCCAATCTCCATCTCAGCCCGGCGACGATCCGGGCTCAAATGGCGCAGCTAGAGGAGGATGGTTTTCTGACCCAGCCGCACGTCTCCTCTGGTAGGGTTCCGTCGGTCATGGGGTACCGCTACTTTGTCGATCGATTGATGGGGCGGGATCCGGTCCGGTACTCCGAGATCAGGCGTTCCGTGGAGGCGTTGCTTGCAAACGCCAGTGGCGAGTTCAACGAGGTGCTTCGCCGGTCGTTGGTTCTCCTCGCCCAACAGACCAACTACACCGCTATCGTCTCAACTTGGGCGCCGGCGGCAGAGCGTTTCCAGCGGATTCAGATAGTTCCGCTCTCGGGAGACCTCGTGCTGGTGTTGGCCGTCGGGTCCCGCGGTACTGTAGATCGGTCAACCCTGAGAGTTGACGGTGGAGTTAGCGATTCTCTGGCCAATCAGGCTTCCAATTTGATGACCGCGAGCCTGCGCAACAGCCGGTTTGGTAGCAACCTAGTTGTGCCTCCTACCAACGATCCAGAACTTGACGCTTTGGTCTGCGCGGTGATCGCTGTGCTGCATGACTCCTTCGGTTCCGAGGAGGTCGATCTTTGGGTAAGGGAAGTTTACAAGACCGCCGCCGCATTGGAAGAGCGTGAGAAGGTGACTCGCATGATCGAGGCACTGGAACAGCAGCTATTGGTGGTAGAGCTGATTCGCGGGTTAGTCGAGCAGGGCACTACGGTCAGCATCGGGGAGGAGATCGGAGTCGAGGCTCTGAACGAGTGTGCTCTGGTGGTGGCGCCCTGCGAGGTCGGAGGCGAGATCGTTGGTTCGGTCGGGGTGCTCGGCCCGATGCGGATGGACTACCCGCTCGCCACCACTGCCGTTGCCGCTATCGGGGCAGGTGTAACCGAGGCGGTAAGTTAAGGAGGGTTGTGACCGACTACTACGAGGTCCTCGGGGTATCCAAGCATGCGAGCGCGGACGAGATCAAGCGAGCCTACCGGCGGCTGGCCAGGGAGTTACACCCCGACGTCAACGGCGGCGACCGTACAGCGGAAGAGCGCTTTAAGTTGGTAACTGAGGCTTACGACACCCTCAGCGATCCGGAGAAGCGGAGGAGTTACGACACCTACGGGAGTCGGAGTGCCCAAGGTGATCCGTTCGGCGGCGGCCCCTTTGCGCCTAACTTTTCGGATATCTTTCAGACCGTTTTTGGTGGTGGTTTTGGCGGCCAGCCGAACGCCGGTCCTAGGAGGGGCGAAGACATCGAGACCGAGGTGCGGCTGACCTTTGAGGAGGCAGTGTTCGGCACCGAGAAGGAGATCTCGATGAAGATGCCGACCACCTGCCAGAGCTGCGGGGGGAGCGGAGCAAGGTCTGGTACATCGCCGCGGGTGTGCAACCAATGTCAGGGAACGGGGACGGTGAGGAGGGTCACTCAGTCATTCCTGGGGCGGATGGTCACTGCAGTGACTTGTGATGCATGTTACGGCGAGGGGAGGGTCATCGCGGACCCGTGTACCGACTGCCGGGGCGAGGGACGGAGGACCACCGAGCGGCACTTTTCGATTGAAATCCCGGCCGGGGCCGATAACGGTCTTGTTCTCAGGTTGACCGGGAGAGGAGCCGCGGCTCCCCGTGGAGGTCAACCGGGGAGTCTGTACGTTCACGTGTTGGTAGCGCCGTCTGAGCGCTTCGAACGCGAGGGGCACAACCTGCTGGCAAGTATTCACGTGTCGGCGGTGCAGGCTGTTCTTGGAGCGGTCGTTGACTTTGCCACTCTTGATGGCAACGAATCGATCGAGATTCACCCTGGAATCCAACCGAACGCCGAGATTCGGCTAAAAGGGCGCGGCGTGCCTATTTTGAGCGGAAAAGGGCGTGGACGCGGTGATCTGGTCCTATCGGTCCAGGTTGACGTGCCGGGAGTGGTTTCGGTGGAGGAGGAGACGCTTTGGAGGCAGCTTGCAGAGGTGCGCGGCGAGAGCGTGCTTAGCCCGCAGGAGCACGGCCTTTTTTCGAAGTTGAGGTCGGCGTTCAAGTAGGGCCGGAGTACAGACCGCGGCGGCTCGGGCCGCTCGCGTTTGCTGAGGATTTCGATAGCCTCACCCTGTCGTCGGAGACTCTTCACCATCTGCGTAGAGTTAGGCGGATGCGCGATGGGGAGCGGTTTTACCTTGGTGACGGCGCTGGAAAAGTTGTTCCAGTGGCGTTCGACGGCGACGAAGTTCGGGCATTGGGTGATGTCATGACATATCCGGGGAGGCAGGACCGATTCGGGATCGCCATGTTTATGCCCTCGAAGGAGAGGTTAACGTGGGCGGTACAGAAGCTGGCGGAGGTCGGAGTAGACGATATCTATCTACTTCTTGCTGAATACGACCGCAGGCACGGGGTATCGTTATCGACCGCGGCGATCGGCCGGCTGGAGCGGATTGCGCGCGAGGCATCCCAGCAGTGCGAGCGTCCTTTTCTCCCAAAGTTGTGGCCCAATGTTCCTGCGTCAACGTTTGTTGCCACGCGAGGTGGGGAGATTGCAATTCTTGATCCGCAAGGGGAGGCACCCTCTCTGAAGCGGAAAATTTGGCTCGTAGGACCGGAGTCTGGCCGCATAGATGCAGGTGAAGGCGTTGTTTGTTATCGAATTTCGAATTTGATTTTTCGAGTCGAGACAGCAGCGGTGGTCGCAGGTGCGTTTATGGCCGGACTAGAAGCGGGAATTGTTGTCTCGCCGAGTGTTATCTGCTAGAGTTTTATCACGCTGCGTACATACATTTAGGAGTGAGCGTGGACAAGACGGAACGGGATTATGCACACGAGGTAGGGCAACGGCTGCGTTCTGTTCGGAAGCAGCAGAGATATTCTCTTCAAGCGGTAGAGGCTCTATCGAATCAGGAGTTCAAGGCGTCTGTGCTCGGAGCATACGAGCGCGGTGAGCGTTCGATCTCGGTTCCGAGGCTGCAGCGTTTGGCCGAGTTCTATCATGTCAACGTCGATCAGCTTCTTCCCAAGGATCGCGGTACGCGCGAGTTTGCGAACCTTCCGGTCAGGGATCGGATGGCCCAGGTTTCGCCAGATCCGGTCCGTATTGATCTCATCAGTCTGGAGAGCAATCCCGGACTGCGGCCCGCAGATCCGCCGGAGTCGGTGAAGTGTTCGATCGACCTGACCAAGCTGAGCGAACTTACTGGCCCCGATCGCGACGTTCTCTATCGGTACCTGAACATGATCCAGGTGGTCAGGCAAGACTTCAACGGAAGACGGATGACGGTACGAGCCGACGACATCAAGATTCTTGGCGCAGTGCTTGGCCTCACCTTCAATGAGATGATTGCTTACCTCGATCAGTTGGGTGTGAGGATCCCCGTTTAGTCGGTTGTCAGGGGTCTATGTTCATGTCCCGTTCTGCCGGTCGCGCTGCTCGTACTGCGACTTTTCGGTTGCCATCGGCAAACCCGACGTGGGGTACGTTGATCTGATCCGGCAAGAGTTTGCGCTCTCTAAGTGGAGTGGGGTGGCCACCACGCTCTATTTCGGCGGGGGAACTCCCTCCAGTCTTCCGATAAGGGATTTAGCAGAACTCGTCAAGTTGTTCCCAGTGGAGCCGGGTGCCGAGATTACCGCGGAGGTTAACCCGGAGGACGTATCCCGTGAGTGGGCAAAGGGAGCTGTCGCGGCCGGTGTCAACCGGCTATCTCTGGGGGTGCAATCGTTCGATCCCGCCATTCTTGAGTGGTTCAGGCGGGGCCATCGTCCCGAGGATGTGGTCCGAGCGTGGGCGATCTTGAGATCGGTGGGGTTCTCGAACTTGAGCATCGACCTCATCTTTGGGGCTCCGTGCGAAAGTAGTACTTCTTGGGGGGAGACGTTGGAGAGGGCGATCGCCCTTGAGCCGGAGCACGTCAGCGTTTATGCCCTCACCATCGAAAGTGGAACCCCGCTTCGAGGAATGGTGCTTGACGAGGAGGTGCAGGCTGAGAGGTATCGGCTCGCCGAACGGCTCCTCAGTGCTGCGGGATATCGTTGGTACGAGATATCCAACTGGGCAAAACCAGGTTTTGCTTCCCGCCATAACCTGGGCTATTGGACTGGGGGTGACTACCTGGGAGTGGGACCGTCCGCGCACTCGCGCCAGGGCGCGGCTCGGTTCTGGAACGTCAACTCGTATCCCCGCTACCGGCAACGGATACTGAGTGGGTTGAGTGCAATGGAGGGCGTGGAGATTCTCGACGAAGCGGAGCTGATCGAGGAGGCCGCGTATCTGCGCTTGAGGACTAGCGGAGGGACCAAAATTAAGGAGCTTCCTCGTTGGTCGTGGGGGCTGCTGGAAGCTGACGGCGACCGTGCGATCCTCTCGCTTGATGGGCGACTGCAGCTCGATGGCATCTTTGCTCGGCTAGCGGCGGACGGAGTCATTCTGGGAAGCGGAGCGCAGCTTCCCTCTCCGAATGGTTAGCGTTTAAACAAGCAAAGAGGGCCTGCCACTTTAGCGTGGCAAGCCCTCTTTTGACTTAGATCGATTTTAGATCGGGAATACGGTCCGTCCCATTGTCGAGTTGGCTACGTGGGCGAGGACCCCGTACCAGGCTATCAGCGCGGTCACGATACCCAGATATCCACCAACGGCGGTCATCGATGTCGACTGGCCAAAAGCCCCCACGGTCAGGAAGATGAGGGTAATCACAAGGAATCCGAACAGCGTCTTCAGGTGTGAGTTCAGCCCGAAGGTCGCCACGAAGAGGATCACTGAGATGATGGTCCACGCGAGGAGGTAAAGACCGGTCGCCTGGTAGGCGGTCGCGGCAGGAAGCTTGGGTGCGATGAAGTAGACGTACCCGGCGAACGACATCCAGAAGGCGCCGTATGTCGAGAACGCGGTAGCCCCGAATGTGTTGGCCTTTTTGAACTCCCACATCCCCGCCAGCAGCTGGGCCAGCCCCCCGTAGAACAGCGCGAGTGGGAGGACGACTCCCACGAGGCTGCCGTTGATAAATCCGGCGTTGAAGCACGAGAGAACGAAGGTGGTCAAGGCGAAGCCGGCGAGTCCGAGCGGTGCCGGATTTGCGGTAGCGCTAGCCGAGCTAACCGAGACCTCTCTGGTTTCTATATCGGTAGCCATATGTTTCCTTTCTTATCCCCGAAGGGATGTTTACACTAGGCAAGCGGAGAACCGCCTGCCGAATCGCCAAGCGGATGTTGCTCCGTTCGGTTTCGTAACCCATCTCCAGGGAGGAGAAAGCCGTGTGCTTACTCCTCCAGTTTTGCTTGCAGCTGCGCTCGCTTTGTGATCTCTTGCACTACATCAGCGTTGGTTAGCGTGGTAACGTCGCCGAGCTTTCTCTGTTCGGAGATGTCGCGCAAGAGGCGGCGCATAATCTTCCCAGAACGAGTCTTGGGAGGATCTTCGGTAAAGACAATTGATGCCGGCCGGGCGATCTTGCCTGCGGCCTGCTCGCGAACTTCAGCGATCAGGGTTTCGTTCCCTTTTACGCCGGCCTTCAAGGTGACAAATGCCGCGGTCGCCTGCCCGGTGATCGGGTTCGCGCGGCCGATTACGGCGGCCTCGGCTACCGTTGGGTGATCGACAAGCGCGGACTCCACTTCCAGTGTCGAGATGCGATGGCCGGAGACGTTCATCACGTCGTCTACGCGTCTAAGGAGCCAGAAGTAGCCGTTTGCATCGCGCTTTGCGCCGTCACCGGCAAAGTAACGCCACCGCCCCTCTCCCGGAGAGGAGAAGCGGGCCCAATAGGTCTCGACAAAGCGGTTCGGGTCGTTGGAGATGGTTCGCGCCATCCCCAGCCACGGCTGGTCCAGCGCCAGGCAGCCACCCCCGCCAAACGGAACCGAATTGCCATCGTCGTCGACGATATCGGCGGAGATTCCCGGCAAGGGTTTCGGTGCCGAGCCCGGCTTGGTCTCGGTAACGGCGGGAAGTGGCGAGATCATCATGTGGCCCGTCTCTGTCTGCCACCAAGTGTCGACGATCGGGCAGCGCCCCTGTCCGATTACGTCGCGGTACCACATCCACGCCTCAGGGTTGATCGGCTCCCCAACGGTTCCAAGTATGCGGAGTGACGAGAGGTCATGCTCCTCAGGGTAGGCCTTACCCCACTTCATGAAGGTTCTGATCGAGGTAGGCGCGGTATAGAACTGCGTTACTCGGTACTTTTCGATGATTGCCCAAAATCGATCCTTGTCCGGGTAATCGGCTACTCCTTCGTAGATTACCGAGGTTGCTCCGTTCGCAAGTGGACCGTAAACCACGTAGCTATGGCCGGTTATCCAACCGATGTCTGCTGTGCACCAGTAGACGTCCTCGGGCTTTAAATCGAAGACCTCCTGATGGGTCGTTGTCGCTCCGACCAGGTAACCCCCGGAGGTGTGAACGATTCCCTTCGGTTTCCCGGTGGTTCCGGAGGTGTAGAGGATGAGGAGAGGGTCTTCGCTCGAGCACTCAGCCGCTGCGCGGATGGGCTTTTGCCGACTGACGAGTTGCTCATAGTCGACATCGCGTTTGGGAACCCGATTGACCTCGGCTCCGGTTCGGGCGACTACGACCACATGTTCCACGGAGTCGCAGCGTTCGAGGGCGGTATCGGCCAAGGCCTTGAGATCCACCGTCTGGCCTTTTCGCCGTGATTGGTCGCAGGTTATTACTACTTTTGCCTTGGCATCGTTGATCCGGTCGGCGAGCGCTTCTGGTGAGAATCCGCCGAAAACAATGGAATGGATAGCACCGAGTCGGGCACAGGCGAGGAGCGCCACTGGAAACTCGGGAATCATGCCCATGTAGATGGCGACCCGGTCGCCTTTTTGCACGCCCAGCTCGGCTAGTCCATTCGCAAAGCGGTTGACCTCTTCCAGTAGATCCGAGTACGTAATCGTCCGAGAATCACCCTCTTCGCCTTCGAAGTAGTACGCGACCTTCGTGGGTGTTTGTGCTGCGTGCCTATCCAAGCAGCTTTCGGTGACGTTTAGCGTAGCTCCGGTAAACCACTTTGCAAAGGGCGCACCGCTCCAGTCAAGAACACGACTCCAAGGCGTCTTCCATGGCAAAGGGCGGGCGCGCTCCTCCCAAAATGCTTGGAAGTCGCCACCCTTGGTATAGATCTCGTCTGAATTGGTTTTGGCGCTCTTCACCAGCGCTGGTGGCGGGGCAAATTTGCGGTTCTCTTCGTAGAGAGCATCTATGGCCCGATTGTCCGCCATTCCTATCGATCCTCTGCCGGTAACAATTTGATCATCAACTTCATGGTAATGAAACACGGCAAATATGTCAACGGATAACCAAGGATTCGTTTAAACGGGGTGTCGGTCATGCTTCGCCACCAGCGCCGACCTGCGGCGGCTCAAAGTGAAACGGTGTTGCCCTTATCTATGCGCCCAAACTCTTCAGGGCGGCTGCGAGCGCAGAGACCGGAGCAGAAAAGTACGGCTGGACCATGCGGGGAACAACTCCGGCCCTGTCGATGCGCTCGCGAAGTTCCAGGAAGCGGGGGGTAGTTCTGAGCAGCGCAGACAGTCGAAAGTCTTCTACTACATGCTGCCGAGAGACTCCATTTTGAAGCTGCCACAAGGCAACAACGATGCCGGTGCGGTCCTTCCCGGCCGTGCAGTGCACCACGGTCGGTTCCGGATGCTCGTTAAGCAAGCGCACGGCTTCATCGAGTTGTGCGCGGCTGTTTGCGATAGCATCCAAGTACATCTCGACCATATCGCAGTAGTCGATACCGCGGATCTTGCCGGCAAACAGCGCCGCCGTGGGGTCTGAGGATCCTTGCAGCCTCCCCGATACCGGAAGATGGTGAACTTCGATCCCCGAAGGCGGTCGGCTGGGCATCTCCTCTGCCTCTGCAGGGGTGCGGAGGTCGATAATGAGTCTGATCCCCGCGTCGAACAGTGTTTGCCAGTCGATATCGGTCAACCTGGAGAGATTTTCGGAGCGGTAACGGATGCGCCAAGGTAACCAACCGGTTGCGGTGACGTAGCCTCCGGCGTCGCGGAAGTTGGTTGCCCCTTCGAGCGGGATTCGCCGGTTGGCCACCGCGTACACCCCGGTCCGGGTATCAAGGTTTACTACCGGGAGCTTGCTTGGCCGATTGAGTTTGATTACCTCTGTTTGACACGAGAGCACTGCCGGTCCCGGAAAACAGGCGGTTAGGGCCGTCCCGTCGGGAGATAGGTGGGCTGGCAGCGGGCGTGTCGTGCTGGTCACGGTTCCAAGCCTATTCTTGAAGAGTTCGGGTCGGACTTCCGGAAGATAATTGTGTTTGACGAGAGCCAGCGGGCGGCACCTACGAAGATGCGATGGTCGCAGTGGCGCTGGCCGAGACTTTTGGACGGGAACCGAAAAATGCAAAGAGACCCGTCAATGGCCCTTGGAGCGCCTGGGATCCGGCAATCCGGACGGAGGTTGAATTCACTTCGGTAATCGTCCACGAAATCGAGGCTGTTGGTGGTGCGAGCGTAGCAAAACAGTTTGCGGTGTCCCGACTGGCGAGCACCGGCGATATTCGGGCCGTCGAGTCGAGATAGATTCCCGAAGGGCTGAGTGCACGCGATGCGGAAAGGGCGCATGTCTCGAAGAGTTGAGTGAGCGTGGCTTGCTGAAAGAGCGCAGATATGAACAACGTTGAGAATGCCAGCAGAAAGACGGCCACTCCGGCGAGAATGGGCACCATTATTAGCGCCGATGCGCGCTCATCGCTACCTTGCTTGGGCATTGTCGCAGTTGATCCCGCCGGCATCGGGTAAGCGGTAGGCGTCTTGTGGCAAGCTGGCCGAGCCGGTTGTACGTATAGTTTCGCTACCACCGAGCAGGAAGGAGCTCAGGTTGATTGGATCAACCGCGGAGACGATGACTTCTATTGCGGTGCATCCGGCAGCGCTGCCGTAGCTTGCGACCGCAACCCTGCCGACGGTCGGCACGTTGGCGATTCGCGGCGGCCGGGCACCACTCACAGACCAGGCTCTCGCCATGCTGTAAGCTGCTTGATTAAGAGCCTGCTTTTCGATGATCACTTTGGTGACGTTCCAGGCAAACGGGATTAGCATAATCAGTATTGCAGCACCAACAAAAAGCAGTATTAAATTATCGATGAACCCGGCTTCGTATCCGCGGTTATGAACCATACGCCTGACCGATAAAACTCATCGTTGTACTGGATGGCAATCCAACGAATATGTCGGATAGGGGAACACTGTCGGTTACAGTGACGAAGTGGCCGGAAGTATTCACGGCCAAACGTGATCCTTTTAAAGCGGGAAGGGTTGTCATAGCCGCAACTCCGGCTGCAGCTGCCGACGGGTCGCCGGTGGATAGGCGGGCGGCGGCTACAACTGCGGCGCGGTCGACTGTTGCGCTGATCGTTCCGAACCGTTCGACAGCCAAGGAGAGCGAGACCGCGCTTAACAGCAGTATCAAGCTCATTCCCATCGCGATGGTCGACGCAATCAGCGAAGATCCGGCTTCGCCGTGGAGCAGTAGCCGCCTCTCCACTACTGGCCGATCTGGGATACTTGCGTCGCTATCGAATTGGTAGCGTTCGACATGATCGCTTTGAAGGCGATCCAAACGCCAACTGCTAGAAATGCCATGATCATCACAATTATGGCAGTCGATATCACGCCTTCTCCCGCGTCGGCATCGTTCCAAAGCGCCAATGCGGACCATGGGTTGAGCAACATTGCAACTATTGTGGCCAACCAACGGTACCAGTATTGCGTCTGAAACGCTGACTTCCATGTCCTCATTTACGCTCCTTCCGTGGAGTAAAATACAAGCTATCGTCTTTGGGCCATTGTGTCAAGCACCTGAGATTGATTTGAACGATTCCGCGAGGGGCGCAATTAAAAGAAGTATTCCGGGCACAAGTGTGGCAATTGCCACCGGAATCCACACTAGCTGAAGCCGGCGCTCGCCCTCCGCGAGAAGGCGGTTGTAGACGCTCTCTGCTTCCTGCTCGGCCAAGCGCTCGCAAACCGCAAATGCAGTGTGGTTGCGGTAGGCGCTGGCAAGAAGCAAGAGGGCGCGGGATAGGCGATGGGTGTACAGCCGTTGGGCGAGCTGTTCTAGGGCGTTTGGAAGTTCAACTCCATGGTCGAGGGATACTTTTACCCTCGCTAAGTGTTCTTGCCAGACGCCAGGTGCGTTCTCGGCCATGCGGATAATGGCCGCAGGGAGGGAGTACCCGGAAGAAAGGAGGTTGGCCAACTGGGAGAGCAGCTTGTAGAGATCCTGCTCAGAGCTTCGGCGGATTTTGGTTGCGGTATCGTGAAGCAGGCCGATAGGGATCAGGGCAATGCAGATGGCAAAGCAAGCAGTGAGGGCTGCGGCAACGATTGGCGGTTCCCAGATGGAGGTGACGCCAAGAGCGATAAGGGCAGCGGCTGACACAAGGCGCGTCAGGCTTAGAAGCCAACGCTGATAGTCGGAAGTTGAAAGTACTAGGTCAAAATCGTTTCTAAGCCAGGTCCGTTGGGTCATGCTGCTCAATTTGGCGGTAGAAAAGTTATGAATGGAAGGTTGAAGGTGCCGCAAAACTCGCCGAAAGCCAGGCGGTTGCAGTGGCCGGGGAGCAGCCAGAAAGCCAGCGATCGCCAGGAGCGCCACCGCAGCTCCGCGAATCCATGCCTCGCTCATCGGGGACACCCCAGCGCGAGCCACCGGGGGAGCTGTACCCGCACGGATGCTTGTTCAGCAGGCCTCAAAAACTTTGTGCTCCACGCCCAGCACGTTGCCACAATGAGAGATGCAACGGTGATCGAGGCGAGACCCAGCGTGCTTCCGTAGTCGGAGAGGCCGCCAATAATCATTCCGACCAGCATCAGTCCGGACGGGACCAGGAGGACGAAGAGCCTTGCCAACCGTACCCCGGCCATCTTTGCGTGTACCTCCAATTCGATTTTTGCGCGATGCCGGCATGCCTGTTGCAATGCGCGGCAGGAGGCGACCATCTCGGGAGCACCAAGGCGGCAGGCTCTAGCGAGCGACTCGAAGTTCAACTTCGACCACGGGTCCAGGAGTTGGGACGGTGCGCTTAGCGCGCGAGCGAGGTCGCCACTGAGTTGAAAGGAGTCATGCGCTTTTTCGAGGTGATCACGTAGGGGGCCATCGAGCGACCGCGCGGCCCGGAAGAGAGCAACTGGAAGCGGCTCTCCTAGGGTTTCGATTCGGATCAGGGTATCGTCAATCAAGTCGGGCCACTGAATCACCTGACTGCGTTGGAGATGTCCGCGAGGTCTCTTGTCTAGAACAACGGTACCCACGAGCAGCACGCCGGCTAGGAGGGCGGCGATGCCTGGAACCAGCGGAAGCAAGAGCAGATCGGCGGTTACGGCAACCGTTGCTGCAGCTGCTTTCGGGATCCGCGCACGAGAGCTGAGCGGTATCGCTAGCACTGCCGCCGCAAGGGTGGCGAAAATGCAACTGAGGATCATATCGTTCACCCCGCTGTTCTGCTGGTGGCCTGAATCTCGTGGATTCCGGGGAAGCGTTGCAAAATGCGGGTTGCGAGCGGAAAGCTTGGGACTCCGGCAAGGAATTGGGCAGCGGTAGTGACAAAGGCGTAGCCATGGGGGGTTGCGACCGGGTCTTCGACCGCGAGAACGCTATCGATGTGGAATTCCCCGCCGATTCGCGAAACGTATGCGACTAGATCGATTCCATCTGCAATGAGCGTAGTTAGCAGGTCCTCTCCAAGATTACTCGCCGCCAGCCTTCCCAGAGTTCGCAGGCGATTCAGAGCGGCGCGGCCATCGCGGGCATGAATCGTAGAGATTCCAGTGACGCCGCTAGTGGTAGCCATGATGAACGGGAGCGCTTCGGCGTCGCGGATCTCGCCGACAACTGCAATATCGGGCGACATTCTTAAAAAGGCACTAGCCAGCTTGCGGAGATCGATTCCCTCGGCGCCTACCCGTGCCCGTCGGGTCTGAAGATGGGCGGCATTGGGCATCTCGACCACCGTCTCGCCAACCTCCTCTGCGATTACTATTCGGGTAGAGGCGGGCATTGACCCAAGCAACCTTCGAACCAGAGTGGTTTTCCCGGAACCCGGCAAACCGGCGACGAGAATGGTCGCGCCGCATGCGAGAGCTTGGCCGAGAAGCCTTTCTACCTCTCCCAGGTGAGAGGAGAGTCCGATGCCTCGAGGTTTGCGGATGTTCACGATTAACTGCGAAGATGGGCTGAGCTCCGGGTGCACCAGGTGCATCCGAAGACCCCCGGGTAGGCTGAAATCCTGGATTCCTTCGGCAGGATCTAGGCTTCGTGACGATCCAAGCGCGGTGTCTGCAAGCCGCTCGATGATCCGGTTAACGTGGTCAATGTCGTAAAACGCATCGAAAACCTCGAGGTTTGTGGTCCCAGCCCGATTCACAAAGATCCTGTCTGGGGCGTTAACTAGAATTTCCTCCACCAATTTGTCGGAGAGCAACGGGTCAAGCGGACCCTTTCCCAGCATTGAACGGGTGACGTAGGTGCTGAGTTTGGAGCTGAGTCCGGAGTCATTATTCGGGGCACCAGCGTTATCGGCTTCGGCCGCTATGAGTTCGAGTATCCGACGCTGATCGTTGGGGTTGTAGGAACTCAGCCGTTCTCTGTCGGCCGCTATTTGCACCTTATTCTCGACGGCCCGGGCGAGGCTCAAAAACCGTGCCATCCATGTGCGCCTTCCTTGGCGGTCCATATCCCTCCTTGGATCTTTGGAACCGGTCAAACTCTAGTATGGTCATACACCAAGTCTTGGTCAAGTATTCCGGCTTAAGGAGCAGAATCGCCATGGACCCAAGGGCAAGCTCACCCGTCGCACCGCTAATGGCGGGCGCCGCCGTGCTGTGCCCCGGTCTCATTCGGGTGGTAGCGCCGAATCCGTCGGCGCTTACTCTGGACGGCACGAATACCTACGTTGCTTTCGGAGCAGATCGGAGGGGGATCGTAGTTGATCCTGGGCCGGCAATAGCTAGCCACTTGGAGTTGCTGTCAGTGGTGGTGGAGTCGGAAGGGATAAAGGTTGACGCGGTTGTGACAACCCACTCGCACCCGGATCACTCTGAGGCGCTTGAGGAGATTGGCGAGCGCTTGGCTGCTCGGCCGATCAAGGCAGAAGATTTTCGGTCGGAAGCGGCAAGGAGCCGGCTCAGCCCATGGTTTACAGTGGTGCTCACTCCGGGCCACTCCAGCGATCACGTCTGTTACCTTACCGGAGATGGGGCGTTGCTAACCGGTGACCATGTCTTGGGGCGGGGAACGACGGCGGTGCTCTATCCAGACGGAAACCTCGCTGATTATCTTGCGTCGCTTTCCCGGATAACCGAGATCGACTTTTCGCTGATCGCACCGGGGCATGGCCCGTCATTGGAGGCGCCGCTCGCACGTGCAACGTTGCGCTACTATTTGGCGCATCGGCTGGAGCGTATTGAGCAAGTCCTCGCTGTGGTGAAGAAGCCAGCTTCATTGGAGGCGATCGTGAAGGCCCTCTATGGTGTCCTACTCGACCCACAGCTTGATCGGGCTGCTACGGCGTCGACTCTAGCCGCGGTGAACTATCTCATCGAGCGGGGGAGCGTGAGCGAGAATGAGGGCCGGTTTTATGCGGCTTCACGGTAATTTCCTGTGAAGCTTTACTCGAGGTAACCAGCTAAGTCGACGGGGATGCTCGATTCGAGCGGCGTGTGTGGCAGATTGAGCCTGCTTCCAACGGCGTCGCTTAGGCGTTTTGCTGCCGCTTCGAGTGGAATTGTCAGCGTGGACGGGATTGGCGCCACTCGCTCGTGGATCGAGTCGGTGTCTACCGCGGGGAGGCGGATCACTTCGAAGTTGTCCGTGCGCCGCAAGTGGCCGGAAAGTGCAGAACGCAAAAGGGGTTCGGGGCTTTCCGCCCAGTTCTTGCGCCCTAGACGAACCTCGTGCATCACAATCACGAAATTGGCTAGCTCGTCATGGATGGAGAGCGCGCTTCTTGCAAGCTGAATCGCCATGAACCTTCCCCGAATGGTGTTTTCCTCAGCTATTACCAGGTTGGAGGCTGACTCCAAGATCGAAACAGTCAGGAAGTTTAGTTCGTCGAGATCGAGGAGGCCGGTCTCGCGGGTTGAAGGCAGGGGTGGTTCGAGGTCGGCAACCAGAACACGGTGTTGGTCTGCAATCATCTTGAGCAGTACCGCGGTATTTTCGGAAGATATTACCGGGCATCCTGACCGGGACTTATGGGAAGCGAGGAGGTGATAGCTCCGGCAGGCGATCGACTGTTCGAACTGGGCAAGCTTTGGACGTTGGCTGTTCGTGGCTAGCTCGACGCCTAGTTCGTCAAGGGCAGGGCATTGTGGTTCGATATCGTGATAGAACGCCAGGTCTGGTAGTAGTTTTCCATCTAGGAGAAGGGTGTTCTTCCATCTCGACGTACACGCGGCAATGGCCATCGAGGTGAGGCTTCCTGTCGCTGGTGTCCGAGTAACGACTGGTATAAGGCTCAGTTCGGCGGCAGGTCCTTCCTCACCGATACTGCCGGTTTTAAAAAAACTTGCCACGGGACTTTGCGAAGGGGGCGGGTAGTTCCAGTTTGATAGCGTTGATGCGAGTTTGGCCGCGTCAACCTGCCCATCTGGGAGGGCCCAGGAGTTTTTTAGAGTACCAACCGGGATTTGGCAAAGGATGGCGGCAAAGCGGTCCTGTTCGCGCAGGGCAGTCCGAGGGTCTACACAGCGAATGGCGAGCGGGACCTGGATGCTTGCAAGCTGCTTCATGACTTTACAGGCCCAGGCGTCGTCGCCGACGATCGCGACCGATGGCGTTTTATCCAACCGGACCTACCGGAAGGACCGGGGGGTAGGTGGCAGGCACAGAGTCGCCGACCACTCCAGTGGCACCAATTAAAGAGATCTTAGCGACCTGGATTGCCTGGGAAATCGCCACTGCCAACTCGATTGTCGGAACGTCAATGGTCACCATGGCCGAGTTCTGTCCGGGTTGAAAGCTTGCGACCAGCAGTTGGGTTCCGAGGGTAGCGGATGTCGGCGGCAGCGATTGGGTGAATGTCGCTACGACGTCAACGCGGGAACCAGGTTGAACCAGGTTTGGGTCGATCGATCCGGTTGGTACCGGGATAGTCAGTTCTCGCATCGTTGGTGCTGGTGGGCGGAGGGAAAGTAGGGCGGGAGTGATGATCTGTCCCGGAGCTATAGGAACGGAGGCCCGGAAGCGGGAAATCTTTGCGGTCGGGGTTAATAGGCTTTTTTGCAGGTCCCATGTGGGTTTTGGTACCTGCTCAATTGCAAGGTCGTTGGAATTGAGCTGTGCTCCCGCGGGTATCGCCGTCTTGGCGACCAACACGCTCAGTTGCGTTCCTGAGCTGTGGAGTAGCGAAGCGACCAAGCCGGCTACGGCAAGGCCGACCAAAATGAAGCTGGTTCCGTAACGCAGCTCGCGCTCGCTGGGGCGGTAGCGAAGTTTTCGCTCTGTCTCGCCTGCGGATTGTGCGCCGCGCACAGCTGAGCGCAGCCGTAAAAGGGTGGTCATCGCTTCACTCCTTGATCGATGGTGGCTTCCGTGCCGGTACCGATTGTACGATCTAGTACCGGTTAGGTCAAGTACCATTGGTATCGTCGCGCTAAAGTATACTTGAATGGCATGGAAACACATAGCGGGTGCGGAGAGTTGAAGGGTGAGCAGCCTTCTCCATGGATTAGCACCCGGGAGGCTGCGGAGCGCTTAGGAGTGTCGCTACGTACTGTTTATCGATTGATCGACGGCGGCGAATTGGCCGCCTATCAGATTGGGAGAAATATTCGAGTCAAGGAGTCGGACCTTGTTCGTTTTGTCGACTCGCGAAGGATAACACCTGGAGCGCTCCGGCATCTCTACTCTTTCGAATCCGTGGATGAGGATGTTCAACCGCGCTAGAGTGGATGAGAGGGCTAAAGCAGGAGCAAGGGGCTGATTACCGCAAGGCTGTTGATCCGTTGGACAGTAGGGTGGCCGCGGTCGTTGGTGTACAGGATGTTCTGCTCGCCTACGGCCAAGAGCTGGGGAAGCGCTAGGGAGCGCCCCAAGGTGTCCAGTACGGTGAGTGCAACTCCGGAATTCGCTAGCCTTTCTAGCTCGGTTGCGAAGGAACCAATCGTTTGAGTAGCTTCATCGGAACGTCCCACGCGCTCTGCTTCGACGACGTGATCGACCGATACCAGGCAAGGCGGCGCGCCGTCGGGCCGTATCATGAGCGCATTTGTGCTTGCACCTTTGGTCTCTCCGACAACGGTGTGGTTTCCGGAGGTGAAGACGCGTACCCTGGCGTCGGTGCAGAATTCGGCGATGGTGACCTCTTGCAGGCGGCGTTGTGCCTCCATTCTTCGTTGGAGACGGCTTTGGGCAATGGCGAGATTCGCAGCGTCTTGAACCATTTCGCTAAGGACGGTGTCGATCTCATCCGGGGAGTTGGAAAGCATGGCGATAGATCGAACGAGAGTCGCCCGACCTTGAGGGCGAACTCTGGCGGAGAGGGTTGTGCCGCGGCCGTGCGGCATCGAGGGCGGGAGCCAATTCGGAGGTTTGGTTGACATCGGTAGTGCTTCTTCCCAGTGAAGCTGGTTACGTCCGCTTTCAGGTAGCGAGTTCTGCACTGTTGCTGGCGGTGTTGGGGCGGCACGACGAATACCTCCAGATTATCGAGGAGTCTTTTCCCGATTGCGCGATTTTCGTTCGCGGGAACGAGGTCAAGGTCTCTGGCGAGCGCATGGAGATCGTCGTGGCGTTGTTTACTGAGCTTTCCAGATTGGCGGAGCGTGGCGAAGGGATCGACGCGCCTACGGTGCGCCAGGCGATCGAGATGTTACTGCATCACGAGAGCCCTCACCGTGTGACCGGTCTCGAGCTGGCGAGGACGCGGCTAGGCAAGCCAATCCGGCCCAAAACGCTAGGTCAACGCCGTTACGTGGAGGCGATCGGCGCATCGACCATAACGTTCGGGATTGGGCCAGCCGGTACCGGGAAGTCGTATCTTGCCGTTGCACTGGCCGTAGCGTCGCTGCAGGCAAAAAAGATAAACCGGATCATTCTTACCCGTCCGGCGGTCGAGGCGGGAGAGCGGCTCGGTTTTTTGCCAGGCGATCTCAATGCGAAGGTTGACCCATACCTTCGCCCCCTCTACGATGCTCTCTATGACCTGCTCGATCCGGAACTGGTGGCAAGGCTTTTCGAGCGACAGGTGATCGAGGTGGCGCCGCTGGCATTTATGCGGGGCCGGACTTTGAATTCGAGTTTTATCATTCTGGACGAAGCCCAAAATACCACTTCAGGCCAGATGAAAATGTTTCTTACCCGGATCGGCTTCGGTTCCAAGGCGGTGGTGACCGGGGACGTAACCCAGATTGACCTTACCAACGGCCGCTCTGGATTGGTGGACGTCGAAGAGACGCTTGGTGGTATTGACGGAGTCTCCTTTATCAGGTTGACCTCTCGCGACGTCGTGCGCAACCCGATCGTTACCGCAATTGTGGAAGCCTACGACCGGACCCCCGTGATGGGACCGGGCAAGTGAGCGAACCCCAGATAGCGGTCTTCTGCACCAATGAGCAGGAGGAGGTGAATGTCGATACTGAACTGGCTGGTGAACTGGCGAGAGAAGTTCTTCAACTTCAAGGACTGACCGCTCCTGCGGAGCTTTCGGTGGTTTTTGTCGATTCGGATACCATGGCCGAGCTTAACGAGCGGTACCGAGGAACATCTGGCCCTACCGACGTACTTTCGTTTGCGATTGAGGACGGTCGGGGCTTTGGCAGGGACCGGCCGGACGCGGGGGCCGCTGGCTTTCCTTCCGTACTGCTTGGGGACGTGGTAGTTGCTCCGGCAGTCGCGCTTCAAAACGCCGCGGCGCGGGCGGGGGATCGTGGCCACGATGGTTCTGTGGCCGACGAAGTAGCTCTTCTGATCATTCATGGTATCTTGCATATTTTTGGTTACGACCATGAGACCGATCCCGAGGCTGAGGAGATGGAAGGAGTGGAAGCGGCTTTGCTGCAGAAGGTGTACGCTCCCATGAAGGTTGCCAACACCCGAGGTCTGGCCGGGTAGGGCGTTCGTCATGTTGTCCTCCACGCAGCTTTGGTTGGCTCTGGTTGGCGTAGTTGTTTTGGTCGCGCTTTCGGCGCTGCTTTCGGTAGCGGAAACTTCGCTTACCCGAACCTCGAGAGTTAGAGCTCTTGCGCTCAAGGAACAGGGTAGAAGGGGTTCCCGGCGGCTTCTTGAGCTAGTAGAGCACCCTTCGACCTATCTCAGCACTGTTCTCTTGGTCACCTTGCTTGCGCAGCTGGTAGCGGCGACCATAGTAGGGGTTCTTGCGGACAGGGTTTTTGGAACTCTTGGGGTCCTGGTGGCAACGGTGGTCGAAGTGCTGGTGATCTTCGTCTTCGGTGAGGCTATTCCGAAGAATATTGCGGTCATGAAGCCGGACTCGGCCGCACTGTTCTCCGCTCCCCTGGTTGCGGCTATCGTCAAGTTCTATCCAGTTAAGATCGTCGCCATTGGGGTTTCCCGTCTTTCCAACCTGCTCACGCCGGGGCGCGGACACCTATCGGGCCAAGTCAGCGAGGAAGAGTTGTTGGCGATGGCGGATGCCGCTGAAGAGGGCGACGTGATTGAGACTGAGGAGCGGGCATTGATTCACTCGGTCATCAGCTTTGGGGATACCATCGTGCGCGAGGTGATGGTTCCGCGCCCGGATATAGTTGCCGTTGCTACGCAGACCAGTGTTAACGCTGCCATCGACGTAGTTATTGGGGTCGGACGATCGCGGCTTCCGGTATTTGACGGGTCACTGGACAACATTATTGGCATCCTGCTGGCGAAGGATCTGCTTGCGCTGGAGAGGAAGGACGCCGGCGAGGACGCGGTAGGGCGGCACATGCGGCCCGCCCACTTTGTTCCGGAGACCAAGCCGGTAGCGGATCTCTTGCGGGAGATGAAGGCGGGCAAGTTTCATATAGTGGTGGTCGTTGACGAGTACGGTTCAACCGCCGGGCTGGTGACTCTGGAAGATCTCATCGAAGAGCTTGTCGGCGACATACAGGACGAGTATGACGTTGCTATGCCCCCGGTAACGGTGCTTGCCGACGGTTGCTACGAAGTGGCAGGAACCTACTCCATCGATGACCTTTCCAAGTTGCTGAGCGTCTCCTTCCCGGAGGGAGGATGGGACACGGTCGGAGGGATGGTGATCGGGATGCTGGGACACCTTCCGGCTGCTGGCGAGAGCGTATCGGTGGCGGGTTTTACATTTGAAGTTCGCAATGTGATCCGGCATCGGGTGGCTTCCCTTCACCTGTCGCCGGACGCTTTGGACCCGCGCTCGAAGGAGGTGGACTCCTGACCGGCGAGGACGGTTTTCGCTCAGGATTTGTCGCCGTAGTTGGCCGTCCGAATGCCGGAAAGTCGTCGCTGATCAATGCAATTGCCGGCGCCCGGCTTTCAATAGTATCTTGGCACCCGAATACCACCCGTAGGGCGCTCCGCACGGTCACCTCCGGCAATGGATTTGAGCTCGTGCTCGTCGACACCCCAGGAACCGAGCAGGGAAAGACGGGCATCGGGAAGGTACTTCACGGAATCGCAGAGGAAGAGATGGAAAACTCCGACTTCTCCCTTGGGGTGGTCGATGCTTCGCGCGGCGTTACCCGCGGAGATGCCAGTTTTCTTGATCGCCTGCGAGAAAGCGACCTTGTGGTGCTTTCGAAGATCGATCTGGTTCGGCGGCCAAGACTGCTAGAACTCCTTGCCGACCTTTCCCGGTGGTCGATCGGCGAGTACTTGCTTGCTTCGTCCAAAACCGGTGAAGGTGTCGACGAGGTCAGGCGCGCATTGATTTCGAGGTTGCCGATAGCCCCACGAATGTACGATCCAGCTACTCGGGTCGATCAGCCGCTGTTGTCATGGATTGGAGATCTGGTTCGCGAACAGCTTCTTCGAAGCCTCCGCGACGAGCTTCCGCATGCGATCGAGTGCAAGGCGGAGGAGGTCGAAGGAAACGTGGTGGACGTCGTGATCTATGTCGAACGCGAGTCGCAAAAGGGCATTGTGATTGGCAAGGGAGGCATGGTGCTGGCTGGGGCTAGGCGGGCCGTCAACAAGAGGATGCCGCCGGGACTCACGGTACAACTTCGTGTCAAGGTGGCGAGCAACTGGCAGCACGATCCAAAGCGTCTGGCAGAGTTCGGCTACTGAGGCCGACGACCTACCCGCGTTGCTGCCAGGCGCCTTCCGGTTAAGCTCGTCAAAACAGCGAGGAGGGCAAGTGGCAGAAGTGCTGGAGAGTCTCTGCGGGCGCTGGCGCGGAAGTGGGGTGGGAAGCTACCCCACGGTCCCGGAGTTCAGCTACGCCGAAGAACTGGATTTCGCCACCGACGGGAGGCCGTTTCTCCATTTGTCCCAAGTCACCCGGAGAAGGGACGGAACACCCCTTCACGTCGAACAAGGTTATCTGCGTACTCCATCAGATAAGCGGGTTGAGTTGGTTATTGCCCAACCCACGGGCGTGGTAGAGGTTCTGGAAGGCATCTATGGCGGCTCCGGGGATTCGCTACTAATAGACGCTACTTCGACCCTTGTGGGGCTCACTTCCTCTGCCAAGGCCGTTGGTGCGACGAGGAGGCGTTTTGAGCTGACTGGTGATCTGCTGCACGTCGAGTTCTGGATGAGCGCTTCTGGCTACCACGACGAGCGTCACTTGGAGTCGTGGCTCAGGAGGGGCGATGATACCACCTGATCTTCAGGATGCACGGATTCCGGAACACATAGGTTGCGTCATGGATGGAAATGGTCGTTGGGCGCAGCGCCGGAACCTTCCTCGGACACAAGGGCACGCTGCGGGGGAGGAGGCGCTGCTCGACACCGTCTATGGCTGCTTGGACCTGGGCGTCAAGTGGCTGACCGTCTACGCGTTTTCGACCGAGAACTGGCGGCGACCCCCGGAAGAGGTACGATTCCTGATGAACTTCAATCGGTCGTTGCTTAGGCGTCGGAGGGACGAACTTAACGATCTCGGAGTTAGGATCCAGTTCTCCGGCCGCCGTGATTGGCGAGTTCCTCGCTCGGTATTGCGAGAGATGAATGCTGCCCAGGATATGACTTCCGGGAACCGGACGCTAACGCTTACGATGGCCTTCAACTACGGGGGAAGGGCGGAGATCGTCGATGCGGTCAGGGAGATTGCGGTTCTAGGTTTGAATCCGGCCCAGATCACCGACCGAACGATATCCCGACATCTCTACCATGCCGATATGCCCGATCCGGACTTGGTTATTCGGACGTCGGGGGAGTACCGAATCTCCAACTTCTTGCTCTGGCAGATCGCCTATTCCGAGCTTGTATTCATGGATACGCTTTGGCCGGATTTCCGGCGGGAGCATTTATTTGAGGCGGTTCGATTTTACCAAGGGCGAAGGCGCCGATATGGCGGTATTGCCGAGGGGGGCCAGTGACGGCGCGAACGGCTGCAGGTGTTACGGCGGGCGCTATCGTTACGCTTCTGTTGTTGGCCATGGCGAGCGCCACGGTGGGTGGGGCGAACCAGATTGGCTCGCTCGCGTTGCTTGCCTTGGTGGTGGTGGCCCTCGTCGCCATTGGTGGCCGCAGGGGAAGGTTTCGCCACCGGTGAAAACCTACCACGACCGGGCAGTGATCATGAGATCCTGGCCTTTGGGTGAGGCTGATCGCATCGTCGAACTGTACGGGAGCGGAACCGGAAAGCTGCGAGCAGTTGCAAAAGGTTTGCGTGGACGCAGGAGCCGGAGTTCGGGACTGATGCAGGTGAGCGCCGAGGTTGACGTGATGCTCTGGCGGGGACGGGACCTCGACACGGTGGTGCAGGCTGCACTTGTCGAGCCTAATCTAATTGGGCTGGAGATCGATTTGAAGGCTTACCAGGCGGCTTGTGAGTTGATCGAGACGGTCGATCGCTTGACGCCGGACCGGCAGCCGAACCCGAACGTTTATCGGCTTTTAGCTACTGGTCTCCGGATGATAGCGCAAGAGTGGAGCCCGTATCTGCTCGGATCGCTTCTACTTCGGCTGCTCCAGCTTGAAGGTTATGCTCCGATGGTCGAAGCGTGCGCGGTCTGCGGGCGTAGTGATCAGTTGGAGCGTTTTGACTTTGCCTCTCACTCCGCGCGTTGCAGTGGTTGCGGTGGCGAGCCGGTGTCTCCGGCGGTGATCAAAATCGCCCAGCGCGTGCTTGCTTCGCAGGTGCGTGAGGTGTTGGCTCAGCCTTCCGGAGCCGCGGCCTCGGAGTTCGAAGCGCTAGTTGCCCGGTTGGTTGCCGAACAGGCGGGAAGGAGACTTCGCTCTGCGGGGATCAGGCTCGCACCTTGAGCGGCTACTAACGGAAGCCGCGCATCGCTGGCGAGTAGCGTGTTTTCCGCTTTGCGCTGTATTCCATGGCGCTAGGGGGCGATTCCATGGCGCTAGGGGGCGCTCCAGGCTCCCCAGTAACTATTGCATCTCCGGTATACTTTTTTGGTCAACGGCAATGGTGCCTGCGATCGGCGTAAATGCGCCTTGGCTGTAATCGTTCACGGCATGATGCCGAGACCGGACCATCAGGAGAATGGCGTGAGCTTTGTATTCGGCTTTGACTTCCCGCACCCTGTTCCCCCCAAGGAGCTTAAAGACCTTCTCGGCGGGAAGGGAGCAAACCTCGCGGAGATGACCTCTGTTCTCAACCTTCCGGTGCCACCCGGTTTTACCATCTCTACCGAAGCGTGCCGCGAGTATATAGCTTCGGACTGGCCAGATGGGCTGACGGTGGAGATAGAAGAGGCTATATTTGCTCTCGAAGAAGCGGTTGGCAAGCGGTTGGGCGACGGTGAAGATCCGTTGCTGGTATCGGTGCGGTCTGGGGCAAAGTTTTCTATGCCGGGCATGATGGACACGGTTCTCAACCTTGGCCTGAATGACCGCTCCGTCGAGGGGCTGGCACGCCAGACCGGCGACCTTCGCTTTGCCTACGACTCCTACCGGCGTTTCATCGCCATGTACGGGAGAATCGTTCTCGGGCTGCCGGGCGAAGAGTTCGAGGAGCTCTTTGCGGCAGCGAAGGAACTCGCTGGTTCCAAAGCGGATAGCGGTGTCCCTGCCGAGTTGCTCAAGTACTTGTGCGGCGCGTACAAGGAGATAGTGGAGACAGCGTCCGGGCGGGCATTTCCGGAGGATCCCAAGGAGCAGATCTTTGGTGCTATCCGGGCGGTGTTTCGCTCTTGGAACGGTTCCCGAGCCGTCGCTTATCGGGAGAGGGAGGGGATAGCGCACGATCTCGGCACCGCAGTGAACGTACAGGCGATGGTCTTTGGGAATCGGGACGACAACTCTGGTACTGGCGTCGGCTTTACCCGCGATCCAGCGACGGGAGCAAAGGGCATGTACGGTGACTTTCTTGTAAACGCGCAGGGGGAGGATGTAGTCGCCGGCGTGAGGATGACGGAGCCGCTTTCGGCGCTCGAGGGTAGCTTTCCCGCGGTCTATGCCGAGTTGGCCGAGATTTTTGAGCGTCTTGAGCGGCACTATAGAGACATGTGCGACATCGAGTTTACCATTGAGCAAGGTAGACTGTGGATGCTTCAGACCCGGGTCGGGAAGCGGACCGGAGTGGCCGCCATTCGGATGGCGGTGGAGATGGTTTCGGATCCCGCAATCGCGCTTAGCCGGGAAGAGGCGCTCCTTCGGATCTCCGCTGATCATCTGGACCAAGTGCTCCACCCTCAATTTGCCACGCAGGCATTTGAGCCACTCACCCGGGGACTGGGTGCTTCTCCAGGTGCCGCCGTCGGCAGGGTCTACTTCACGTCCGCCGATGCGGTTGCCGCGGCCCGGAGGGGCGATTCGGTTATCTTGGTTCGGAAGGAGACGTCGCCTGACGATGTCCACGGCATGCTTGCCTCGGCGGGTGTGTTAACAACCCGGGGGGGCTTGGTGAGCCACGCTGCGGTGGTGGCGCGTGGTTGGGGCAAGCCCGCGGTTGTCGGTGCCGACGAAATCAAGATCAGCACCGGCCGGATGTGGGTTGGAGACACCAAAATTGAAGAGGGCGATGAGATCTCCATAGACGGGACTTCTGGCGTGGTAGCGAAAGGAGCGGTTCCACTTCAAGCTGCGCATCCCCCGGAGGAGTTTTCCGTGTTGTTGGCGTGGGCGGATGCGGTCTCGGCATCGCGTGTGAAGGTTAGGGCGAACGCCGACTCCGGGTCGGATGCCAAGGTTGCGAGGGATTTTGGTGCGACCGGGATCGGCCTTTGCCGTACTGAGCACATGTTTCTCGGTGAGGACCGGCTGCCAATAGTTAGGGCGATGATTCTGGCGAGAACCAGGGAAGAAGAGGAGTTGTCGCTCGAGGAACTCCGGCGCACCCAGCGAGATGATTTTATGGAGATCCTGGAGGCGATGGAGGGGTTTCCGGTCACGGTGCGTCTGCTCGATCCCCCGTTGCATGAGTTTTTGCCCAATACCCGCGAACTAGAGGTGAAGAAGGCGGTGGAGGGATTGGCGGTGGAGGAAGAGCGCCTGTTGTTTGCCGCCAAGCAGTGGGAGGAGGCGAACCCGATGCTGGGCGTTCGCGGCGTTCGACTGGCCGTTCTCAAGCCGGGGCTCTACTCGATGCAGGTTAGGGCGCTGGTAGAGGCGGCTAGGGCGCTCCAGCAGAAAGGGCAAGACCCCAAGATAGAGATTATGATCCCGCTAACGATATCTGGTGCGGAGCTAAGGTTGGCTCGAAGTTGGGTTGAGGAGGCGATCGCTTCGGTAGGCGGAGATGGGTTGGACATCTCTATCGGAACCATGATCGAGACGCCGCGTGCGGCTCTGCTTGCCGGCGAAATTGCGGAGTCGGCAGAGTTTTTTTCGTTTGGCACCAACGATCTGACACAGATGACCTTTGGATTTTCCCGAGACGATATCGAGGGAAAGCTGATGCCTACCTATCTGGGGCTGGGTCTTCTCGAGGAGAACCCGTTCAAGACGGTTGATGAACGTGCGCTTATGGAGCTGGTCCGGCTTGGCATCCAGAGAGGGCGGGAAGCACGCCCCGAGCTAAAGGTGGGGATTTGCGGCGAACATGGGGGTGAACCGGAGTCGATCGCACGCTTGGTTCGCGCCGGGGTCGACTACGTCAGTTGCTCGCCATACCGGGTTCCAGTTGCTCGTTTGGCGGTTGCTCAGGCTCTGATTAGGGCGACGGACTAGCCGACATGGGATCGCCGTCCTCGTGATTCCTTGTGAGGAAGGCCCGCCTACTATGTATCACTAGTAGGAGCTGCAGTGGCTTATTCAGAGGCTGATATTCGGCGAGTCGTGGAGGCTACTGACTTGGTGGCGCTCGTTGGCGAGTCGGTCGCACTGAAGCGCGTCGGCAGGAGGTATGCCGGCTTGTGCCCCTTTCACGCGGAGAACACCCCGTCTTTCTCGGTAAATGGTCCCGATGGAGTGTATTACTGCTTTGGTTGCCACGCCAAGGGCGATGCGATCACCTTTGTCAGGGAGCACCAACGGGTTGGTTTTGCCGAAGCGGTGGAGCTGCTTGCGGCCCGGGCCGGGATTCGCCTCGAAGTGGTCGAGATGCAACGCGAAGTCCGTGACTCCCGACAACGGCTCTACCGGGCGTACGATCTCATGTGCCAGCAGTATCGGGAGGACCTGGACGATCCGGCTAGGGGAGGTCGCGGCCGCGGGTACCTGCTGGAGCGGGGAATTTCGTTAGAGGCGATGAAGACATTTCAACTGGGTTACGCGCACCCGTCACGAAGCCCGCAACTGCAACGCCTTGGACTCTCATCCAAGGAGTGGGTGGATGGCGGGCTGGGTTACGTCGCAGAGTCTGGGGAGTGCGTCGACCATATGCGAGGCCGAGTGATCTTCCCAATTCGGGACGGTTCGGGGCGCGTGGTTGCCTTTGGTGGCCGGATTTTGCCTGAGGAGTTGGAGCGTCTTGCAGGAAAGGCAGCCAAGTATAAGAACTCGGGAGATTCGCCGATCTACCACAAGCGGAGGATCCTTTTCAACCTGGACAAGGCGCGAAGCGAGATCGTAAAGCTTGACTCGGTCGTCGTATGCGAGGGGTATACCGACGTGATCGGGTTATGGCAGATTGGGGTCCGCCACGTTGTGGCGACTTGCGGGACTGCTTTTTCAGAGGAGCATCTTGACGTCCTTCGCCGATTTACCCGTAACGTAATTTTGATGTTTGACGCTGACAAAGCGGGCCAGAACGCGGCCGAGCGGCTTTGGGAGTTTGAGGAGCGTTATGGGATGCAGCTTTCGGTTGCGGTTCTCGAAGACGGGATGGACCCCGCCGACGCTGCACGCATGAATCCGGAGGGTGTTGCGGAGGCACTGAAGAAGGTGGTTCCGATGACCCGTTTCCGCCTCCAACGGCTGGTCGAATCGCAGCACACCGATACGCCTGAGGGGCGCGCAGCTACCGCCAGGGCGGCGATCGAGCTTATCGGCAGACATCCAAATCCACTCGTTAGGTCGGAGTATTTAGCCTGGATTGCAGACGTGACTGGATACTCGGTCGGTGAACTATGGGGGCAGCTGCGGCCTCGCGGTAGGCCACGCAAGGGAACACCCGCGCAAACGGTGGCGGAAAGCGACCGGCCGTCTTTGGAGGCGTTAAGGCTTCTTGTTCACGAGCCCGAGGAGGTAGGGGAGGTGGTGGTCCGGGAGCTGTTTCGCGATCCGGTGCACCAGCGAATGGCGGCGATGCTCGCTGGAGTTGGCAGCAAGCCGAAGGGTAGAGAGAAGATCGATGCGTCCGGAGACGAAGAGGTTAAGGAGTTGTACTACCGGTTGGCTAACAATCCATCGGAGATGGAGGGCATCGACGTGGTGGCGACACTGGTAATCAGGGAGGCTGGGTACGAACTTGGGCGAACGGTAAGGGAGATCAAGTTGAAGGGAGCGGCAGGCGGTTTCGCCGAGGTTGCGGGCAACGTATCTAAGGTCAAGCTGCAGCTGCAGGCTCTTTCTGCCGACCGCTCGAACTTGGACATCTGCGGCCAGCTGATCTCCTGGCTCGTGGAGAGGCGGCAGGCGGCTTTGGTGGTGCCGATCGAGAGCGGGGCTGGCAATTGAACGCGCCGGAGCACGATGATGCGCTTGAGGAGATCGAGGCTTATCTTCTTTCAGTCGATGAGTCGGGCGCCGGACTCAGCCGGGCGGACGAGGTTAGGTTGTCCGAAATCATTCACGAACTTTCGAATATTGATGGCCTTTCTGCCAGCGGCAGAAGGGCACTGGCTCAGGCGAAGCAGGTGTTTGTTCGCAGGAATCTTCGACTGGTTGCGTCGCTCGCCCGGAGGTATCACGTTCAAGGGATACCGTTGGACGATCTGGTACAGGAGGGGAATATTGGATTGATGCGGGCGGTGGAGCTATTCGACGGTCGGAAAGGTTTTCGCTTCTCCACGTACGCCAGCTGGTGGATTAAGCAGGCCATTCTGGAGGCGATCTCTTCCTACAAAAGCGAAATCAGCCTTCCTCGCAATCTTCGTCAGGAACTTTCGGCGCTCCAGAAGTCGCGAAGGGAGCTGGAGCAACGCTTGGGGCGAGAACCCACCATGCAGGAGCTGTCGGACGAAAGCGGTATCGAGCCCCTGCGCGCAGCAGAGCTACAAAGTTACGTTCCCAGCGTGCTCTCACTTGAGACTTCGCCACTCTCCGATGGGGAGTCGGACATTACGCTTGGGGACATGGTAGCCGATACCGCCTCACCGCCGATCGAGGGAACGATCGTACGCCGGGACTTGAGCAGGGTGATTGGTAAGGCGCTCCAGCATCTTGACCGGAGGGAGCGGGAGATACTTGCCTTTCGTTTTGGACTCGAGGGGCAGCAGCCACATACCATAGAAGAGGCAGCTGAAGAGTTCGGGGTTTCGCGCGAGCGGATTCGTCAAGTCGAGGTGCGCGCGATTTCGAGACTGCGGAAGAACGACGGCGATTCGGTACTGCGGGACGTGATGCGCGATTAGGTGATCCGGTGCGCCTCTCGGACCGCCGCGAATTTTATACCACTTGATATAGCCAACGCAAAAAGTCTGCTGAAGGCCGTACCCGCATTCTCAAGCGATGCTAACATCCCGTCGACGCGCGGGTTGAGCCATCGGCTTTTTGTGTTCTTGCTACGTGTCGGCTCCGCATAGTGCGGCTGCGCGTTTTCGACAAGAAGGGGAAGCGAATGAAGGTACGTAGCAGCAGCGAAAGCCACCGTCGTTTTTTTCGGCCTCGTTGGCGGGCTTACCCCGGGCTTGGGGTAATCGCGCTTTTGGCAGCGCTTCCGGTTGCGACCGGGAGCACGAGAATGGTCTCAGATTCCACCGAGGGGGCGAGATGCGTCCCGGCTGGGTCCACTGGATTGAATGCAGTGTTGGTGGCAAAACCGGGTCAGATTTTAAATGGGCGGAACATAAATGCTTCCGGGTGTGACGTCGGCATCTACGTTGGGCCGGGCATAAATAACGTCACCATCGAGAACACGTCGGTGACCAACGCCAACGATCATGGGATTTTTGCCGAGGATGCTAGCGGTTTGGTGGTGGAGCACTCTAACGTTTCCGGGAACGGTGTCGCACCGACGGCGGGGATCTTCGATAATAAGGCGGTCGAGCTGGTCGGGATGGCGGACTCAACCATCGCCTGGAATACGATAAGCGGGAATTATGCCGACGGTGGTGTCGGCATTCAAGACAGTGGGCCGCTCGACTCCGGCGCGCCAATGCCCGGCCCGTCGGCACCAGTGATGACCCACAACATCGTCGTCATTGGGAACGACATATCGCACAATAACGGCGGCTGCGGTATCGTCGTCGCTGCTCACAACCGTGGAGGAGGCGTCAGGTACGTTACCCTCGCGGACAATACCGTCATCTCGACGCCATACGCGTCTGGCGCGCATGGGCCGGAGATCGGCGGCATCGTGATCGACGCACCGATTCCGGACACGGTGATAAGCCACGTCTCGGTAAATGGCAATACCATTACCGGCTCCTTGATCGCTGGCATAGCCGTCTACGCGGGAACCGGACCGGGATCCAAGGTGTTCGCGGTGAGTCTCACGGGGAATACGCTCAGCAATGATGGTTGGGGCGAGGCATCGGCGGGTCGCCCGAAGCCGGAAGCGATCATGGTGGCTGCATATCCGTCCCCTGCGGGGACTGCGAGACCGTTGGTGGCCAGCACGGTTATTGCCGGAAACACTATAAGCAACGAGTACTACGGGGAGTGGCTTGCCTACACCTTCGACACTACATCCACCGGCAACAGCATTTCGACGTACCCCGGCGGTATTCCCATATACGACGTTCCTTGGCCGGGGACTGGATACTGGTTGGCGAGCAGCACTGGGCAGGTCTACAGCTTCGGCCACGCCGGGAACTACGGTTCGATCCCAAGCGGCTCGCTCACCGCACCGATCGTCGGGATTCAAGAGACCATAGATCAGGCAGGCTACTGGCTGGTTTCGGCGAACGGACAGGTATACAACTTTGGCGACGCTCTTTCGCTGGGTTCGATCCCAAGCGGCTCGCTCACCGCACCGATCGTAGGGGTTGCCCGCACGCCGTACTTCTCCACCGGTCCTGGCCAGATGCCGCAACCGGGCGGGGAGGGCTACTGGCTGGTTTCGGCGAACGGACAGGTATACAACTTTGGCGACGCACAAAGTTTCGGGTCCTTAACCAATCCGAGCGATCATACCCCGATTGTGGGGATCGCTGCCACGCCTGACGGCCACGGCTACTGGCTAGTGGCACAGCACGGTGGGGTCTACAGATTCGGAGATGCTGGCTTCTACGGTTCACTCGGCAGCCAGACGCTACCATCTCCGATTGTGGGGATCGCTGCCACGCCTGACGGGAAGGGCTACTGGCTGGTTTCGGCGAGTGGGATTGTTTACCCGTTCGGAGATGCTGGCTTCTACGGTTCACTCGGCAGCCAGACGCTACCATCTCCGATTGTGGGGATCGCTGCCACGCCTGACGGGAAGGGCTACTGGCTATTTGCAGCCAGTGGGATGGTCTACCACTTTGGCGACACTCATTTTTACGGGTATCTCGGGAGCAAAGTGGCGCATGCTCCAATTGCGGGCGCAAGTTCCGTGGGCACCATTGGTGACGCCTAGCACGGCAAGCTGGGACTGAGTTGTCAAGATCGGGACCGGGGCGAGTTCGACAGATCCGCCCCGGTCTTGACGGTGGCTAGCGTATGAGATCGGCCGGTTGGACTGAGAGGCGAATACTCGTACAAACGATGCAAGTTGGCACGGCACCGCGCGCGGCCACGATCCTCGATGAACATGTCGGTATTGGTGAAAAATAGTGACCGTTGCTATGGGTATTGGCAGGCGGAGCCGGATGGTTGTCCTTGGCCCGTGAATCGCGTCCAAATCGAATCAGTTGGTGAGGACGATCTGATGGGTGTTGGTTTTGGTGACGACGAGGCGTAGCACGGCCTTAGGACCTACTCCTGTGGCCAGATCGACGAGCACGTGTCCGTCTGACGGGGTCCGCCACGAGCCGACTGTGTGGGAACCCTCCGGGCCGACGACTTCCGCGGTAAGTTGGGCGCCTGCGGGCAGCCCGTTTGCCTGCAGCACAATCTGCGTGCCCCACGGCCGCGCCTCCAGGTCGGCTTCGCCACGGGCGGCGGGACCTCGCAAGGCAATAAGGCGGGTTGGGGAGGCCACTTGTGGAGAAGTATGGGTCAAATCCACGCCGACCGCGGCGACGATTACAGCGGCAGCCGTTAGCGCGAGCCGGGTTTGGATGCGGCGGCGACGCAGCCGATTAACGCCCATCAAGACGCGAGTTTGGACCGAATCTGTTGAATTGGCGCCGCTCTCGACAAGAGAAGGTGGTGGCAGCCGGCGCAGAAGTGCGGGCAGGGGAGTGATGACAATCAATTCAGCCTGACAGCTATCGCAAGCCTTGATGTGATGTTCCATCGCGGTCCGTTCGGTCGCCGAAAGCGCGCCGACTGCATAGGCTCCGAGAGAGTCGCAGGTCGGATTGGGCCGATTCACGGCAAGTAACCTAGCCTCTCTAACGCAAATCGAAGGGCTTTCAAGGCGTAATGCAATCGAGACTTCACGGTTCCAGGAGCGATTCCCAGGTTTGAGGCGATCTGGGCTACCGACTCGTCAAGCCATATCGCGTGGAGAAGGACCTGCCGGTGTTCTAATGAAAGCTCGTCCAGCGCCAATGATACTACGGCTTCTTCGAGAACCCGGTCTGCGAAGCGGGACGAATCTGGGCCGGTGCCGTCGGCTGAAGCTGGGTCGGCTGAAAGACTCTGCATGGAGTTGGCACCGAGACGGCGCCAGCGATCGGTAGCCAGGTTTCGTGTCACCGTGAACAGCCAAGCCCGCGCGGATGCCGAGGATCCTGTCAAGGCAGCCGGATGTCTCCACGCGCGAAGAAAGGTCTCCTGGACCAAATCTTCTGCCTCTGGTCCCCCTCCGGTGAGGCGGTCGGCAAAGGCTCGCAGCGCTTTTCCGTGGGCGGCAAACACCTCCTCCAAAAACTCTGGGGTTCTTTCGATTGGAGAATCCGACAGGTGGCGGACTTCAAGATTTCGTGTTTGCCGCCGCATCGGTGCCATTCACTTTAAGTTTATCTGCCGACGCGAGTGGCGATCGCGGCGTGATCGAAAGCAACCTTGGTTTCGCAGCCGGAAGATCAGCGCTTTCTGCTGGGTCGTTAAGTGGGGGTCATGGGGCTCCTGTCACGCGCGATGGCTAGCTTCTCATAGCCCCGATCATTGCGCTCACCCCTTGAGGCCAAGAACACTTTCGACGGTGAAAAGTAAACACCTCGTAATGGAAGGTGACCACTTGGGAGGATTGGACCATTATTCGCAGGTTGGCAGCCGAAGGCATACCCCACGCTCGCATCGCTGAAAGACTGGGTGTTTTTCGGACCACCGTCATTAAAGCAGTTCATTCGACAGATCCGCCGAACTAGAGCCGAAGACCGACGTCGACATGCTTTGTTTCTTTCGACCCAGGGGTGAGGGTGCCGCTTCAGACTTCTTAGACATGCCTGCTCGGCGTGTATCTAAAGCGGTGGAACGACCCTGTTTATGGCTGTCCACGCTGAGGAGAAGGCGGTTTGCCAGTCGGTTGAAAGGGGAATACTGGGAGATTGCTGAACAAGCAAGGTGTATCGGCATTGAACGATTTTTGAGGTTCGTGCGTAGTACTTGTTGGTTTGTGCCTTAGGGAAGGATGGTCGAAGATGAGAGCTGGACGGGCGAGTCGAGTTGGGCGGATACTGGCGGTTTGTGCCGGGGCTGGCGCTTTAGGAGTAGCTGCGCTTCCACCGAATGCATTAGCGCAGGCCGGTATGCCGATGGGCAACCTGTTTCCCCAGATGAGCATTTTCCAAGGTGCTACGACGAACTCGGCGAATGGTGATACCAACCCGTATAGCCTTGCTGTGGTTCCAAAGACGCTTGGCAATCTGGTTGCTGGAGACGTGCTCGCGGTAGACTTCAACAACTCTTCCGGCACCTTTGGAGCTGGTCTTTCGATTGTTCAAATTAACCCTGCGACCGGCAGCTCTAGCACCTTCTACGATTCGACTGCGTCGCCAACCGCCGGCCCAGTGGGAATCGCCATTAATCCGGTGAATGATTTGGTCTGGGTGATCTACTACGGCTCGGCGAGCGACGGTTCTGCCTCTGGCTACGCGGTGATCAACACTACTGGAGGCATGGTCGCGAACTTCAACAACTCCACCGCGTCTTATACCTCGCCCAACGGCACGGTGAATCATAACCTCTTCGAAGGAAGTTGGGGGGCTGCAGCGGCGCCAGGCGCCTTTTTCTGGTCAAATGCCGGATCGGCTTCCGCGACGAGTTCTGGAAACACTGGTCAAGTGTGGAGGGTCAATCCGAATCCCACTGGCCCGACGAATGGGCAGCCCCTCAACTCGACTTACATGCCACTCGCGATGAATCTTCCAACCTCAGATACGTCCGCGAACCCCATCACGCCAAGCACAGCGGCGGGGCCACAGGGAATGGTCTACGACTCCGGCAACGGAACTCTTTACGTAACCGACGACTTTAACAACGCCATCTATGCGATTCCGAATGCTCTGAGCGCCACCCCTGGAGCACCGGTGTTGATTTCACAGGGAGGGGCGCTCAATGCGCCGCAGCAGATCGCGCTTAACCCGGTTAACGGTGATCTGTTGGTTGTCGATGGGGCTGGTAGCAACCAGCTGGTGGAGATTACTACGAGCGGAATGCAGGTTGCTACCAGAACTTTGGATCAGGGAGCATCTGGAGCGCTCTTTGGCGTGGCGACCACGGTGAACGCGATGGGACAACTTGTCGTTTACTTTGACGATGCCAACACCTCAACCCTCGACACCTTGAGTGGGAATGGTGCGGAATACTCCGCATATCAGTTTGTGCGTGGCAATGGGCAAACGCAGCGATTCGGTCTGTCTGCCAGCCCAACAGGGCCTGCCGTCGCCGGCAATGTGGTCGGCATGGCGTACGCTTCCGGCTCAGGGGGAATGGGTTATTGGGAGGTTACCGCCAACGGAATGGTATACGCGCTAGGTAGCGCGCAAAACTACGGTAATGTCGCCGGTATTCACCTCGATGCTCCCATAGTCGGCATGGCTTCTACCCCTGATGGGAAAGGGTACTGGTTGGTCGCGGCTGACGGTGGGATCTTTAACTTCGGGGATGCCGGCTTCTACGGGAACACTTACACCGACGGCTTGACCGGGCTCTCCGGAAGCCACCGGCTCGCCGCTCCCATAGTCGGCATGGCTTCTACCCCTGATGGGAAAGGGTATTGGTTGGTCGCGGCTGACGGTGGGATCTTTAACTTCGGGGATGCCGGCTTCTACGGGAACACTTACACCGACGGCTTGACCGGGCTCTCCGGAATAAGGCCGTTGCACAAGCCGGTGATTGGAATGGCCGCAACGCCTGATGGAGCTGGTTACTGGCTGTTCGCTGCCGATGGAGGAGTGTTTAACTTCGGCAATGCCGCGTTTTCAGGTTCTGGCGCCAGCCTCGGGGTCGGCTTTGCGGCGGCGAGTGCAACCACGTTGTAACAAGATCGTTAGCCCGGCGCACGATCAGGGGTGTTGGAGTTGCAAGTTGGACTCCTGCCACGTGGCAGGAGTCCAACTTGCGATTCGGCTAGGACGGCGCGAGGTTTCTAAGTATTGGTTTTTCAAGTAGGCGGGGTGTTGGTACTGAATCAACCCGATGGCCTCAAACCTATGGTAGAGGTCATTTCCGCTCGGGAAAACGCCGCGAGCCAGAAGGCGACATTTCACACAAGGACCTCCTCTGTTGGAGGAGGTCCTCGGCAAAATTTGTGCAGTTTTGGCGTCCGTCTCCGTGCGACCATTTGACCGCTTCCGCAGTATTGCATGGCCGTTATCGGCTCAGCAGCGTCCCCACCGAAGGCCTTGCCAACTTGCTCAAGCGAGTGGCCTTTGGCTTTGCCAACTTCGAGAACTACCGCATCCTGGCGTTTCTTTACGCAGGCAAGTCCTACCGGAAGGTTCTCGACTCCATCATGGTGGAGTAGGACAGCCACAAACTCGTTCTCGTTTACCACAAACGCAACCGACGGCGCCGGTGGTCTTGGTTGCAACTTGCCCGAGAGGGCTCCTCTGTTCCTCATGCGCCCGTGCAACTGGCAGGGATTCGTGTGTCCGGGGCTAAGAGGACCACTCAGGGCTTCCGGATAGGTCGCTCCGCGTCCGGAATTGCGCACCCCAACCCGCAGAAGCTGAGGAACCCCCCCATGATCGGGTGGGTCCGGTGGGGATCGAACCCACGACCAAGGGATTATGAGTGAAAGCACAAATGTACTAACAGGTCGCGCCGTGTTGTGTCACGTTTTAAACGAGCACGTCAAAGGCTATGAAACTGGGGATCACGAACACCACGTGAAACTGGGGATTCGAAATTGCGACGAAAATGTTGGGTAAAACCCAACTGGTGTCAAAGCTGAGAAGTTGATTGAACGGCGAGAATTTCAGGCTTTGCGACCCGCTCAATCGCAATCTCCCTCGGAGCCTCGACCCCCAGTCGTACCGATCCATTTTCGATAAGGCTCACCATCACGATGATGTTTTCGCCGATTCGAATCGCTTCGCCTTCCTTGCGCGTAACCACCAGCATCCTTGCCTCCCTCATTGGGTCCTTGGGTCATGTTACACTCACACCAGGGCCGTTGTCGATCAGGCTAGAGAGGGTGAACGCTTGTGGAACTTGCAACTGGGTCGGAGGAGTTTGGGATTGACGCGCTGCTCGGAAAGCTAGAGCTCACCAGCATTTCACAACGAGCAAAGGGCGACTCCTTCGAACGGCTCATCAAGGAGTATCTGCTCACCGATCCGCTGTACGCAGAGCAACTTGCAAATGTCTGGCTCTGGAGCGAATGGCCCGATCGAGAAGGGTCTGATGCTGGAATCGACCTCGTTGCTCGGACCCATGCCGACGAGTACTGGGCGATCCAGTGCAAGTTCTACTCTGGGAGCCATACAGTTGCAAAGGCTGACATCGACTCGTTCTTCACGGCCTCTGGCCGGAGTTTTTTCACCAGAGATGGAACGAGGACCTTTGCCAACCGCCTCATCTTCACCACTACCGATCACTGGTCAACCCATGCCGAACGTGCAATTGGCGACCAGACCATTCCAGTAACTCGCATTGGGCGAGCAAACTTGGCTGAAGCACCCATCGACTGGAGCCGATTCGACTGGGAGGAGCCAAGCGCTCTTTATCGATCGACAAAGAAACATCTTCGCCCCCATCAACGCGAAGCTATCGACCGGGTCATCGAAGGCTTTCGCACCCATGACCGAGGTCAGCTCATCATGGCGTGTGGAACCGGCAAGACCTTTACCTCTTTGCGCCTGATGGAAGAGACGACGCCACCAGGTGGAACGGTGCTCTTCCTCGCCCCCTCGATCTCGCTCATCGGTCAAAGCCTGCGGGAGTGGACCGCAGAGAGCTCGACTCCGTTTGTGGCATTTGCGGTGTGTTCGGACACGAAAGTTGGCAAGGCGAACGAGGACATCAGAACGGTGGATCTTGCCTTTGTGACCACGACCAACCCGGCGACGCTTGTCAAAGATCTCAGCCGGGTGGGTCCAGATGAGCGCAAGGTCATCTTTGCCACCTATCAGTCCATCCAGGCGGTGATCGATGCCCAGCGCTTGGGGAACTTGGCCGACTTCGACCTCGTGATCTGCGACGAGGCCCATCGGACAACCGGAATCACTTTGGCAGATGAGGACGCCTCGGTCTTTACAAGAGTCCACGATGCCTCCCTCCTCCGGGCCCGAAAGCGTCTCTACATGACTGCGACCCCGAGGATCTATGCCGATGCCTCCAAGCAAAAGGCGGGAGAAAAGTCTGCAGCGCTCTATTCGATGGACGATGAGGCCACCTTCGGGCCGGAGTTCCACCGCTTGGGCTTTGGTCAATCGGTCGATCTTGATCTCTTGAGCGATTACAAGGTGTTGATCGTCGCCGAAGACGAGGCACTCATGGCGGGGATAGCAAACAAGTACAACGCACTCACCTTTGATGAGACAAAAGCCATCGACACTGATTTTGCCGCCAAGGTGTTTGGTTCCTGGCGCTGCCTTTCCCGTGATCGCATCGTCGAACTCGACGAGGATGGGACCCAGCGGGTATCGGATTCCGCCCAACCGATGAGCCGAGCGGTGAGCAGAT
>JAKARV010000047.1 GCA_021819205.1 Actinomycetes bacterium | reverse complement strand
CGCCAGGCGGCCCGGTTGAGCGAGTGGGCGGCACAGTCAGGACAGCCGGTGGTCCGCCGGAGGTCGGCTCGGGAACGAGCGGGTCACGTACCAAACTCCGCCGTTTGCCCGCCGACCCGAAGGTGACGGCCGTCGTCGTTGAGCACCGGGACCGGCTGGCCCGCATGAACGCAGAACCGGTCGAAGCAACGTTGTCTGCTCATGGCCGACGCCTGGTAGTGCTCGACCCAGATGAAGTCGACGACGATCTCGTGCGGGACATGACCGGGGTGTTGACCAGCTTCCGTGCCCGCCTCTACGGGCGGCAATCCGCCCGCAACCGTGCGGAGAAGGCCCTGCGCTGTCCCGCACGCAATGTCGGGCCTATGGCTCTTGCTCAATCTGCCAAGGTGTCGCAACCACAGGGGAAAATGGTCCGGTGACCAAGCGCCGTCTCCAGGTGCTCCACCGTTCGTGGTGGCCCTACCATCTGGTGCCCGCGTGCGGACCAGGCTCGCCGCCTCCGATGCCGATGCTCCGGTCCTCTTCTCCGTCGGCACCCACCTCGGCTCTCTCGCCGGATGAGGACCTGGCGAAGCGGTGCCGCCAGGGCAGCCTCACATGCCAAGGCCAGAAGGACTCCCGCCGGGAGCGTAAGCGGTCCTTGACCGCCCGAAGCCCATCGCGCTGGGCAGGGGCAACCACCCGCACGAGCGAGGATTCTTGCGGTCTCGGTCTGCGCAATCTCGAAGCCGAGCGCACGAGCCTCTACTCTCGGATCACCCGTATCCAAAAGCGGCTCTCGATCCCCGTAGGCGAACGCAGAGCCAAGCTCGGTGGTTACGCCACCATGTCCGAGCGATACGGGAAGCAGCGCCGTCTCCAGGTGCTCCGCCGCCTGGACGTAGTGGACGCACGTCTCAAAGATGGCAGGGTCTCGTTCTTCGGGGCGGAAAACACCTGGCCAAGACTGGTCACCACCTGGACGAGGCAAAGATGAGTGAAGCCCAATGGCGGAAACGCTGGAGTGCCGAGCGCCTGTTCCTGACCGCAGACGGGGAGAAGGACCAGCCATGGGGCAACCTCACCATCCGTTTCCACCCGAACTGACTACTCCACGAGCTTAGGACCAGCCCGCCAAAATCTTTGGACCACCCGATTCTTCACCCGGGAAACTCCCTTTGGCCACCGGTGCCGTGCGCTACGACATCTCTCCAACCTGACAAAGGGCGCTGGTACCTGGACGCATCGTGGAAGTGTCCGGAGACGAAGTCCCCCACCATCGGCCAACTCCGAGGACACCGGGTATTAGGTGTTGACCTCAACGCCGGTCATCTGGCCGCAGTGGTGGTGGACCCCTCGGGAAACCGGGTCGGTCCGCCGGTCACGGTCCCGATCGAGCTTGCCGGACTACCTGCCACCACCCGTGACGGACACCTCCGGGCGGCGATCTCCTCTCTCATTGCACTCGCCAAGGAGCACAGATGCCAGGCAATCGTGATCGGGAACCTCGACTGCAAAGACGCAAGGGAGATGGGTCGGGAACGTGGTGGGCACCGCCCATCGCGTGGTAGGCGGGGGAGACACTTCCGCAGGATGGTCTCGGGCATCCCCACTGCTAAGTTCCGTGACCGCCTGGTCCAGATGGCATCCAACGCTGGGCTATGGTCATCGCCGTCGACCCGGCCTACACCAGTCAATGGGGAACCGAGCACTGGCTCGGTTCCCTCAACAAGATCTCGGCAACGGCGAAGGTGTGACTCGACTCCAGCAGAGCATGGGGAAGAGAGAGCTGCTACTCCGGTCGTGCGGTTCACGGCCGCTGGGCCAGCGGTCCTGTCTGGTCGGCGAGTGAAGAACACCGGGGCTCGCAAGGCCAGAGGGCAACCGCACGAGCGGCTTCAGATTCGAACGGGCGAGCGAATACCCCCGGTGGGACGGGTGGCCCAAGACCGTTCGGGGCCATCGACTCGGCGGGACTTAGTTCCGCCGAGTGTTTAGGGACGGTTGACCAAGAGCCGAAAGGCGCGCTCGGCGGCAAGGCCGGCTCCCTGAAAGACAAGGCAACGGATTAGCGATAGTCTGAACCACAAATAGCTAGAACAACTGCTTTAGCTACTATTATCGCCACTGTGGGAGATGTCAGTGCCAGCTAAGACGTTACGATGGGGTGCCTTAGGGGTGGGAGTGGTGCTAGCAGCTGCGGGCGCATACCGGCTTGCCAATACCAATCAACTTCCCACCCGATCGCCAAGGCGGACCTTCAACACGGTGAAACCGTCGCGCTTTCAGCCGGTTATCTCCCAGACCAAGCCTCACCCGTTTGTTCCGATCTCCGCCTCCCTCCCCGCGCTCGGCCTTAGCAAGATACCAATCCAGCCCGAGCCGGATCCCGGGGGCGTGCTCACGATCCCACCGATCGCACAGGGTTGGGGATGGTGGAACGGCGGCGCGCAGGCTGGTGCCTCTTCCGGCCCCACCATCCTTGCCGGCCACGTGGACTGGGTCGGCTTTGGAAACGGGCCAGCCCAAAAGATCTGGTACCTGCAGCCGGGGATGACCGTGACCGTCTACAGCAAGTCCGGGGAGGCGATCCGGTACGTCGCCGTCGCCCTGAACACGTACTCCGACGTCCAGATGCGGACCGAAGGACCGATCCTATTCCGCACCGGCGGCCCCAATCGCCTCTACATCATCACTTGCGGCGGTACTTTCATACCGTCCGAGCACTCCTGGAACTCGAACGTTGTCGGCACTTTCGTCCCCGCAAACCAGCCTGTTGCGACCCTTCACGTAGCCCGCCAAGCCTGAGGCAAAGCCGGTTCCGCAACCAACACGCCATCCCTCTCCAGGACTGCTGGCAGCCTGCAACCGTCAACGAAGCAAGCAAAGCGTGCTGCAACCGTTTCGGGCCTCCAGTGCGACCGGCACCCAACTGACGCTGCTCTCCACTTGCACTCATAGAGCGGCCAGACCAACAGCGGCAACTCCGCTCCTCTCGGTTTGCGCAGCGAACCCGCGAAAGACACTCATTTATAGACCACGCCGAGCTGGGCTACTCGCCGCTGGAATAAAGACGTCCTCGCATGGCGAAGGCCTCCCGATAGCTTTGGGGCGCGACGCCTACGAGGCGTTTGAAGTGGGTACGCAGACTCAGGGAGCTTCCGAAACCCACGGCCACGGAGATCATCTCGATGCTGAAGTCGGTGGTTTCAAGCAGTTGCTGGGCGGCCACCACCCGCTCACGCAAAATCCACTGCAGCGGAGAGGTTCCAGTAGTGGCGCGGAATGTGCGGTCGAACGCGCGTCGGCTAATGTTGAGGCGCCTGGCCATCGCTTCAACGGTCATGCGTTGCTCCAAGTGGAGGGCCAACCAGGAGAGAAACTCCCCGATCTCGCCGTCCAGCGAGCCTCCCGAGGTGTCCGGTCCAGCCGCCCCAGCCAACTCGGCCTGTCCCCGGGACCGGTGGGGAGCGGCAATCATGCGCCGCGCCACTGCGGCCGCGGCAGCCGCTCCCTGCTCGCGTCGGATCAGGTAAAGGCAGGCGTCGAGCCCGGCTGCGGTTCCGGCTGAGGTCATGATCCGACCTTCGTCGACATACAGAGCGGTTGAGTCCACTTCGACCTGCGGATACATCCGCGCAAAGAGCTGCACCCAACGCCAGTGGGTGGTAGCCCGGCGGTAATCCAGCAGACCGGCCGCGGCAAGAACGAACGCGCCTAGGCATAGGCCGACAACAATGGCGCCTTCCTGGTGAGCCCGGCGCAGCTCCTCCAAGAGCGGGTACGGGGGCGGATCCTCCGGGTTACGCCAGCTCGAGACGACCAGTATACCGGCCCGACGGGCAGCGTATAACGGTCTTAGTCCGGAGATTCGAATACCAGCGGTGGTCGTGGCGCTGCCTTCACCGGCCGTGACCGCGACCACGCTATAGCGCGGACCACCGGAATCACTGCGATCGACCCCGAAGACGCTGAGCGGGATCGCCGCCTCGAACAGCGGAGCACCGTCGCTAACGACGACTGCAACCCTACCCCGGTCCCGCTCCACCAACGCAATCTCCAGTGAGTCTCTTTGGCTTGATTCTATCCAATACTGGCTCAACAGCCACTGGAGGCCGCCAACCAGCCAGTTTAAAATCTGGTCCATGAACGCCTTGATTCCACTGGACGGTCCAACCGTAGTGATCGAAGTGGCAGACGCACGGTTCCTGGTCGATCCAACCTTCGACCCGGCAGGCACCTACCCGATCGGATCGCGTGCGCTGGTCAAGACCACCGGCCCCACCTGGTCCCCCGAGCACGTAGGAAGGGTCGACGCCGTCCTCCTCTCGCACGACCAGCACCCCGACAACCTTGACCGCGGAGGGCGCAAGTTTCTGGAGAGCGTGCCGCTCACTCTAACCACACGCAAAGGAGCCGAGCGCCTTGCCGGAACGGCGGTGGCATTGGATCCGTGGTCAACCCACCAGGTCGGCAGCGTTACGGTAACCGCGGTTCCGGCGCTCCATGGCCCCGAGGGCGCCGATACGGTGTTGGGGCCGGTCACCGGGTTCGTGCTCTGCGCCAAGGGAGCGCCAAGCATCTATGTAAGCGGAGACAACGCCTCGCTCGAACTCGTCCACGAGGTCGCTGCCCGCTTCCCCGCACTCGACATCGCTGTGCTTTTTGCCGGCGGAACCAGAAGTCCATCGGTTGAGGGCTACATCACCCTGAGCAACGAGGCCGTGATCGAAGCCGCTAGGATCCTCGGACAGCCCAGGATCCTAGCCGTCCATACCGACGGCTGGGCGCACTTCACCCAAGATCAGCGCTCCCTGCGCACAGCCTTCGCGGTTGCCGGACTCGCCGACCTCTTGCTGCCCCACGTTCCCGGAGAAATGGTACCGATCTGATCGCACCGGGTACCCGGCAACGCCCGCTCCACTTAGCCCGGATACCACGGCTGACCGGTGTAAACACTCCGGCATCGCGTGGCAAGCTAGCCCTCAATCCCGGTACGGCGCGAACTTGCCACCGCGGGCGTTGTCCGGACTCCGCCTACCTTCGAAAAGGTGCATCGCGGGTTGTCGCCGCCACAGCGTAAGCGCAAGTGTCTGCGACCGCCCGTACGGCTCTATCGCCAACATTTTGGCAAGCGTTACCCGCGCCCAAATACCCCGGCATCCGTCCTTTAGCGTCGTGGCAGCTCGACCGCATCTCCAGTAAACTGGAAAGTCACGGAGGTGCCGTATGAAGATCGGGGAGGTGGCGGAGGCGAGTGGCTTCTCGGTAAAAACGATCCGCTACTACGAGGAGATCGGGCTTCTTCCGCCCCCGGATCGAGAGGCGAATGGATACCGGTTCTACGATGACACGATCATCCAGCGCCTTCGATTCGTTGAGCGCGCCCAGACAGCAGGACTCACGCTCCGGGAGATAGGGCAGGTGTTCGCGATGCGCACGGAGGGCCGGGCACCCTGTCTTCACGTACGCGAACTCCTCCACAAGCATCTCATTCAGATCGACGAGCGCATTACCCAGCTGCAAGCGACCAGGCGAGAACTCCAGGATCTGGCCCAACGAGCAGAGACTGCTGATCCCGCCGAGTGCCCAGAGGACGCCATCTGCGCGATCATCGTGCATGAAGAGTAAGTCGCCATTTCTCGTCGCCTGCAGCAGTCACTTTTTGGCTCGACAATCGCTTCAAGATGGCGCAATGCTTCCCACGTCTTGAGCCCCCAAAGTCGTTGCGCTCATCGGAACTGCCCAGAGATGCTCCACCTCCACCTGATCGTCACCGAGGCAACCAAGCCACGCCAGGCATCGCCATCGGAGGCGCAGATGTCCCACACTCTCGATCAAACTCAGACATCGATCAAACGGCTCCGCGACAGCTGCCTCCCGGACGTACCCGTCGCCGCATTCCTCGCAATGAACCCGGGGTCCGGCCGCCCACCTGGTAGACAGCGTCGACGCCGGACGGTTCGCCGACCGGGCGTGAGCGAACCTGTGCCGATTTAGGCGCTGCCCTGCACAGGTTCGGCAAACGTGTTGGCTTTAGCGGTACTGAGGTTAGTCGTGAAAACTATCGGCCCCCATCGCCTCGCGCGGCAGCCGTGAGCTCCTCGACATCCTCAACGAGCGGATCGGTGCCGGATCCACGAGCATCGCCTCGCAACTCCCGGTTGGAGCCTGGTACCAGAGCTTCGAGGACCAGACCGTTGCCAACTCGATCCTCGACCGCCTGGTGCGCGATTCGATGCGCCTCGAGATGAAAGGAGAGTCAATGCGAAAGCCGAGGGCTAAAAGCCCGTCCCCGGCGGATGGCTGAGCTAGCTTGGAAGCAAGCGTGAGGGATCAGGAGAGCCTGGTCCAAAGACTCCGGTACGGTGGTCCAAAGATTTTGGTTCTGTGGTTCAAAGATTTTGGAAGTGGTGGTTCAAAGATTCGGAATAGTCGCACCCGGCACACTTAGGCGCTGGGAAGCCGAGGGCCGCATCAATGCGCCAGAGCGCACCGCCGGAGGGCGACGGCGCTACGACCTCGCAAAGCTGCGCCACCTGGCTCCACGCCATGCACCCTCAGAGCGTGTGACGCTGCTTTATGCCAGGGTCTCCACTGCGGGACAGAAAGATGACCTCGTGCGCCGGGTCGCACTGTTGGAGTCATTCTCGGCGGCGAACGGCTGGGCCTACGAGGTCATCGACGACGTCGGATCGAAACTCAACCACCAGAAGAAGGGCTTGAGGCAGCTCATCGCGAGGATCTGCTCGAAAGAGGTCGGGCGGCTCGTGATCTCTCACAAGGACCGGCTTTTGCGCTTTGGAGCAGAACTGGCGTTCAGCCTGTGCGAGCACTTTGGCACTGAAGTCATCATCATCAATGCTTCAGAAGATTCCTCGTTCGAGGAAGACCTTGCCAATGATGTGCTCGAGATCGTTACCGTCTTCTCGGCCAGGCTCTATGGATCGAGAAGCCACAAGAACCGCCAAGGGATGGACGAGCTCACCAAGGCGGCGAAACAGGTGGCGCCGCGACCAGATCCGTGCAGTGGCCCGCACCTATGCGCAGACAAAGGACCGCTTCCTCGTCACCCTAGCCCCTACTTGCATGTGGTGGCACCTAGCGAGCAAGCAACGATTCCGAGATTGGGCAAAGGCCCAAGGTCTCTACCCCGAGGGCGTCAATGTCCACTTGGTCGACCGGGCAGCCTTCGACGCCGCCGTCTGCGAAAAGCATCGGAGCAAAGATCTCCTCATGTGCAGGCTCACGCAGTAGGAGGCCATCCGCAAACAGATGTGGGCTCGCGCCCGCTCCTCGGTCTGTTAGCGGATGGGTCGTATCTCGAGATCGGCGTTGAAAGCGCAAAAAGCCCACCCGATGCACCGCTTCCTCCGCTTGGCCGCTCTCGATGTAACTCTGATCGAAGTCAAGGCAGGCGGCTCATACTGCGCAACACGAGAGCGCGGCCACGTCACCAAAGAACGACTGCGCGGTAAGCTTGATCGCTTCGGCCATGGTCAGGTACGGAGTCCATGTAGCTGCCAACTGCTCGACGGTAAACTTAGCTTCTAGGGCGTAGACGCCGGCAAGAATCGCATCTGCTGCGCCCTCGGCAAGAAGGTGGATCCCAAGAACGCGGCCGGTGCTCCGCTCGGCAACCACCTTGGCTACGCCACGGGTATCGCGGTTGACGATGGCGCGGGGAACGCTGGCAAGCGAGAGCACCCGGCACTCGCAGTCGATGCCGCTTCGGGCAGCATCCTCGTCGGTCATGCCAACCGATGCGATTTGGGGTGAAGTGAACGTGACCCGGGGGAGCGTGCGGTAGTCCACGCGGCGATGGGCGCCAGATAGCGCGTTCTCGGCGACGATCCCGCCATGCATGCCCGCCACATAGACGAACTGCGGATGCCCGGTGACGTCCCCAGCCGCGAAGATGAGCGGGTTCGTCGTGCGAAGCTCCCCATCGACGATGACCTCGCCACGCGGCCCAACGCGCACCCCGACCTCATCGAGCCCGAGGTCGCCCGTGTTCGGGCGGCGGCCGGTCGCAACGAGCACGGCTTCGGCGTGAAGCGCCTTTGCTCCCTGGGGAGTTTCGATCTCCACAATGACGCTTCCACCTTCCCGGATCACCCTCGTGACGGTTGCGCTGGCGTTGACGGAGATCCCCTCGTCGCCGAAGATCGTACTTAACGCCGCGGACACCTCCGGCTCCTCAAATGGTGCAATACGGGGAAGCGCCTCGACGACGGTGACCTTCGCGCCCAACCGGGACAGCAGCTGGCTTTGCTCGAGACCGACCGCGTTGCCACCGATCACGATCACCGAGTCAGGAACGTGGTCAAGCTCCATCGCAGTCGTCGAAGTCAGGTAGCCGGCCTCGGCAAGCCCGGGGATCGGAGGTGCCCAGGGTACCGCACCGGTAGCGATGACGTACCTGTCCGCATCCACCTGGTCACTGCCCACAACAAGGCTTCCCTCGGCGGTAAATCGGCCATGCCCGTAAACGATCGTGAAGCCGTACAACTCGGCAAGATCCTCGTACTTCTCGTGGCGCAACGTCTCGACCAACGACTCCTTACCAGCAATGAGAGCCGCCATGTCAACGCCGCCCGCCCTGGTGCTGATGCCGGGAAAGCGCTGGCCCAAGGCAACATGACGCGCCTCCGCGGCGGCCAGGAGCGCCTTCGACGGAACGCAGCCGACATTGACGCAAGTGCCGCCGATGAGCCCCTGCTCAACCATGGCGACCGACGCACCCAAGCGCGATGCCGCTATCGCAGTCGCGAATGCCGCGCTACCCGATCCGACGATGGCAAGGTCGTAGCCCTCGCCCTTTGGTGGCTGGCCGGGCTTGTTTTCCACGCCAACTTCACAACATTCCACGGCACTCTCCTCTTCTCATCTCTCTCAAGGGCCGACAACAACACCGTCGCGTGAAAAACCCGACTTCGCCCAAAACCAACTGTAAACCATCCAGTCCACTGGAAGGTCAAGCCATAAACCCGAAAAATATTTATCAAGGGTCCGGAAAGCCGGTTGACATGCCGAGCACGATCGCCGCGGGCAGGTCACGCCGAACCGGCGTGATCCGTAAAGGAATCATGCAAGATTTAGTGGCTGCGCGGATTTGCGGCCAAGTCCAGCTGAGCCGGCTGCGCGTGTTCCGCATCCACGTTGGTGCGGCGCGGACCGGGTTTGTTTCTGGAAAACGGTCGCCTTCGAGGGTCGCCAAAATGGCCACGCAGCCGCATTCGCGAAGTCGCCGGCGAACGGCCTAGACGGTGTGTTGCCATTTTCTACAGCCCACGGCTCCAACTTTCCAACCGCACCCCCATCGATGTTGGTATCGATCCTGAACTACAGCCGGTGAAGAAGACGGGGTTGAAAGCGCCCTTTCAGCCCACGTGCCAGCCGGCAGCTTGCGCCGCCCCGAAAAAGCTCGAGCGCGACCGCCAAACCCCGCGCCACGAAATTTCGGCAATCACAACCCCCGGCCAAAGGGAACACTTTATTCTATAGATCTATGGAACATGATACGGAAGGCCGCGCAGATCTATACGAGCAACTGGCGCGGATTGGCAAGGTCATAGTGCACCCCAAACGGATCGAGCTGCTCGACCTCCTCTGCCAGGCAGAGCGCAGCGTGGAAGCCCTAGCGGCGGCGACAGGGCTCAAGCTGACAACGGCCTCGGCCCACCTGCAGGTGATGCGCCAAGCCCGTCTTGTCGAGATCCGCCGGGAGAAGACCCGCGTCTTCTATCGGGCCGCCGGCGAGGAGGTCTGCCGTTTTGTCGGTGCCCTCAACGATCTGGCCCGGGCACGCTTAGCCGAAGTCGATCAGATCCTCCGGTCGATCGACACCGGTTCCGCGGATACCGAGCGGGTCTCCCGGAGTGAGCTGTTAGCGCGCATTCAGCACGGAGAGGTCGTTGTGATCGACGTACGTCCCGAGGAGGAGTATGCGGCGGGCCACATCCCGAGCGCCCGCTCCTTCCCCGTGGAACACCTCGAAGCTCGCCTTGACGAACTCGACCTCAACCTCGAAGTCGTCGCCTACTGCCGCGGGCCGCTCTGCCTCCTCGCCCCGGAAGCGGTCGCCCTGTTGCGTGCCCGAGGACACCACGCGCGTTGCCTGGAAGATGGGTTGCCCGAGTGGCGCCAGGCCGGACTCCCCGTCGAAAGCGGGCTTGACTCTCCCCTCCCCTTGAAGCCAAAAGCTTGCCCATCGGGAGAAGTCAGACGCTCCTCCCGGACCGCCGGGAGGCGGCGATGATTGAGGAAACGCTGGCGCCGGTGATCTACCTCGACCACAACGCCACGACACCAATCGCGCCCGAGGTCGCCGACGCCATGGAACCGTATATGCGCACCGAGTACGGAAATCCCTCGAGCGACCATGTGCTCGGCCGCCGCGCCCGGCTGGCGGTCGAAGAGGCACGAGAGCAGGTCGCCACCCTCATTGGTGCCGATCCCGAGGAGATCGTCTTCACTTCGGGCGGGACAGAATCAAACAACATGGCTATCCGCGGTGTCGCGGCAATGGCACCAGAGTCGCGGCGGCGCATCGTCATCTCGGCCGTCGAGCACCCTGCGACCACAGCCCCATCCGCTCTCCTGGAAGCGTCGGGGTTTCTCGTTACCCGGCTCCCAATCGGCAGATCGGGAAGTCTTGATCTTGCCACCGCCGCTGCGGCAATCGGCGACAACGTCTCGCTCCTGAGCGTCATGCTTGCCCAGAACGAGACCGGGGCGCTCATGCCTGTAGCCGAACTTGCCGCTGCAGCGCGAGACCGCGGCGCGATCACCCACACCGATGCTGCCCAGGCTATTGGCAAGATCCCGGTCTCGATCGCAGAGCTCAAAGTCGACCTGCTGTCGATCGCCGGCCACAAGTTCTACGGCCCGAAGGGCGTTGGCGCCCTCTACATCCGCAGGGGCACACCACTCTCGCCTCTCGTCGTCGGCGCGAGCCAAGAGCGCGGGATGCGCCCCGGAACCGAGAACGTGGCGGGAATCGTCGGTTTGGGTACCGCCGCTCGACTAGCCGTTAGCCGCCTCATGGATGACCACCTCCGAATCGCCAAACTCCGCGATGACCTCTGGAAAGCGCTTTCGACAAAAATCTCCGGCGTCATCCGCCACACTCCAAAAGAAGCCTGCCTTCCAAATACGTTGCTGGTGTCGTTTCCCGGCGTCCTTGGTGCGGACGTTCTCGCCCGCATCCCACAGCTTGCCGCGTCCACGGGGTCGGCCTGCCACGCTGGCGAGTATGCCCCAAATGCAACGCTCATCGCCCTTGGTGCCCCGCTTGACGTCGCCCTCGGCGCCGTGCGGCTATCGCTCGGGCGCGCTACCACAGCGGGAGAGATGGCAAAAGCCGCCGAACTGCTCGCCGACGCCTACCAAACCACCATCTCCACCAACTCGCCAGGTCCGAACGCAAGGAAAGGAAACGTCAGCAAATGAAGGTCCTCGTCGTCTTGAACGATCCGCCCTACGGCACCGAACGCTCCTACAACGGTCTCCGCCTCGCCGGTGCGCTCTCCCGGCGCCCGGGTTTCGAAGTGCGGATGTTTTGCTTCGGCGACGCGGTAGGTTGCGCGCTTTCAAATCAAAAGGTGCCCGACGGTTACTATCACCTCGACCGCATGGTGACTACCGTGCTCCGCCACGGCGGAGAAGTCGGCTGCTGCGGAACCTGCATGGACGCCCGTGGCTTGGCCGACGGGATGCTCGTCGCCGGTGCCCGCCGC
>JAKARV010000018.1 GCA_021819205.1 Actinomycetes bacterium | reverse complement strand
GGTTCGCTCCGAGGCAGCCGCCAGAACGAGGGGCACCTACCTTGGGGGCACTACAGGCGTATCTCGAGGAGCCGAGGGCCAAGCATCGCGACCGTTGCGACAGCGCACTCCATCCTTGGGATCTCGTGGCACCTCTTGACGAAGAAAACGTTCCATCAAGATCCCGGCGCGAATTACTTCGAGCGTTACAACGATCCACTTCGGGAGGTCAACCGGCTCCATAAGCGTATCGAGACGCTCGGCTACGCAGTCACCCTTGAGAAGGTCGCCGTCTAGACCACGCCGCATTCCTGAAGCATCGTGGAACGCTTTGTCGCTTCATTCTTTCCGCACGCCCCAGGAGCCAAACGCAGAGAGCATTTCATCCCAGCTCCACTACTGTTGGTTCCATGCTCGATTTGCTGGTAATTGGTGCGGGAAAGATGGGTGGTGCGCTGGCCGCAGGATTTGCCGATGCTGCTCCCGAAAGCTTTCAGCTGGGTGTATACAGCCGACAGCGGGATTCTGTGGACCGCGTAGTCGCCACAAACCCGCGGGTGGTCGCCTGCGACCGGCTCGAGCAGGCGCGCAACTATCTGGTAGCAGTGAAGCCCCATCAGATATCGGCCGTAATTGGCGCGCTACCCCCTGGCGGAGTGATCTCGATCGCCGCCGGCATCACGCTGGACCAGCTCTCCGCTTGGATCTCTGGCGAACGGCAGATCGTGCGGGCCATGCCAAACACGCCGGTCTCGGTTAAGGCCGGCGTCTGTGCGCTTGCGGCAGGTGCGGACTCCGCCGACCTCCTGTCCGAGGCGAAGGCAATGTTCGCCTGGGTTGGGCGTGCCTACGAGGTGGAAGAGGGGATGTTCAACGCAGTCTCCGCGATCTCCGGGAGTGGGCCCGCCTACCTCTTCATGGTCATGGAGGCGATGCAGGAGGCCGGCATAGCCCGCGGGATACCCGCATCGCTCGCCTTGGAGCTGGCGCGCGAGACGGTTATTGGCGCGGGGGTGCTCGCCAGAGAGAGCGGAAGCGACCCCAGGACTCTTCGACTGGCCGTGACGTCACCAGGCGGAATGACGGCAGCAGCGCTTGCCGAACTGGAACGGTCGGGGCTGCGTTCCGGATTCAGCCAGGCGATAAGAGCCGCGACTGAAGCCGCAAGCGGCCTTTCCAACAAGGCTTAAGACTTGTGGGAGCGTGCCGGCTAAGCCGATTCCGGTTGATCACCGATATGGGGTTAAACTTAGAGAAAGTTTGTGTTCCTGTTGAAGTCGGTGGTTGAGTGTGTCGTTGATCGCTGTGAGTATATCCGAAGCAGAGGTAGGTGAAGGGTTTCACGCCTGCGCGCTCACCCGCGAAGGCGAGGCGAGCCTACGGAATCGGCTACTCGACTCAATGGCGTCATCGACTCCGCTCGACGAGGCGGTGGTTCTCGCTACCTGTGCTAGAGTCGAGATCTACTTTTTCGCCTCACAGTTCCATGCCACCGTTGACGAGGTAGCCAGAATTCTTGCTGCCGAACTCGGGCTCGACGACGCGAGTTTTCAAGGGATGGCCAGAGTACTGTACGGGCCGTCCGCAATTCGCCACCTGCTCAGGGTCGCAAGTGGAATTGAGTCCGCCATCATCGGCGAGAGCGAGATCCAAGCCCAGACCAAGGCGGCAATCACGATCTCGAGGGAGTGTGGGCTCGCGCGCTCCAAACTCACCCGGATTTTCGAACATGCGCTCGAGGTGGCCAAGCGAGTACGGAGCGAGACAGCAATCGGCGCCGGAAATGCTTCGGTTACCTCGGTTGCTGCCAGCATCGCGCTGGCCGAGGGCGGAGCCCCTCGCGTCGGCGTGGTCGGAACCGGAACCATTGGCGCCGAGGTTGCGAAGATTTTGCGAGACCGGGGTGCGAAGGTAACGGTGCTGTCGGCGCTCGAGGAGAGGCTGTCGCGGATCCGCGCCGAGCTGGTAGCGGTGGACACTATGCCAGCCTCACTGCTGCCAGATTCGCTCTCCTCTTTCGACTCCCTCATCTTCGCCACCTCCAATAGCCACTACCTGCTCGACCGCACTCATCTCGGTAGCGAGGTCGATCTCAAGATCGTCGATCTCTGTCGCCCGCGCTCCGTCGACCCACTGGTGGCCGGAGTTAACGGGGTGGCCCTCTTCGATCTCGACGAAGTGAACAAGATGGTTTCGAGCCAGCTTGCCCAGCGCGAGTTTGCGGTCGGCGACGCGGAGGAAATCATCGAATCCGAACTCGATCTTTTCGAGGAACTTGAGCGTGTTCAGGATCTGAACCCCTTGCTCAAGGAGCTTTACACCCGGGCGGAAGCGGTACGCTCTCAAGAGATGGAGCGGACCTTGAAAAAATTTCACGACCTCGATCCCTCCACTCAGCTCGAGATGGAGATGCTCACCCACCGCATAGTAGCCAAGCTGCTCCACTCACCAGCAAGCTCGCTCCGCGAACTCGGCGCAGCAGCGGAGAATCCAAGCTTCGTCGAAGACTTCAAGTCCATATTCGGGCTGTGAACAGCGCAGCTCTGGCTCGCCCTGCAGGCAGCGGGAACGAAACTTGCTAAGGATTGCAACGCGGGCGTCGGAACTTGCCCTTGCCCAGGCAAATATCTTTGCCACTTTAGCCGCTACCGACTATGAGTTGGTGATAGCGGAGACCGAGGGAGATCGGCGTATCTCCGACTCCCTGCACGAAATGGGCGGGCAAGGCGTCTTTGTCAAGGAGATCCAGGCGGCCATAATTGATGGGCGCGCCGACGTCGCCGTCCACTCCGCAAAGGATTTACCAACCGCCTCGACCCCGGGATTGCGAGTGGGGGCGTTCCTGGAGAGGGCGGACCCGAGAGACGTCTTGGCGGGCTGCACGCTGGCCGAGCTGCCCCAGGGAGCACGCGTCGGAACCTCGTCAGTTCGCCGCGGCGCCCAGCTCAGGATGATTAGACCGGACATTAACATCGTGCCAATTCGGGGAAATATCCGCACCCGTCTCCAGCGCTTGGACGATCTGGACGCTATCTTCGTCGCAGCAGCGGCGCTAGACCGGCTTCGCATCAACGACATACCGTTCGAGCGCCTCGACCCGGAGTTGCTCTGTCCCCAAATCGGGCAAGGAGCGATCGCGATCGAGTGTTCCAGCGGGGACACGAATGCGCTCGATATCCTCTCCCGCGTAAACCACGCCGCCACTGAAGCCGAGGTGCTGGCGGAGCGCGCGCTTCTCGCGGCCTTTGGAACCGGCTGTTCCCTCCCGATAGGAGGCTACGCCAAATGGGGCAACGGCGAACTCACGCTGCAGGGAGTCGTTGCTTCCGTGGATGGGCGCACCCTGCTCAAGGCGAGTGCCAACGGCAGCGATCCGGTGGAGACCGGCACCCGGGTGGCAGAGAGTCTCCTCGCCCGAGGGGCGATGACGCTCCTCGACTGACGCTTGCCGACAGCGGCGGCCTTACGCGGATACTGGTTTATTTCGCTACTCGTATTCAACAATTCCAACTTCCGATTGAAGGCCGGGCAGATCGCTTCCGATATACTCGTGAATAGCTCAAGAATCTTGCCCCAAGCCCTCCGGCATGGCAGGATGGCAACCGCTCCCGCAAGACGGTGCTACCGGAGGAAGAGCTGGCTGGCGGCGACGTCAGCAAGGCGGGAAACCGGACTGGTTGGTTTCCCTTGAAACTGGGAGGCTTGCCGTGAACGTTCCAACACCACTCTGCACCATCCCCGGCCAACGGCTGCCGTGGCGGGGCACCGGAGCTTCGGCTCCCAAAATGGCGGCCCCGACCTCACGTGAGATCTTGATGCCGCGCGCACGCAGCTGTTGCCGCCTCTCGCCAGCTGGTGGGCAACGCGACCCCTCCGACATGCCGGACGGCAGCGTTTAAGCGCCATATTACGGGCTATGGCCCCTGTAAATCCGGTTCCCAAAACAAGTCGATCGCAAATCAGCAAATCAACTCCAAGGAGAGAGCAATGACCCAGTGGGGCTTCGAAACCCGACAGGTGCACGCGGGAGCGGCACCCGACCCGGCCACCGGCGCACGTGCCGTGCCGATCTACCAGACCTCCAGCTATGTATTCCGGGACACTGCCCACGCCGAGGCGTTGTTTGCCCTCGAGGAGCTGGGCAACATCTACACGCGTTTGGGCAACCCGACGCAGGCGGTCTTCGAGGACCGAGTTGCCTCCCTCGAGGGTGGCACCGCAGCTCTGGCTACGTCGAGCGGGCAGGCCGCAGAGACCGTGGCTTTGATGAATCTGGCCGAATCCGGGGGCCACATAGTCGCCTCTTCGTCGCTCTACGGGGGTAGTTACAACCTTCTCCACTACACACTTGCAAAGCTCGGCATCTCCACCACCTTCGTAAACAATCCGGACGATCTCGAGGAGTGGAAGAGCGCGGTGAGACCGGAAACCCGGGCCTTTTACGCCGAGACCATCGGCAATCCGCGCGGGGACATCATCGACTTTGTCGGCATATCCACGGTCGCCCACGACAACGGGATTCCGCTGGTAATAGACAACACCCTCGCCACCCCATTCCTGGCCCAGCCACTCCGGCACGGAGCAGACATCGTCATCCACTCGGCCACCAAGTTCCTTGGTGGCCACGGGACCTCGATAGGCGGAATCGTGGTCGACGGAGGAAGGTTTGACTACGAGAAATCAGGAAGGTTTCCCAACTTTACCGAACCCGACCCTAGCTACCACGGCCTAGTCTTCTCCGAGCTGCCGGAACCCCTCTTTTCCGCTCGGTACGCTTTGAAAGCGCGCCTTCAGTACATGAGGGATATCGGCGCCGCAATCTCGCCCTTCAACGCATTCCTCTTCCTCCAGGGACTCGAGACGCTCAGCCTGAGGATGGAGCGCCACGTTGCAAACGCCCTTGCGGTTGCGACATGGCTGGAGGCGAGGGACGAGGTCTCTTGGGTTTCCTACGCCGGCCTCGGGTCGAGTCCGTGGCACCATCGCCAGCTGGAGTATCTTCCCCGCGGGGCCGGCGCCATCATCGGCTTCGGCATCGAGGGTGGAGTTGAAGCTGGCCGACGCTTCATTGAGGGACTGGAACTTTTCAGCCACCTCGCCAACGTCGGCGACACCCGGAGCCTGGCAATCCACCCGGCCTCTACCACTCACTCGCAGCTCACCGAGGAGGAGCGGCTCGCCACCGGGGTGACGCCGGACCTAATACGTCTCTGCGTTGGGATCGAGACCATCGATGACATCATCGCCGATCTGGAGGCTGGGTTTCGTGCTGCAAAAGGCCACTGAGCTTGGCTCGACGTCCCCAGGAGCAGACTTGCGGCGATACCAGGCCCTTTCTGAAGGTGACGGCTTCCTTACAGAGTATGGGTCCACGATCGGGCCGATCGAAGTTGCCTATGAAACTTGGGGGGAGCTGAACTTCGGAGCAACCAATGCGGTACTTGTGCTTCACGCGCTTACCGGCGACTCTCACGCGGCCGGACCGGCCAACCAGGCGCACCCGACCCCGGGGTGGTGGGATGGGTTAATCGGACCGGGGCGGGCAATCGACACCGACCGCTACTTCGTGGTCTGTCCGAACGTCCTCGGCGGCTGCCGCGGCACCACCGGCCCCGCCTCAATCGCGCCCGACGGCAAGCCGTACGGCTCGCGCTTCCCCTACATCACCATCCGCGACCAGGTCCGGGTGGAACGGAGCTTTGCAAAGGCGTTGGGGATTGACCGGTGGGCCGCTATCGTCGGTGGATCCATGGGGGGGATGCGGGCTCTGGAGTGGCTCATTGAGTACCCGGACGCCGCCGCGAAGGGGATCATTCTCGCCACCGGAGCTGTCGCAACCGCCGAGCAGATAGCACTCTCATCCCTGCAGATACAGATGATCAAGGAGGATCCCGACTACTGCGGTGGTGATTACCTGCACTACAACCGCTCGCCCCGTCGCGGCCTCTCGATGGCGCGCCAACTGGCCCAGATCTCCTACCGTAGTCCCGAGGAGTTCGAAGAGCGCTTCGGTAAGAACGCAGATGGAATCCCGGTGCGCGATGGCGGGCTCTACGCGGTCGAGTCCTACCTGCAACACCACGGAACCAAGCTGGTGAACAGGTTCGATGCAAACTCCTACATTCGGCTGTCAGAGGCGATGAACCACCACAACGTGGGCAGGAATCGCGGGGGCTTGGTGGCGGCGCTCGCTTCGGTGAGGGCAGAGGTAGCCGTCGTAGGAATTACCAGCGACCGCCTGTACCCCCTGCACCAGCAGTATGAGATCGCCAGTCTTCTCCCCAGCCAGCCCGAGGTAGCCGTTGTCGACTCTCCGGTCGGGCACGACGGCTTCCTGGTAGCCGTGGAAGGGGTCGGCAAGGCAATCGCTGCCGCGCTCGCCGGCTAGCTCAACGCTCGCAACCGGCGCTTACCGGGACCCGGAGCTGCGGGACACAATCTCGCGCTATGGCAAAAGCGGCAAAACGGCAACGACTAAGCACCGATTTGGCGCCTTACACTGGGAGATAACCGCGGGTCACCCCGAACGGCTTGCGGTCGGAGGAACAATGACGTTTTCGACTTCGCCGGTGGCCGCCGGGTTGCGCACGGCCTACGCCGCCGACCTTACCGCGATTCCCCCTGGTACTTCCGTGAGCATTTGCGGCTGGGTGAACCGGATTCGCCAGCACGGGGAGCACTTGGTCTTCGTAGACGTGCGTGACCACACCGGCATAGTCCAGTGCGTGCTGGCAAAACGGGACGACCTGCGTCCCGAGTACGTGGTCCAGGTATCCGGGGAGGTTTTCCCGAGGCCGGAAGGGACGGAGAATCCGCAGATCCCCACCGGCTCCGTCGAAATCCGCGATGGCATCGTGACCGTACTCTCCGAAGCCGAGCCAATTCCCTTCTCTCTGGACGACCGCGTCGAAGTGGAAGAGGCGACCCGTTTGCGCCACCGCTACCTCGACCTCCGCCGCGAGCGGATGCAACGGAATCTTCGCCTGCGCGCCCAGATCAACTCCGCCATCCGCGCCGCAATGGAGGAGCAGGGGTTCGTAGAGATCGAGACGCCATTGCTCTGGACGCCGACCCCCGAGGGCGCCCGGGAGTTCTATGTCCCCTCGCGAACCCAACCGGGGAGCTTTTACTCGCTGCCCCAGTCGCCCCAGATCGCTAAGCAGCTGTTGATGGTGGCGGGATTCGACCGCTACTACCAGATCGCCCGATGCCTTCGCGATGAGGACCTGCGCTCGGACCGGCAGTTCGAGTTCACCCAACTCGACGTCGAAGCCTCCTTCGTCGGACAGGCGGACGTGCATCGGTTCATCTCCAACGCCATGGCGAGGGTCATTGCCAACGTCTTTGATGGGCGCACCGTAGACATCGGTACGATCAGTTGGAGGGAGGCGATGGGCAGGTACGGCTCCGACAAGCCCGACCGGCGCTTCGGCCACCCGCTGGTCGACGTCACCGGGGTGTTCGCCAAGACCGAGGTCCGAGCCCTCTCGGCACCTCACGTCGCCGCCCTTCTCGATCCCGAGCCCACATCGCTGAGCCGGGCCCGTCTCGACCAATTGGTGGAGAGAGCCCGAGCACTGGGAGCCAAGGGCCTTCTCTGGGTCAAAGTTGCGCAGGACGGCGAGGGTTACTCGATCTCCTCACCGGTCTCCAAGCTGCTGGACCGGTCCGAAGTGGAGCAACTGCTGGAACAGACTGGTGCCGGCGACGGCGACGTCATTCTTCTGGTTGCCGACGAGTGGGAGAAGGCGGTCACCACCCTTGGGCAGATTCGCCTGGAGCGTGGCCGCCACCTCGCCGATCCAAAGGAACTCGATCTCTTTTGGGTGGTGGACTTTCCCCTCTTCGAGGGTCTCGACGAAGCTGGAAAGCCAATCTCCGCTCACCACCCCTTCACCATGCCCAACGAGGAGGACCTCGACCTACTCGAGACCGACCCGCTAAGTGTACGCTCTCAATCGTACGACCTGGTACTCAACGGCTGGGAACTCGGATCGGGTTCAATCCGGATCCATCGGGCTGATATTCAGCGGAGAATCTTCTCTACCCTCGGGATCGACGAGGAGACCGCGAACTCCCGCTTCGGCTTCCTGCTCGAAGCATTCCGCTACGGTGCCCCGCCCCATGGCGGCTTTGCCATCGGGATCGACCGGCTCGCCGCGCTACTGGCGGGCGAGACCAACATTCGGGAGATTATCGCCTACCCGAAGACGCAGAGCGGGATCGACCTGATGACCCAGGCCCCCAAGCAGCTGGACGCGGCGACACTCGCTCCGCTTGGCCTCACGGTCCGTCCGGTGCAGCGGGGATAGCGGTGTCGTGGACGGGCTTTTCTCTCTGGATCGAAAGCCACTGGCTGCCAGAATCCGCCCTGGCTCGATCTCGGAACTCCACGGGCACGAGGACCTCCTAGGCTCCGGTGGGCCGATTGAACGGCTGATCGCGTCGAAACGGACTGTAGCCGCGGTGTTTGCAGGCCCCCCGGGGATCGGTAAAACCACTCTCGCCCATATCGTCGCCGACCGCCGAAACGCCGAGTTCGCCGCGCTCTCGGCCACCACCGCCGGGGTCCGCGATATCAAGGAGATCTCTGCCAGGGGCCTGGCGCGCCTCCGCAGCGGCGATGGCGAGTTGGTGGTCTTCATCGACGAGATCCACCGCTTCTCGCGAACTCAACAGGATGCCCTGCTCGCTCCGACCGAAGAGGGTGCATTCTCGCTCCTCGGCGCCACCACCGAGAACCCGTACGCAACCCTCTCGCCGGCTCTTCTCTCGCGAATCACCGTGATTCGCATGGGCGCCCTCTCCGCCGGCGGGATCGCGGAGATCGTGATCGCAGGCGCTAACGAAGAGGGTATGACAATTCCGGATGATGTGGTTCAAGAGATCGCCAGCCGATCGAGCGGGGACGCGCGGAAGGCCCTCCAGATCGTCGAAGCGTTGGCCATCGTGGCCCGGGACGATCCCGAGCGGCGACTCCTGGACCCGGTCCCGGTGCTTCCGGCGGATTTGGAAAACCTGCCCGAAATCCCCTCGGCCGGAATCGACAGGTCGCTCCACTACGAGCTGACCTCCGCGCTGATCAAGTCGCTTCGCGCCTCCGATGCCGCGGGCAGCCTTCACTTCCTTGCCCGCCTGATAGTCGCCGGAGAAGATCCCCGCTTCATCGCCCGCCGTCTGGCAATCTTTGCCGCCGAGGACGTCGGGCTCGCCGACCCGCAAGCCCTGATTATTGCCGGACACGCGTTGGCAATCGTAGCCCAGATCGGGATGCCCGAGGGAAGGATCGTCCTGGCCGAAGCGGCAATCTACCTGGCTGGAGCGCCCAAATCGCGGAGTGTGATCGAGCTGATCGACGCGGCTGTGGCGGAGGCGTCCCATGCGCAACGCGAACCCGTCCCCGATCACCTTCGGGGAACGATCACCGCCATAGAGGGGCGCTATCTTAAGCGCTAGACCTCCAGATCTCCCTCGAACTCCTCGAGGATCCCCGGTGGCGCCGAGTCGATCATCTCGATAATCGCGAGCGCCAGCGCCCGAGCGGAACGCGGGTCAAGTTCCAGAGCCACCCGACGTTCGGGAGCGGTGCTGGTTCCCGAGAAGAGATCGATGTTGAGCGAGTGCGTAGCCGGGAAGGAGACCGGATGGTCGAGATAGACGCTGGCATCGCGTACCCGGTCCCACTCTTCTCCACCCTTGGCATTCCCCCTCACCGCCAGCGTAGCGGTAGCGTAGGTGCACATCAGGAGAGTTGCTTCTCGAAGAAGGCGAAGATCTTCGACCAGCCGTCTTTCGCGGCCTCGGGGCGGTAGGAGGGCGCGCCCGTGTTGAAGAAGGCATGGCCGGCTCCGTCGTAGGAGTGAAAATCGTGCTCCTTGCCCAAACGAGTTAACTCAGCATCCAACTCGGCCACCTCGTCGGGTGCAGGAAACCGGTCGTCCGCTCCGAAGAGCCCCAAAACCGGGCACGCAAGGTCCTTGGCCTTGGAAACCACCGGGGTCACCTTCAAAGGGTGCTCCGCTGGAGGCTGGCGAATTACAAAAGCCCCGTAGCAGTCGACGACGGCGTCGAAGGGGAGCGAGCAGGCGGAGAGAAACGCCTGGCGCCCCCCCGAGCAGTAGCCGATGACCCCGCTCTTGCCGTTCGATCCCGGCTGGTTGATCAGAAAGGTCCGAGCCCCGCCCACATCACCAACCAGGCGATCGTCTGGGACTCCCCCACGGCTCCTGGCGATAGCCGAGGCGTCATCGGGGGAGGCGTTAGGTGCCTCCCGGTGGTATAGGTTGGGCATCAGCGCCGCGTAACCGTGCCGAGCGAAGCGGAAGGCGATCTCCTTGGTGGCCTCGTCGTAACCGGGCATGTGGTGGATAACCACCACCGAGCCATGGGATGACCGGCTGGCTGGCCTCGCATAGAATCCCTTGATCCAATCCCCACCGGCTCCCGGGAAAAGGATCTCCTCGGTTATTACTACCGGATCGCCCATTTCGTCTCCTTACTCTTCGCTTGTGTTTCGGATCAATCCTAACCAGCCATCCAGCGCCGGTTGCAGAACGCCGCCAGGAGCGGCCTTAGCTTTCGTTCCGGTTGAACTCGACGAACGCCACCGTAAGCATCGCTACCCCAAGCACCAGGACCACCAGCACCTCCACGAGAATCGAAAGGTGCCATGATCCCCAGGTAAGTCCGGGGTCGAGCGCGGATCGCGCAGCCGGACTCAAGTTCAGGTAGGAGAAGACCACGCGCCTTATGGGGTCGATGCCGTAGGTGAGCGGATCGATTCGATTGAGCACCTCGAGCCATCCAGGCAAGCCGCTTGCTGGAAAGAGGGCCCCGGAGATGAAGAAGAGCGGCATCACCAACATCTGGGTCAGCGTCATGAAGGCGGTCATCTGCTTGAGCCGTGCTGCCACCATCACTCCGAAGGCGGTAAGCGTGAAAGCCAGTACCAGCTGGAGCAGAACGATCTCGAGGATCAAAATCGGGTTGTAGGGGACGTTGACGAATCCGGCCATGGCTACGATCACCAGCCCTTGCACTGCCGCCACCGTGGCCCCCCCAAGACACTTGCCGACGACGATCGACCCCCGTCTGACCGGGGCCACCATCATCTCGCGCAGGAAGCCGAACTCCCGGTCCCAAACTATCGATGCCGCGGAGAAGATGGCGGTGAACATCACCGACATTCCCAGGATCCCAGGATAGAAGAACGTCTTGAGGCTAACTCCGTGGGCTCCCTGGGAGGCAATGGTGTTCAGGCCCGCACCGAGCACGAAAAGAAAGAGGACCGGCTGCACCACCTGGGCAACGATCCGCGTGCGATCCTGGGCGAACCGAGCCAGCTCTCGATACCAGACGATCCTGATCGCTCGAAGGTCGGAGGCGAATCGCCGCTCCACGCGGCGCGTCGCCTCTACCGGCAAGCGCGCTTCGGAAGCTGCTTGGGTCATCGTCCCCTCCCCTGCCACATCGGGTTGGCGCGAAGCCGCTCGGTCGCCGTCGCCTCCGCATCCCGGATCGTAGTTCCGGTGTGCAGCATGAAAACATCGTCCAGAGTTGGTTTTGCCACGCTCACCGAGCTGATGGAGATGCCAAGATCCGAAAATAGCCGGGGCACGAAACTCTCTCCTCCTGCCACCGAAAAGGTCACCTTCTCCTCGACGATCTTGGCCTCAATCCCGAAAACCGCTTGGAGCTTTTCGACCGCGACGGCATCATCACCGGTAGTGATCTGGACTCTATCCTTGCCAACCTCGGATTTGAGACCGTCCGGCGTTCCATGGGCAACTATCGTCCCCTGATCCATGATCGCGATCCGGTCACAGAACTCGGCCTCGTCCATGTAATGGGTAGTCATGAAAATCGTCGTCCGCTCTCTCTGCTGGAGATCCTTGATGTACGCCCATATGGAAGCCCGCGTCTGCGGATCGAGGCCAACCGTGGGCTCATCGAGAAAAAGCACCACCGGACTGTGCATCAACCCGCGCGCAATCTCCAACCTACGCTTCATGCCACCGGAAAAGGTATTCACCCGGCTTTTCCGACGATCCCAGAGACCAACCATCTCCAGCATTTCCTGGATTCGCGGCGCAACCCGGTTGCGGGGCATCCCGTAAAGCTCGGCGTGGAGCCTGAGGTTCATCTCCGCGCTCAGGTAGCCGTCGAGCGTCGGATCTTGGAAGACCAGGCCGATACTCCGGCGCACCCCGTCCCGATCGCGGACCACATCGAGTCCGGCCACCCTGGCAGAACCCGAAGTCGGCGTTACCAAGGTGCATAACATCCCGATCGTCGTCGACTTCCCCGCCCCGTTGGGACCGAGAAAGCCAAATGTCTCTCCCTGGTTGACATCGAGGTCAATCGACCTAACCGCCTCGACCGTCCCAAAGGTCTTGGTCAACCCCCTGACCGAGATCGCCGCAACCGAGGAGCCAACCTCTACGGCAGCGCCAACTCCATCCAACTCTTCCATCTCTTGGATCTTATCGCAGGGCTGGGCCAACTTTACGGCAACCAAAAACTAGGATCTGCGGTTCTTGTTAAGAATCACGCGAGTTGGTCGGTAATCTCATTTAGAATTCTTAACGATTTCACGCTCTTGAAAGTGAATCCGTTTTTTGCGAACGCTCGGGCTGATGGAGGTCAAGATGTGGGAGAGCAGAGTTGAAGCCTTGCTGGAGGAAGAGAAGGAGCTTTTCCGAGCCAGCCACCGCAAGTCGCAGCAGCTTCATGCCAGCGCGGAAAAAGCGCTCATAGGCGGAGTCCCGATGCCCTGGATGACGCGGTGGCCTGGCCCTTTCCCTATCTATGCCAATCGAGCCGAAGGCGGGCGGCTTTTCGACGTCGACGGCAACCAGTACGTGGACTTTGCCCTGGGCGATACCGGTGCGATGGTTGGCCACGCCCCGGATTTTCTTCGAGACGCCATTGCATCCCAGGCAAAGGTAGCGGTCACGACCATGCTTCCCTCCCAGGACGCCACCTGGGTTGCAAACGAGCTTGGGCGCCGCTTCGGCCTCCCGCGCTGGCAGTTTGCCCTCACCGCCACCGACGCAAACCGGTTCGCCCTCCGCTTGGCTCGCCATTTGACCGGAAGATCCAAGATCCTGGTCTTTGACTGGTGCTACCACGGGACCGTTGACGAGACGCTGGCTACCCTGGACGCCGAGGGCCGAGTCATCCCGCGCGCCGGCAACATTGGGCCCGCGGTCGACCCCGCCCTGACCACGGCGGTGGTCCAGTTCAACGACGTCGCTGCGCTGGAGAGAGCGCTTGGAGCCGGCGATATCGCGGCAGTCCTCACCGAGCCCGCCCTGACCAACATCGGGATCGTGCTCCCTGAGCCGGGTTTTCATCAGGAGCTACGCGCTCTGACCAGGCGGTACGGAACCTTGCTCATAATCGACGAGACGCACACCATGTGCGCCGGACCGGGCGGGTACACCCGTGCTTTTGGCCTTGAGCCAGACATGATCACCGTTGGCAAGGCGATCGCCGGCGGGATACCCGCTGCGGCCTACGGAGTCGCCGAGCCGTGGGCAACCGAACTAGACCGGCTCATGCGCGACGAGCTCATCGACGTAAGCGGAGTCGGAGGCACGCTTGCGGCCAACGCCTTTGCCACGGCGGCGATGCGGGCCACGCTTTCCTCCTCCCTCAGGGAGGAGGAGTTCGCAATCTCCTTCGCCCTCGCCAAGGAGTGGGCGAACGGGGTGGCCAAAGTCATCGCCTCCAAGAGTTTGCCATGGTCGGTACAGAACCTCGGGTCGCGATCGGAGTACTGGTTCTGCCCGGCCCCCCGAAACGGAAGCCTGGCCGCTGCCGCCACCAACCCAGCCCTGGAGGCCTACTTCCACCTCTACGCGCTCAACCGCGGCGTCCTGCTCACCCCGTTTCACAACATGGCGTTGCTGTCGCCCCACCATAGCACCGAGGATGTCGCCTTGCACTCGGAGATCTTCTCCGCCACGGTGGCGTCCCTCCTCGACTAGCGCTTTGCCCATTAACCCTAGGGAAAATGACTTTGGGAGTGGGATCGCATGCTGGATGGGCACCGGTTGAAGCGGCATCAGGGATGTTGCAGATCGAAACTGCCTACTCCGGCTCGGAGAAACGCGTCAAGCCATCCTTGCCGGAGCTTCTCTCTCCGCCACTTCCTGAACCGTCTCCTGCAGCGGCCCTGGACCTTCCTCTTGACGAAAGCCTCTTTGCTCCGAACTGCTGCGGACCAACTTCTCCCGGAGCCCAGCCTGGATGGTAAGAGATGCCATCGGCAGCTGCCGCCAGGAGAGCGACCAACCATGGCGAGGTTCCCGAACTCCAAAGCGCGTCGCCCGACGCGGCGTGAGGATGCGATGGCGGCGTGAGGAAAGGCTCCTTCGGGTGTCGAAACGGCACCTACAACGCTGGCTCGCTTCCAACTATCGACACGAAGCTGACGCACTCGCCGGGTGCGCCACCAAGATTGTGAGTTAGTGCCAACTTGCGTCCGGCAGCGATCGACTTGACAGTGCGTTCAGGCGGAGCTTCTCCGCGAAGCTGTAACCAGCATTCGAACAACATACGCAGCCCGCTCGCCCCGATGGGATGCCCGAAAGCTTTGAGCCCCCCATCGGGGTTGACCGGAAGTTCGCCGTCGATGTCGAACGCGCCGGCGAGCGCCTCCCTCCAGCCATTCCCACGCTGGGCAAAGCCAAGATCCTCATAAAGCACCAGCTCTGTCGGGGTAAAGCAGTCGTGTACCTCGGCCATGGCGAGTTCCGCCCGAGGATCTTCAACGCCAGCCTCAACATAGGCATTCTGGCCCGCCCGAACAACCGCGGGGAAGGTTGTGTAGTCATACCTGGGATCAGCGGTACCGGTTGCAGATCCCGCCACAAAGCTCAGTGCCTTTACGAAGATAGGCTTATCGGTGTAGCGGTACGCATCTTCGGAACGCACGATCACCGCCGCTGCCGCGCCGTCGCTCACCCCCGAGCAGTCGAATATGCCAAGCTGCCCAGCTACGATCGGGCTTCGGGCAATCGTCTCCTTGGTCACCTCGTGCCGGAATTGAGCCCGAGGATTCAAAGAGCCGTTGTGGTGGTTCTTCCAGGCGATCCGAGTCATGACCTCTTTGAACTGTTCGGGACTAACACCATACTTCTGTTCATAAGCGGGGGCCAGCAGGCTGAATAGCGCGGGGGCGGTCAGTTCCGGAGCTGTCCCATCCGAAGGCTGAGAAGGAATCACCAGGCCCGAGGTCCCACTGTCCTTGAGTTTCTCGCCACCAATGGCCATCGCGATGTCTATGGCACCAGAGGCCACTGCGTAACAGGCGTTGCGAAACGCCTCGGATCCGGTTGCGCACATGTTCTCGACTCGGGTGACAGGTTTGTAGTCGAGGCGCAACGGCCTTGAGAGCGTAAGTCCCGAGATTCCCGAGCCCATGGTACCGAGCCAAAAAGCGTCAACGTCGTCCTTTGCCACCCCCGCGGAGTCGAAGGCTTCGGTAGCAGCATCGATGAGGAGGTCGTCGATGCCTTTGTCCCAACGCTCGCCAAAGCGCGTACACCCCATCCCTACGATCGCCACCCGGTCGCGAATTCCTCTTGCCGCCATCGCTACACCCCTCCCCTCGCCGGCCGCGCCTTCCAGAAATAATTGTGGATCCCTTGAGTTGTCGAGACCTTGCGAAAGGTCATCTCGACACGGTCGCCTATCGCAACGGTCTCCGGATCAACGTCGGTCAACTCGCAACGGAATCGGCCACCGCCCTCGAAGTCGATGACCGCGACTACCATTGGCGGGTTCGGGGTGAAAGCCAACCGGTCAACGGTGAAGGTAGCCACCGCGCCAGGCACGCCGGCAAGGCTCTCCTCAATCATGCGGTCGGTTGCCCCACAAGCAATACAGACCCTCCCTGGTGGTACTAGGCGTGTTCCGCAGACTCCGCACCGGCACGCGGCAAACCGAAACTTCCAGCTCTGATTGCGGGCCGCCGGTGGGGCTGAAGGAGGGGAAGGCTCGGGGCGGCGGGGCGGCTCGCGGCGGAGCTGGTCTCTCCAGGTGAGAAATCTGCAATAGCTGAGGTCGGTGCGCCCGGCAGCGATCTGGGCGGACACAGCGTCTGAGGAGTGCTGGCGCTTCCGGTATCCGACGATCGCATTGGTGACGCGAAACACTGTAGCCTCGGCACCATCGGCAAGGGTTACGGCGGCGACGAGCGCTCCAGGTGCCGCGATATCAAGCACGCCAGCGAGTGCGATACCTTGATGAGCGGCCCCGGCATTCCCAATTAGGTCGGTGAGGTCGTCGGCTACCGCCGCAGGGCGAAAGCCGGTGCCGCGCTGAACGGCGCGAACGGCTCTCGCGTGGCTTCCGGTCACAACCAGGTGATCGACATCCGTTGTTGTCACGCCTGCTTGCTTGAGGGCATCGGTGATCGCTTCCTCGGCAAGGGGCAGGTATTCGCTCTCTCCAAAACGCTCCTCCCATAGATGGGAAGCTCCTTCTCCCGGAAGCCTCCAGCGGTCGAGAAACTCGGCAGTGGTGGCAGCGTATGCAACCTGTTCGGCGACCACATCCGCGCCGCCGGCAAAGAGGAACGCCGCCGCTCCATCACCACCATCGCGCTCCTCGGCGCCGCCCGGCAACCCATTCCGGCAGTCCGAAAGAATAGCTAGAGCTGGCCTTTCCGCCCTAGCCGCATAGCGAAGCGCGGCGCTGCCAGAGCGCACGGCGCCGTTCATATCGAATGCTGGCGACCCCCGGTCGAGGCCCAAAGCGGCATGGACAGTAACCGCGTTGGTCTTGTCTAGATACGCTGGCGCCGTCGTGGCGACCACGAGCTCCGCGGGAGCTGTCCCTCCAGAAGCAGCTCTAAGTGCCGCCAAGCCCGCCTCAACCGCCATAGTTGTGGCGTCTTCATCGTAGGAAGCGACGCTTCTCGTACCGCGGGTTGCCGGAAGGTCCAGCGCCTCAGCAATTCTGGCACGTACCAGCCGCCAATAGGGTAGGTATACCCCATAGGCTACAATTCCCCTGCTCATCGCCTTGCCTCCTATCGGTTCTCTCCCAATCATGACCGCGGCGAATGCCACACCCGCGCGAGAAGATCGGTCACGATTGTTCCTGCTTCTCCACCAAGCGGCGCAACTCTGCCTTCAATATCTTCCCAACTGGATTGCGGGGTATGACTTTAAGGAGTTCGAAGCGCTCAGGCAGCTTGTAGGGGGCGATCCCCTGGAGCGTCATGAAGGACAAGATGTCCGTAAATGCCGGAGGATTGCTCGTATCCCGGGGCACCACAAAGAGGCATACCCGCTCGCCCATGATGTCATCTGGCACCGCGACCGCGGCGGCCTCGAGCACCCCGGGATGGGCAGAAGCCAAATTCTCCACTTCGGCGGCCGAGATGTTGATGCCGCCCCTAATGACGATGTCTTTCTTGCGGTCGAAAAATCCGAGATGCCGATCGTCGAGGATCTGGAAGAGATCTCCGGTTCTGAAAAAACCGTCGCTGGTGAAGGCATCTGCGGTTAGATCCGGCCGGCGATAGTATCCGGGAAACACGTTCGGGCCGCGATAGGCCAACTCGCCTACGGATCCGGGCGCACTCAACTGGTTGCCGTCCGCGTCGAGCAAGCGGGTCTCGATGCCGGGGATGTCCGAGGGCCATTGCAGCTCTGCCCCGCCCCACCAGGGAAAGTGATCGACCCGCATGGCTGGAGTAGGGATATCGCTTGCCGCAGCTATCAGCACCGTGCCCTCGTTCTGGCCCCACATATTCACCACATCGATCCCCCAACGCTGGTGAAACTCCTCGAGGCTGTGCGCCGAAGGCGGTGCCGAGCCAGTCGCGATGGCACGGAAGGGACCGACGCCCCCTACGCCCCCCTCGCCCTGGGCCGCCTTGACGATCATATTGAGCAGCGCGGGGACGAGGAGGGTGAAGTCCGCTCCCTCGGCCAGCTGAGCCTTCAGCAGCGGCAAATTAAGCGGGTGATGCAACAGCAGCGTGCCTCCAGTGAGGAGCCAGGGAATCAAAGAGGTTCCCACGCCGGCCATGTTTACCAGCGGCGGGGTCACCAGCAGCCGGCCACCCATGGGAATCTCGAGCAACTTGACCAGGATCCCTCCCAGGAAACGCCAGTTGTTGTGGGTGAGCGGGCATCCCTTTGGCTCGATCTCGGTCCCCGAAGTCCAGCAGAGGGTAAAGGCGTCATCTGCGCTGATCTTGGGCACTGCCGCTCTGGTGACGTCGGGGTTGCCCTGGGCCAACTCCCCCAACTTCGCCAAGCCAAGAAAGTCCACGAGGCCGGTTCCACCTGCTGCCGCCTCCGCGATGGCGAGGTGATCGGTCCCGTTGAAGTTCTCCGTTCCGATGTAGAGACGTGCTTGGGTGAGCATCGCTACTTGGCGGAGTTCCTGCTGCCGCCACTGCATTGGGACCGGTGAGATAACGCCCCCAAGCCGCGCAACCGCGAGAAACAGAGCGGGCAATTCCCACACATTGGGAAGCTGCACGATCACCACGTCGCCGGGTACGATGCCTCGCCGCTGCAACGCAGTCGTCAAGGCATCGACGGCTTGGCCGAGCGCCAGCCAGGAGAGACTCCGGGGGTCGGTACCGACCAGCTGCGCTCGATCCAAGGGGTCCACCACGGCGGTACGCTTCGCGTGGGCACCGACAAAGCTATCAAAGGTGTCGAGCAAGGTTTCGTCACCCCAGAAGCCCGAGCGGCGATACTCGCTGATGAGTCTCTCGTCGTGCAGTCGCATTATCGCCCCCGTTCAACCGCCACGTTCGCGTCTGGCCCAAACTGTTGACATCAGGTCAAGTGGAGAGTATATTGCTTTCGGCACACAATATGAATCAAAAGTCGAATATTGAAAGTTCAGTCATGTCAAACTGTTATGAAACCAGGTGCAGCGGTCGTTCTTCGGCGACGCGACTTGGCAGTGCCTCAGCAACCGTCAACGGGTGGATCGTTCCCGGCGGGCGGGTTCAACCAAGAGAGGTGGGGTAGATGGCGCAGCGGGTGGGTGTCCTTGGTGCTGGTTTCACTGCTTTTGCCGGACGCCGGGACGACGTCCGCCTCGAGGAGCTCATCTTCGAGGCCGCAGCGGCAGCACTCGCCGACGCTGGAATTACCCGCGCCGATATCGGCACTGTGGTGATGGCCGGCGCTGATCAACTCGATGGCCGTTCAATCTCGAGCATGATGGCGGCGGGTCCTGCGGGCGCGTACCTAAAGGACGAGATCCGTACGACCTCTGAAGGAACCTACGCCGCTATCCTCGCCTGCCTGCGCATCCTCTCGGGAGAGTACGAGGTAGCGCTGGCGATTACCTGGAGCAAGACCTCAGAGGGTCCCTATGACCTGATATCGAACCTATCGTACGATCCATTTTGGCTGCGCCCCCTGGCATTCAACGACATCGTGGAGTCTGCCGTCGTGTCGAGCAGCTACCAAAGCTCAACCACGCTGCTGGCTGAGGCAGCTCCGGCGGTCGTGGTAAAAAATCGTAGCCACGGCTCCGCCAACCCCCGGGCTTATTTGCGTGCGCCAGTCACGCGGGAAGCGATACTGGCAAGTCCATATATCGCCTATCCGATCCGCAAGGCGGAAGTTCCTCAACCCTGCGATGGGGCGGTGGCTCTGGTGCTTGCTTCAGAGGGACGCACTCTCGAAGCCAAGCGAGCGCCGGTCTGGATCCAGGGATTTGGGTGGGGAACGGGCAACTACACCTACGGGCGTGGAGTTGCCGCCGAGCTTCCAGGCCTTCGAGCAGCGGCAACCAAAGCATACGCAATGGCTGGCGTTACCCAACCTGCGAGCGAGATCGACTTCGCAGAGCTGTATGACGGAACTCCCTTCGATGAACTCTTTGCTTACGAAGCGCTCGGTTTGGCACCCCAAGGCGGTAGCGCAAGGTCCGCCCTCCAGGGTGACTTTTTGGACGGGGGACGATGCCCAGTCAATGTCTCGGGAGGCGCCCAGTCAACCAATCTTCGCTTCGCTGCCGGGATGATGCGGATCGTAGAGGCCTACCTCCAGTTAAGCGGACGCGCCGGACCGATCCAGCTTGCAGCGCCGCACCAGGGGCTGGCCCAAGGAGGGTCGACCTACCCGGCTCAAGGCCACGCTGTTTTCGTTCTAAGAAATTACTGATGCGGAGGTTTACAGTGCCGACAAAAACAGCCATCGTCGGAGTTGGCCAGACCGACTACCGCTTCAAGAGAACCGACGTGACCATCCAGGAGCTGGCAGTAGAGGCGTCACGCAAGGCCTTGGAGCACGCCGGGATGACTTTAGCGGATATCGACGCCTTCGTCATTGGCGTTGCACCTGACGCCCTGCTCGGTATCAATGCCGTGGACCGGTGGATCGGTGAAGCCTTGGGCGTTGCTCCAAGGCCCCTTCTTCGCGTAAATACCGGCGGCACTACGGGCGCCGCGGCAGCCCAGGCTGGCTATGCCCATGTGGCCTCTGGGGTAGCGCAGAGAGTGCTGGTGGTTGCGGCGGACAAGGTTTCCGAGAGCCCGGACGCACAGTGGGTGCTCAACACCGCCATGGATCCGATCTACGAAAAAAGCGTCGCTCTCAATGCCATCAACATGTGCTCGCTGCAGGCTGTCCGGCAGATGGACCAGTACCACGTTACCGAAAAGCAGCTGGCATCGGTGGCGGTCCGCAGCCGCAAGAACGCCCAGATCAACCCTCATGCCCATCTTCGAGCCCCGATATCCCTGGAAGATGTGCTGGCTTCGCGGTACGTCTGTTGGCCACTCAAGCTCCTGGATTGCTGCCCAAGATCCTCAGGGGCGTGCGCGGTTGTAATGGCCTCCGAACGGGTAGTTCGCAAAGAACACTCGCGCGCGGCCTGGATTCGGGGGATGGGCGCTACGAGCAATACGATCTACATGGGCGACAAGATGGGTCCAGGGAGAGACGTGGACCACGCCGATTGGGATGAGCTTGCCATGGCAGCCGCTCGTGCCTACCGGCAAGCGGGAATAACCGATCCGGTCCACGAAATCGACGTTGCAGAGATCTATGCGCCCTTTACCTGTACCGAGATCGCGGCGGTCGAGGCGCTGGGCTTCGCGAATAAGGGAATGGGCGGGGTCATGAGCGAGCAGGGCATGTTCGAGATGGGTGGAGCTGTCCCCGTCAACCCGTCGGGCGGCGTTCTAAACGCCAACCCGATCTCAGCGACCGCCCTGGTGCGTATCGCCGAGGCCGCGCTGCAGGTTATGGGCGACGCTGGCGACCGGCAGGTCCCGGGTGCCCAGCGCGCGGTCGCTACCGGAATCGGCGGCACCCTTCAGTTCCACACCTGCATGGTACTGGCGAACGATGCGTAAGGCTCGCGGGTCGGCGGGGAGATGGGAATCATGCAAATTTGCAATCCCATCGCCTGCGACTCGGGAATTCTTCGCAGCACGGCTTGGCGGGATTGATCCGATTGGGAAGTTCGAGGAGCGGTAATGAACCAGAAAGAGCAAACCGAGGCACCACTTATCCATTCAGGCGAATGGAAAATCCATTACGACTATGCGGTTGGCGAGACGGCAACGCAATTCTTCCTGCGGCTACGCGACCAAGGCAAGATAGCCGGAAAGAAGTGTCCCAGCTGCCAGGGAGTGCTCGTCCCGCCAAGAGCTTTCTGCGAGCGGTGCTTCGTACAAACCGAAGAGTGGGTCGATGTCGGTCCCGAGGGCACCATCGAGGCCTTCACCATCGTCTACGAGCCATTTGACGGCCTCCCCGAACCACCGTACGCGGTGGCTTACGTGACCCTTGACGGCGCCACAACCGCCATGGCCAACTTCGTGCGCGCGCTTGACCTGTCGGACCCCGAGGTTGCCGCCCGCCAGCTCGCGGTGGGAAACCGGGTTGAGGCGGTCTTTGCCGACGCGCGCGAGGGAGCAGTCACCGATTTTTACTACCGGCTGATGTGAGAAGATTGGGGGTTGTCATGAATATTGCAACCGTGATCGAGCGGTGGGCGGACCGGTATCCGGACCGGGAAGCGCTGGTGTGCGGTGATCACAGGGCAACATACAAAGAGTTCGAAAACCGCATCGAGAGGTCCGTGAGCATCCTGACCGACTTGGGTGTTTTCAAGGGCGCCAAGTTCGCGATGCTGATGGACAACTCGATCGAGTTCCTCGAGATCTACTTCGCGTTGGCGCGCCTCGGAGCGTGGTGCGTTCCCTTGAATACACGCTTGACCGTCGATGAGCTTGTCTACTTCTTCAACCACTCCGGAGCGCTCGGGGTAGCCTACGACTTTGCTTTTGAACGGGTTGTGCGCGCCTGTGCCGCCCGCTGCCCGGCTCTCACCCGCTTCTTGTCGGTAACGGGCTCAGAGTGGCAAGAAGCTGTGGACTACGACGAAGCCGCACCCAGCGAGTCCAAGGGTCTGCGCGTTGGCGATCCGGAACCTGGCCTCGACGATGTCCAAGCAATCATGTACACCTCAGGCAGCACCAGCCAGCCAAAGGGAGCGATGTTGACCAATGGCAACTGGCTATGGAACGCGATGGCCATGAGTTTGACCCTCTCGGCAGAGAACTTGCGGATCAACGCGTGTGCCGTACCGCTATTTCATACCGCCGGAGTGCAGACCAATACCTTCCCAACCCTCGTGGCTGGCGGCAAAGTCGTGATCATTCCCACTGCCGGCGGCTTCGACGCCGCGGTCCTCGCCAGGGCTATCGAGGCGGAGAGGGTCCGGTTCGTCTACATGGCTCCGGCGATGTGGTCGGCAATGGCGAAGCTGGAAGACCTTGATGACTACGACTTCGAGAGCCTCGATCTTCCTCTCGCGGCGGGGGGAGTGGTAGCCGGAACGACCGACAGGCGGCTTGCGGAGGTCCTGAAAGCACCGCTCCTCTACGCGTACGGCCTCACGGAAGCGGCACCGCTGGTCAGCGTCCTCACCCGGGAGGATGCGCCAAAATATCCCGGCTCGGTGGGCAAGCCGGCGGTAACGGTAAATGTACGTATCGTGGATGACGCTGGTCAGGACGTAGCGACGGGAGAGGTCGGCGAGATCATCGTAAGCGGTCCGAACGTATTCCGTGGATACTTCAACAATCCCGACGCCACCGCATACGGCCTCCGGAATGGTTGGCTTTACACCGGCGACCTGGGCCGCTTTGATTCCGAGCGCGCGCTGTACTTCGTCGACCGCAAGAAGGACATGATCAAGTCCGGCGGGCAAAATATCTACGCAGCCGAGGTGGAAGAGGTGCTCACCCAACATCCCGATGTAGCACAGGCCGCCGTCATCGGGTTGCCGGACGAGAAATGGAGCGAGATCGTGACCGCCATCGTCCTTCTCCGGCCCGGAAAGGGAGCCAGCGAGCACGAACTCATCGAGCACTGTAGGAGCAGGATGGCAAGCTACAAGAAGCCCCAAAGGGTGATCTTTGTCGAAGAGTTGCCCACGCTGGCCACGGGAAAACTGGACAAGGTTGCCCTGAGACGCATTTACGCACCCAACCCGGACAAGTAGATGGCAAAGCGAACGGAGAACCCGCCGGCCGGGCCAGGGCTAACGAATTGGAAGGAGTTGCCGGATGGCTGATGTGCAGGGCGTTAGAGAGTTGCCGCTGAAAAAGCCGAAAGGCTATCAGGCTAAGAGGCGGCAGAAAAAGACGACGGAGATTCTCAAGCAGGCCGCAAAGCTGCTGGCCGAGAAGGGCTACCAGGGGTTTACCGTCGAGGACCTTGCTGATCGCGTCGAGATGAGCAAGGGTAATCTCTACCATTACTTTCCGAGCAAAGAGATGCTGTTGTACGCGTGCGAAAAATCCGCTACCGAGCTGGTCTTCGACTGTGTCAGCGCAGAGGTTGAAAAGCATGCGGACCTTGATGCCGCGGCGCGGATGCGAGTGTGGATCCTGGCGCATCTCCGCTTCCTCATCGAAGAGTTTCCGCTCTCATGGTTCTTCCTCCAGGAGGACAGGCGCTTGGATGAGCAGTACCGCCGGGAGATCATCACCCTGCGCCACCGCTACGAGCACTACGTCGACGCGTTGTTGAGAGACGGAGTAAACCAGGGGTGTTTCGCTCCGTGTGACATCGAAACCACGAGAAACCTCATCCTGGGCGGGCTCAACTGGACCGCTACCTGGTACGTCCCGGACCGCAGTCCCGCGATCGTGCAGCTGGGAGAGCAGTACGGGCGCCAAATCACCTCGATGTTGATGGCAGGCGGCGAGGAGCGCAGGCGATGACCATCTACCTCGACGCCGAGCACGAGATGTTCCGCAGCGAGTACCGGCGATACGTCCGCGAAGAGGTGCTCCCCATTGCGGCCGAGGCGGACGAAGCTGGCGAGTTCCCGCTCAAGGTGCTGCAAGCGCTTGGAAGGATGGGGTACCTCTGCCTCCAACTACCCGAGCAATACGGTGGATCCAGTGCGGACGCCACGATGCTGGTGATTGCGGCCGAGGAGATGGCTTACGCATCGAGCGGCATTGATGCCTCGTTGCTCGTCCACTCGGTCATCGCCGTCAATCCAATTCTCAAGTTCGGCTCCGACGAGCAACGCGAGCGGTACCTACCCCGCGCGGCGTCCGGCACAGCGGTAGCCGCAATCGCCATGACTGAGCCGGATGCTGGCTCCGATGTCGCGTCAATCAGTACTTCGGCGCAGCGCAATGTGGACGGCTTCTTGATCAACGGCGTCAAGATGTTCATCACCAACGGCACGATTGCCGACTTTGTCGTGGTAGCTGCGCGTACCGGAGAACCGGGCCACCGGGGGATAAGTCTGTTCATCGTCGACGCCGATACGCCGGGATTCAAGGCGGCGAGGCGCCTCGAGAAGCTGGGCTGGCGGGCATCGGATACGGCCGAGCTTGTGTTCGATGATTGCGCCATTCCTGCCAGCTCACTGATCGGTGAAGAAAATAAGGGCTTCTACTACCTAATGGAAAACCTCAACCTCGAGCGTATTGTCATGGCGGCAGACTGTCTCGGCCTGGCCCGTGCCGCGATCGATCAGGCAAAGGGCTACGCACTCGAGCGCAGGCAGTTCGGCCAGCCGATCGCTTCGTTCCAGGACATCCGCTTCATGATCGTCGACATGGAGACGAGGTTGAGGGCAGCACAGCTGCTCACCTACGATGCAGCCTGGAAGCTTCAGACGGGCGAAGACTGCACCATGGAAGCGTCGATGGCGCGCTACGTAGCCGGCGAGATGGTGAACAGAGTGACCGCAGACGCGATCCAAATCCATGGCGGTTACGGGTTCATGATGGAGAGCGGTGTGCAGCGCTTCTACCGGGACGCCCGCGTGATGACCATAGGCGGCGGGACATCCCAGATACAAAAGGAGGTCATCGCCCGGAGGCTGGGCCTTGGCTAATACGGGAGAGGGGGTTATCGAATGATTTCGGGAACTGGTTCATGGGTTCGCAAATGGGCAGAAGTCAAGCCCAACCACACCGCGTGGATATCGGGCGGGCGGAGCTACTCGTACGCGGAGGCCAACAGCCGGATCAACCGGGTGGCATCCGCGCTCCTGCAGGAGGGGGTCGCCAAGGGCGACCGAGTAGCGGTTCTTCTTTATAACGGCAATGAATTCTTGGAGATCTTCTTCGCCTGTGCCAAAATCGGCGCCATCTTCGTGCCGATCAACTTCCGCTTAACTCCGCCCGAGGCGGCTTACATCCTGGAAAATTGCGGCGCGCGGATACTCTTCTCGGACATCGAGCTATCGCGCTCCGTGTCTGAGATGGAGGCCGCTGTTCCAGGCATAAGGTCGATCACAGTTGGCCAAAGCGCCAGCGGAGATCCCGGCACCTACACCACTCTGCTCGCGGGAGCGGAGGACGCCGAGCCCCCCGACAACGTGACGCTTGACGATTACCAGCTGATTATGTACACCTCGGGGACCACGGGGCGCCCGAAGGGCGCTGTGATCAGCCATGGGAACACCTACTTCAACTCCGTCAATGGGCACCTCGCCTACCCGATCCTAACCAGCGATGTCACCTACGTTGTGGCACCCCTGTTCCACATGGGCGCGTTGAACATCTTTACCACGCCAACCCTGCATGCGGGAGGAACCATACTCCTCGACCGCGCGTTCGATCCGACGGCAACACTAGCAGCCATCGAAAGTCACCACGTGACTACGATGTTTGGCCCCCCAACGATGTTCCAGATGATGATCGAGGCGCCAAATTGGGCGACCGCCGACCTGTCGTCGCTGCGTTTTCTCTTCGTCGGAGGCGCACCCTGCCCGTTGGGGGTCATCAAGACCTATAGCGCCCGGGGAATTGCCTTGGCCCAGGGCTTCGGCCTCACGGAAACCAGCCCGTTCGTGACCTTGCTCCCGATGGAGGACGCGGCCCGCAAGGTTGGGTCGATAGGCATACCGGTATTTCATGCCGATGTGCGTGTCGTGGACGAGAGCGGCCACCCGCTCGGACGGAACGAGCGGGGAGAGCTGTTGACACGCGGACCCCATGTGTTTCAGGCCTACTGGAACAACCCCGCTGCGACCGAGGCTGCGATGGCCGATGGTTGGTTCCGTACTGGGGACATCGGCTACCAAGACGACGAGGGCTACTACTACCTCGTAGATCGGAAAAAAGACATGATCATTAGCGGAGGCGAGAACATCTACCCGGTTGAGTTGGAGCACGTGCTCGAGACGCATCCAGCCGTGAGAGAGGTCGCGGTAATCGGCATCCCCGATGCCAAGTGGGGGGAGGCTCCCAGGGCAATCGTGGTGACGCAGCCGGGCGTAGTGGTGACCGAGGATGAGCTCATCGAATTCCTGCGGGCACGAATCGCGTCGTACAAGCAGCTGAAGTCTGTGGTCTTTGTCGACGCTCTCCCCCGGAGCGCCACCGGAAAGGTGCTCAAGCCCGATCTGCGCAAACAGTACGGGCGTTGAGCGAGAGTAGCCGGGTGAGGAGCTGGAGACATGGCCGTTCGTTATGAGATGGAAGACCGGATCGGGATAGTCACGCTGGATTCACCAACTAAGCTCAACGCGCTAAACCGGGAGGATTTGGAGGCACTCGCCGGGATTTGGACCGAAGTGGAGAACGACCGCGATTGCTATGTCGTGATCGTGACCGGTGCCGGTCCTCGCGCTTTTTGCTCGGGCGCAGATCTTGGGGCGCTGATTCCGCTGATCACTGGCGAGACGAGCGAAAGCGCCGATGCGCGCCGGGCGCTCGGTTCGTTTGACTTTATCGAGCGGGCATTTTTGAAACGCCCCCTCTCCAAACCGATCGTGGCAGCGGTAAATGGCTACTGCGTGGCCGGCGGACTGGAGCTGTTGCAGGCGACCGACATCCGCCTGGCGGTACCCGGAGCCTGTTTTTCCCTACAGGAGCCGCGGTGGGGACTCTTCCCTGCCGGCGGGTCGACGGTGCGGCTGCCGAGGCAGATCCCTTTTACACATGCTATGGATGTACTGCTTACCGGTCGGATGCTAAGTGCGGATGAAGCACTGAGCTTCGGGCTGATCGGCCGCATAGTCGAACCTCCCTCGCTGCTAAGCGAGGCGAGAAGGATTGCCAACCAGATCGCGGAGAACGGCCAGCTTGCGGTCCAAGCGATCAAGCGATCGGTCCTTGCCTGCCTGGGTCGGCCAGAGGCAGAGGCCTTCGAACTCGAGCTTCAGTTTGCAGCCAATGTTTTCGCATCCAGAGACGCTCAGGAAGGACCCGCCGCCTTCATGGAGAAGCGGAAGCCCATCTTTCGCAACGAGTGATATCCGACAGTTCATGGAGCGCAAAGTGAAGCCGCCATCTTGCGGGAAGAGTTGCGCCACCGCACCATAGCACGAGGAGGAGAGAGTGTGACTAAAGCCGAGAATGATCAAATCGCCACCCTTGACAGCGCCCGGAGGATGTCGCACGGGCAGCAGCTTGCAAGGGCAGCGCACAAAACTCCGGAACGAGTTGCGTTTCGATGTGAGAACCAGCAAAGGACCTATGCCGAGATCGACAGGCGCGTGACCCGCCTTGCCCGAGGGCTTGCGGATCGCGGCATCGGTCACCGGGACCGCGTGGCGATCCTGATGACAAATCGGATCGAGGTGCTCGAAAGCTACTTCGCGGCCCACCGGCTGGGAGCGATCGCGGTACCCGTGAACTTTCGGCTGACCGCTAGCGAGGTCGCCTTCATCGTCGAAAATTCGGGAGCGAAGGCAATTATCGTCGACGCGGGGCTCGCACCACTTGCGGGCCAAGTGCGCGCGCAGCTAGGAGACGGCACACCAATTTCGGTGTGCCTGGTAACGAGCGAGGCGCCGGAGGAAGCTGGCCCGCGATCGGAGAGCTACGAACAAGTGATCAGCTCGTCGTCGGACACAGAACTCGCTATCGATGTCCCCGAGTCGGATCCGGCTTTCATCATGTACACTTCGGGTACGACCGGGCGGCCCAAAGGGGCGATCCTTTCCCATTTCAACCTGATGATCAATACCTTCAACATGATGAGCGCGACCAGCATGTTCGGGGACGATACGGTTTGGCTTTCGGGTTTGCCGCTCTTCCACATCGGCTGCCTTGACGGCATCCTGCCTTACGTTATGATCGGAGGCACCTCGGTTATCCTGTCCTCTGGGCCGTTCGACGCGTCGCAGGCCGTTGACATGCTGGTCAATGAACGCGCTACAGCGTGCTTGTTCGTGCCGGCTCAATGGCAGGCTATCTGCGCAGTTCCGGGGGTGAAGCAGCGCTCATTCAATCTGCGCCGAATCCTCACCGGAGGAGCGGTTGCTCCTCCGTCGGTCATGAAGGCCATGATCGATAATTTTCCGGGAATCCCCATCTACAACGGATTTGGGCAGACGGAGATGAGTTCCGTCACTTGCGTGCTCCGTGGCGAAGACGCGGCACGCAAGCTGGACTCGGTCGGCAAGCCAATTGTGAATGTGGAGGCCCGCATCGTGGACGCCGATATGCGGGACGTGCCCGTAGGCACCGTAGGCGAGATCGTCTACCGCGGCCCGACCGTTATGCAGGGATACTGGGATAGGCCGGAGGCGACGGAAGAGGCGTTTGGCGGCGGTTGGTTCCACTCGGGCGATCTCTGCCGCATGGACGAAGAAGGTTACGTAAGCGTGGTGGACCGCACCAAGGACATGATCATCTCAGGCGGGGAGAACATCTACTGCGCTGAGGTAGAGGCCATAATCGACAGCCACCCGAAAGTGAAAGAGGTGGCTCTCATAGGGGTAGCGGATGCAAAGTGGGGAGAAACTCCGGTTGCAATCATTGTGCCAGCTGACCCGTTAGACCCGCCTGTCGAGAGCGAGATTATCGCCTACTGCAGGGAACGGCTTGCCTCCTACAAGAAGCCGACGGCGGTCATCCTCGTCGACGAGTTGCCCCGCAACGCTAGCGGCAAGGTGCTTAAGACCCGGCTTCGCGAGCGCTTCGGAAAGCAACCGTCGTGATTTCGAGCTGGGTGCACAGTTGCCGGCGCGCGACAGCGTCGATCTTTCCGGAGTCCAATGAAGGAGGTTTGGACAATGTCCCCAGGAGTTGAGCCCGAGATTCTATGGATGCCCTCTGCCAAAAGAGTTGAAGGGGCGGAGATCACCAGGTATCGGCGGTGGCTCCTGGAGCGGCGGGGATTGGAGTTTGGCGGTTACAACGATCTATGGGAGTGGTCGGTCGAGCGGCCCGAAGAGTTCTGGGGATCGCTCTGGGATTTTTTTGACGTCCGCGCTTCGGAGCCATACCAGGCAGTGCTGGCGGGAAGCTCCATGCCTGGTGTTCGATGGTTTCCAGGCGCCCGCCTGAACTTTGCAGAGCACGTATTCAGGCACGGCGATCCGGATAAGCCCGCCATCCTCTTTACCAGCGAAGGCACCGGCATCGGTTCGATCTCCTGGCCGGAACTTCGCCATCAGGTTGCTGCTTTTGCTACCTCGCTGCGCCGAATCGGCGTTGGCTCGGGAGATCGAGTCGTCGGATACCTACCCAACATCCCTCAAGCGGTAGTCGCGTTTCTAGCGTCGGCGAGCATCGGTGCGATCTGGTCGGCGTGTGGCCCGGACTTCGGTTCGCTCAGCGTGCTTGATCGTTTTCGCCAGCTCCAACCCACGGTTCTTGTCGCTACCGACGGTTACCGCTACGGCGGCCGGGAGATCGACCGCCGTGCTGTTGTTCAGGAGTTATGCCGGGAGTTGACGTCGCTTAGACACACGATCATGGTCTCGCATTTAGGGCTGGAGCCACCGACCGGGATCGGCGAGATGTCGACCTTTGACGAGGTGGTAGCCCACGACAACGAACTCACATTCGATCAGCTATCGTCAGAACACCCCCTATGGGTGCTTTTCTCATCCGGTACCACGGGATTGCCCAAAGGGATCGTACACAGCCACGTCGGCGCGTTGCTCGAACATTTGAAGGTCATAAGCCTGGGTATCGACCTTACCGGCAAGGATTGCTTCTTCTGGTTTACCAGCACAAGTTGGGTCATGTGGAACCTCGTGGTCAGCGGCCTGCTTGCGGGCGCCACAATCGTTCTCTACGACGGCAGCCCCACCCATCCAAACCCAAGACGACTCTGGCAGCTTGTGCAGGAGTGCGGGATCACATCCTTTGGCACCAGCGCGGCATTCATCCTCGCCTGCGCCAAGGCGGGTATTCACCCTGGTGAATCCGAAGATCTTGCATCGCTCCGGACTATAGGGTCTACCGGGTCTCCCCTGCCACCCAGCGGCTTCAAGTGGGTTTACGAAGAGGTAAAACCGGACCTCTGGCTCTACTCGATCAGCGGCGGAACCGATATTGCCGGTGCGCTGGTCGGGGGTTCGGTCATCCTCCCGGTCTGGGAGGGAGAGATCCAGGGAAGGTGCCTAGGAGCCAGCGTCGAAGCATGGAACGAGGCTGGGGAACCGGTTGTCGGCGAACTCGGCGAACTCGTTATCACCAAGCCGATGCCCTCGATGCCGCTCTACTTCTGGAACGACCGGGACGGAGTTCGCTATCACGACGCGTACTTCAGCACCTTCCCGGGAGTCTGGCGGCACGGTGATTGGATCACCATCACCGACCGAGGGACTGCGATCGTCCATGGCCGTTCAGACTCCACCCTGAACAGGATGGGGGTACGGATGGGAACCGCTGACATCTACGAAGTGGTAGAAAGACTCCCGGAAGTGCGCGAGGCGCTCGTCATCGGCGCCGAGCAGCCCGACGGTAGCTACTGGATGCCCCTGTTCCTGGTCCTTGAGAACGGCTTCGCACTCGATGATTCGCTGCGCCAGAAAATCAACGGTGCGATCCGCCGCGGCGTATCACCAAGGCACGTTCCCGACGAGATTATCGCAGTCCCCGGGATCCCCCACACCCTTACCGGCAAGAAGCTTGAGGTTCCCATAAAGCGGCTACTCCAGGGCGTGCCAGTGGAGAAGGCGCTCAGCCTCGGCGCCATCGACGATCCAGCACTCGTTGGCTATTTTGTCGACCTTGGGCACGCGAGGCCCCCCCGCCGTGGCTAGTGCCAAGCGAAGGCTGCTGGGTGGACGTACTGCCGCCGCCCCAGCTATAGCGCCGCCTACCGCAAATACCGCCAGCGGATTAGGGTACTTGCGGGAACGTTGCCGCCGCGGCTCGCAAGAGGGCTGCTTTCCCCGTCGCACTTGCCACTGGACCAGATCGTTTTCGACGGACCCCGGATCGCTGCGCTGCCCGTCGGGGCGGTTCGAAAATCACCGGCTAGCATCCAGCTGCGTCAGAGCATGAAGCCGACGGTCAAGCCACCTTTAAATGCTCATCGCTTGTTTGGGAGATGGAAGGCTTGCGCGACTGCTGTCTATGCTGCAGCGACTCAAGGAACTTTTACCGGTTGCTCAGCACCTGCATGTAATCGGCTTGCCAGCACCACAGTGCGCAGCCGCCTCCGCGCCAAGCGGCGAACCCGGCTCGCCGACGGGTTCGATCGGAAGCCTGCAGCCGTCACCAGGATACTTACGGCAGGTTCGCGTTCCGCCCGTGACCTCCGAACGGCCGCATTCCGGCCATCCGAGGGGAAGGCGATAGCCGTTTCCAAGGCCGTCCGAAACGTGCCGGATCCGTTTGCCAGCGCCGCGGAGCCGCGCCACCGAGCGTACCCGAATGTTCGCCGTGATTGCGCACCCGCTTCACGTCGATGACCTACGCAGAGCTCCATCGGGGGCCACTTCACGGAATCCGTGTCGTCTCTATGGCCGTAAACCTGCCAGGTCCGCTTGCCGCCGCGAGGCTGCAAGCGCTTGGAGCGGCGATCACCAAGGTAGAACCGCCGGGCGGAGACCCAGCTGCAAGCATTAGCCAAGAGTGGTACCTAGACCTGGTTGCTGGCCAAGAGGTCATTACGTTAGACCTGAAAGATCCTGGTGATCGCGAGCTTTTCGACGAGTGCTTGGACCACGCCGACTTGCTGCTAACCGCGAGTCGACCTTCAGGCTTAGCTCGACTGGGGTTGTCATGGGAGGCGCTGCACGCAGCTTTCCCGCTTCTTTGCCAGGTAGCCATAGTGGGTTACGGTGCGGGGAGAGAGCACGTTCCGGGACACGATCTGACCTACCAGGCTGGGACCGGAGTCTTAACCCCCCCGCTCATGCCACGGGTGCTGATAGCCGATGCAGCGGGAGCCGAGCGTGTCACTTCGGAGGCGGTGTCGCTGCTTCTTGCCCGCGCCCGCGGCTACGGGACGGGTTACGCCCAAGTTTCTCTCGCGGAGGTTGCCGAAGACTTCGCCGAGTCATTCCGGCGCGGGGTTACCCGGCCCGGTGGGGTACTTGGCGGCGGCCATCCCGGTTACTCGATCTATAGCTCGCTTGACGGGTATGTCGCCGTTGCCGCGCTCGAGCCGCACTTCTGGCGGCGCCTCGTCAGCGAGCTCGGTATCGATGATGGAGGCGAGTCCGCAAGGACATCCATGGCTGCGATACTCAAGAGCCGGACCTCTACTTTTTGGGAGCGATGGGCCGCCAAACGCGATCTGCCCTTGGTGGCGTTACCGGCTGAAGATTTACCGCCGCATCCGGCGGAGGCGTCAACAGAACTCGGGAAGAGATAGCCATCCCCTGTGCCCTGCTTGCTTGACCGCGAAAAGTCTGGCTCTTCTCGCTGCGGCTCGCCGCAGGCCGTCTACAGCCGATCGGCAACTGCGTCCCCGCCGGACACGGGCTGCAGGCGCTTTGCGGCAACCAGCGGTTCCCCGACAAGACGGACCAGGAGGCCTTTCCGGAATACCGGGAGCAGAAACTATCCACGAATGTCGACAACGCTGGGAAATAAGGCCGAAACGACGAGCGACAAAGCGGTCACTCAACCAGATTGGATGAGTGACCGCTTTGGAAGATTGGCTCTTATTCACCGTCCCGTGGCGCAAGGCGCTCTCGACCGCTTTCCGCTCGCCGAAACCAAGCAACAAAATGGTCGGCCTTAAAAGGCTGCAGCCGCGACCGAAAACTCCACCTGGTTGGCGATCTCCTCAATAGCAAGGGAGAGGGACGGGTCCAGGCGGTAGAGCGCCGACCCCTCCCGGTCGGCGGCAAAAGCGGCCCCGGTAAACGGAAGCAACCCGGCCAGCTCAAACCCGGAGGAGTTCTTGGTTATGAATTTTGCGTCCTCCTCGCCAGCAAGCTTGTTCCCGACCAGCAGGACGTTGGTGATCCCGATGTCGGCTGCAAGATCGCGCACCTGGATGGCAGTCTTGATCGAGCGCATGGTGGGCTCAACCACAATGAGCATTACGTCGACCGAATCGGCCGTGGCCCTTCCCAGGTGCTCCACACCGGCGTAGAGATCGAGTAGAACCACCTCGTCCTTGGAGAGCATGACCCTGCGCACCAACTGCTGGAGAAGGGTGCTCGCCGGGCAGAAGCAACCCGCGCCACCGTGCTGGACCGATCCCAGCAGCAGCAGCCTCACGCCGTCGTGCACCTGGGAAAACTTTCCCGGCAGGTCGTCAACACGTGGGTTCAGCTTGAAGAAGCCGCCGCTTTCGGAGCCGGTGCGCTCGGCAATAAGCTCATCCATCTCGCTTAGAGGAGAGAGCCTCTGCAGCTTTTCCGCCGGAAACCCGAGGGCTTCGCCAAGGCACGGCGACGGATCGGCGTCGATGGCGAGTACCCGTCTTCCCCGGTCACGGAAGTAACCGGCCAGCAGGCTCGCGAGGGTGGTCTTTCCGACGCCCCCCTTCCCCGCGACGGCTACCTTCAATGCCCTCGCCCCGGAGTCACTAACTTGCTCCACCTCTACCTCCGCTCCCATCGGCAGCTACGCCGCCACCCTCTGTCCAGCCGGCGAGGCTCAACCGGCAAGCGAACGCACCCGTGGCGGCTCCCGGAGCATGGCCGCCACCGACCACCTTCCGGAGAGCGCAGTCCCATCGAGAAAGCTCGCATCGACCCGCTTCCGCATCATCTCCAAAAAGACCCCCGATCCGGAGACGTCTCCTAGGAACTGCCCGCCGACGATCTGCCCGCCTTCAAGGAAAAGCTTCCGGGCGGCCCCACCCTCGCCGGCAGCGACCACCTGCTCGCCACCCCGCACTCCAAAGGAGGAGACTGGCTGGCCGAAGATGCGCACTGCGTTTACCGGGAGCAACCCGGTAAATTTGCGGCTCTCTCCGGCCATGCTGGCGCCGGCGACCCGTCCGCTTGCGACCGCGTTGGGCCAGTTGGGCAGAAGGTCCAGGCGGCCGGCCCAGTCGGGAGCTTGAATCACGTCTCCGGCGGCATAAACGTTAGGGAGGTTGGTCTCCATCCGATCGTTGACGATTACGCCTCGATCAACCGCCACCCCGCTCCCCGCCAGCCAGGAGAGATCCGGGCGTACGCCGGTGGCGCAGACCACCATCTGGCACGCGATCTCCCGGTCCCCGGCAACCACCGACGCCACCCCGTTTGGCCCCTGCGTTACCCTCCTGACCGGGCTGTCAAGCAGGACTTCGACCTCAAAGGTTTCGAGGCGCGCCTGTACCCGCGCGGCAAAATCGGCATCGAGCATCTGCGGCAGCACCTGGCCCATAGCCTCGACCACCGTTACCTTCAACCCTCGGCGCACCAGTGCCTGCACCGCCTCGAGCCCGATAAAGCCGGAGCCGATCACCACCGCCCGCTCCGTCCCGCCGACGTTCTCCAAGATCGCGTCGGCGTCGGCAAGCGTCTTCAGCGTGAACACCCCGGGGGCTCCCGATAGCCCAGACACCGGTGGAAAGGCAGTCGCCGCCCCAGAGGCGACCAGCAGCCGGTCGTAGGAGAGGTGCTCGATCCTCCCCGAGCGGGACACTCCGATCCGACGCGAGGAGGGGTCGAGTGAGACCGCTGCGCAGCCGGCAAGCAGATCTATCCGGCTCCTGCGGTAAAAGTCGCCATCGCGCATGAAAAGCGAGTCCCGCGAGACGCTACCCTCCACATACTCGGCCAGGGGGCAGGGGCTATAGAACGGCTCACTCTCCTTGGAGACCACCGTCACCGAGCACTCCAACCCCGACTTGCGAATCGCCTCGGCTGCGGCTACTCCGGCCGGACCGTTCCCGACGATGACGATTTCCATTAGACCGCGGGTGTTGACGAGAGCCCCAGAGCAGCGCGCTTGGAGGCTATGTGCCCGATCATCCAGTCCGCTGCGCCCTTGGGCTCCATCTCCACCTGCACGGTGGCGCCGGTTACTTGGGAAAGATCCTGGGTCAGCAGCTGGGTTACTACGGGGCTGCCCAAGATCCTCGGCGCCGGCGCGATGTGGCACGAAACCCCCAGGGCCAGAAATGACCCGCCAATGGAGATCGCCTTCTCTTGGACCAGTTCCGGAGCTGACCCCACCGCCGGCAGCTGGGTCACCTTCACGCCCAGCCGGTCGGCCACCGCTGCCAGCAGATCGACGATTCGGGAGTTGTCGACGCACGCACCCATGTGCCAGACCGGCGGGAGCGGCCCACCAAGGCCAGCTGCCTCCCCAAGCGCCGTGAGCACGCCCTTTAGCCCTTCGCCGCAGTACTTATCGGTCGCCTCGCCGGTGAGGAAGCCGGCCTGGCCAAGGATGTGCGCGGTGCACCCAGTAGTCACCACGAGAACATTGGCGGCTAGCAGGTTCTTGACCATCTCCTCGGTCATGGCTCCGTCCCGGAAACGGATGCTGGAGCAGCCAACAACCCCGGTGAAGCCGAAGATATCTCCGCTGGCAACGCTGTCGATCACCGGCTTCAGCGGATCCTCCTGATTCACCTTTGAGAGGATGTCCAGGATCGCCTCGACCGACAGCCCGACCACCGCCTTGCTCTTATGGTCGGGGATGTCCACCGGCTTTCCCTTGCGCCGCCCAAAGGCCGCAATCGCCTCACGGACGATCTCCTTTGCGTCCTCGTCGGCGCGCTGGGGTTCGAAGGGGATGTGGATGGCGTCCGGGATGCGCACCATCGGGTCGGTAGTGATGAAGGCAGTATCGAAGCACTTCGCAACCTGTGCCAGCTGTGGCCAGATGCATTGGATGTCAACGACCATGGCGTCCACCGCCCCGGTCGCCAAGATCAACTCGCTCTGTGAGTTGTGCGCAGCCAGCTTGACGCCGTGCCGCATGCTCAGCTCGTTACCGGTGCAGCAGACCCCGACCACGTTGATCCGCTCGGCCCCGGCGGCTTGCGCCTCCTCATCCATTTTGTCGGCCCAGTAGAGGATCTTCTCCGAGAGCACCGGGTTGTGCCCGTGGGTGGCGATATTGACGCTCTTCGCCTCCAGCACGCCGGCAGCGGTCTCGGTGACGCTCACCTCGGGAACCCCAAAGAGCACGTCCTGGAGGTCTACCGCGAGCGCAAGCCCGGTCCAGCCGTCGATAAGGCTCATCTTCAAGACCCGCATCATCAGCGAGGTGGGATCGGCATCGTTGCCCATCGAAGAGGCGTGCATAGCCGTCTCAATCTCGTTGTGGGGGTTCGAGTACATCAACCCGAGCTCCTTCCACAACTCCTGCTCCTGCCCGGGAGCGCGGGCGCTGAGCCAGTTGTTGGGCATCTCGTCTTGACGGCCGAAGTCCTCGAGCGCGATGTCGACAAGGTCACGGCAAACGTCGGCAAGGTCGCGCCCTTCGGTAGGGACGTCGAACGTCTTCGCCAAAGAAAGCACCTTCTGTGCTCCCTTGATCTCGTAGGGCGCCTTGCCGTCGAGGGCGTCGCGGAGGGTGAGGAGCACATGGCGGGCATGGCCGACGTGGGACGCGGCTCCACCCGTGGTCTCCCTCAGCATATTGCGGGCCACCATTGCGTCCGGGCTTATCCCGCAGATTCCGGTCTTGGGACCATCACCGAACGGATCGATCCGACATGGACCCATGTAACAGGTACGGCAACAGGTTCCCAGCTCCCCGAAGCCGCACTGGGGAGACATCTCCTTTAGCCGGTCCCTCCCGGTCTTGATCCCCTTCTTCTTGGCTATCGACAGCAGCGCCGACTCCACCGCCGGTATCTGGACAGATGTCATCGTTGGTATCCTCCCCTAAGCGATCTCCAAAGCGTTACGTTCCCGGGTGCCTCGGTCGACACCCCAACGGTCGACAGGGCAGTAATCTTTCGCCGCTCATCCGCAAAGCGCTCCGCAGTGCTGTATATTAAGGCCCCGGTTGGGCAGGCGGCCACGCACGCGGGATCCTCGCCCCTGGCCGTGCGCTCAGGGCAGAGGTCGCACTTGTGGGCGGTGCCGGTCTCCGGATTCTCGGTCACCGCCCCAAAAGGGCAGACGGTGACGCACATCCAGCACCCGATGCACCGGTCGTCGTTCACCCGGACCGTGCCAGTTGCGAGATCTTCGGTCATGGCCCCGGTTGGGCAGGCGGCCACGCACGCGGGATCCTCGCAGTGGACGCAGCGGGATGGGAAGGTATAGTTCATTGCCGGCTGGACCCGCACGCGTGGCCGCGGCCGCGGCGTCTCCCGCATCGCGGAGGCCAGGACCTTGGAGCGGGAGTGCTCTACCGCGCAGGCAACCTCGCACGACTTGCATCCGACGCACCTCTCGACGAAGGTGAAGATCGACTCGCTCACTAGGCACCCCTCCTTGCCAGCGCTAAGGCCCACGGGACCTCGATCCCATTCCGCTGGGCCGGTATTTCTGGTATCCTACTTACGAGTCCGCCAACAAAATGGGTTGAACTCGCGAGTCGACAGATAGGCGCATGAACGGTGGATATGGCTCTTGAATGTAGGTCGGGCAACGCGGTTCGCTCTCTCCCGGAGTCAAACGTCGCTTGTGGGCCAAAAAGGCAGCCGGGATGAGCAGTTCGAACCAGTACCTGCTGAACCGTCTTCCCTTGGGGATCGTCGTCCTCGACACCGATGATCGGGTAGTGAGTTACAGCGGCGAAGTGGCCAAGATCTTCGGAAGCACCAACATGGAACGCGCCATTGGGAAGACGATCCAGGCGATCCACCCGGAGCACTCCCGATCGAAGATAGAGTGGCTGATCGCACAGGCCCGCGACGACCACTCGTCGGAGTATGCCTCCATGCTGATCAGCGTCCCCGATACCATCCTCCAGCTGAGGATGGTGCGTCTGAGTAGTGGCGACGGCGACGCCGGCTTCTGCCTAATCCTCTACGACATCACCGACCTTACCTCTTCCCCCGTCGACTCCGAGTCAAGCCGCCGCAGCTTGGTCAAGATCCCGATCTCGACCCACGGCCGCATCGCCCTTGTCGGCATGGACCAGGTGACTTTGCTGCGGGCGAACGGTCACTACACCGACGTCTGCGTCGACGGAAATCACCATCTCTGCGGGATCCCGCTGAGCGAGCTCGAAGCCCGCCTGGATCCGAACGAATACGTCCGGGTCCACCGCAGCTTCATAATCAACATGGCCCGGGCGGAGAGCATCGACCGCGACCATGGGCAGTACTTCATCACCATGAGCGGCTCCTGCACCCACGCGATCCCGGTGAGCCGGGGGCACGTGGCGAGGTTGAAAGAGCTTCTTGGGGTTTGAGGTCCGGCGCCACCGCAGGCGGGATCCGCTCGCCAGCACCATTGACAACGACAAAATGGCGGGTTAGCATTCCTCGTACATCTGGGCCAAAGGGGGCAACATGGACCCAAAGGTAAAGGTAGAGCTGTACCGGACGATGGTGCTGATTCGGAGCTTTGAAGAAACGATCCTCCAGCACTATCACGCCGACAAAAGTCCCGCCTGGGACATCGGCGCGGGCCTCATCCCCGGAGAGATGCACCTCTCTGCCGGCCAGGAGCCGGTCGCCGCCGGGATCTGCGCCAACTTGACGGCGTCTGACGCGATCACCGCCACCCACAGGCCGCACCACCTGGCCATCGCCCACGGTGTCCGCATGGAGGCGCTGGCAGCCGAGATCTTCGGACGCGAGACCGGCCTTGGAAAGGGGAGGGGAGGCCACATGCACCTCTTCGACCCCGGGACCCACTTCTCCTGCTCCGGGATCATCGCCGAGGGACTTCCCCCCGCGCTCGGACAGGCATTTGCGTTCCAACGCCGGGGGCTGCCCAACGTGGTTGTCGCGGTGACCGGCGAGGGAGCCGCCAATCAGGGAGCCTTCCACGAGTCGCTCAACCTTGCCGCACTCTGGAAACTGCCAGTAGTCTTCGTGGTCGAGGACAACGACTGGGCGATCTCGGTTCCCCGCACCGCTTCGACGGCGGTGCCGTCCAACGCGGCTAGGGCCGCCGCCTACGGCATTCCCGGCGAGCGAGTCGAGAACAACGATGTCGAAGAGGTTTGGAGGGTCGCCAAGGGCGCGATCAAGCGCGCCCGCAGCGGAGACGGACCGACCCTGATCGAGGTGCATACCGTGCGGCTCTGGGGCCACTTCGAAGGAGACGCCCAGGCCTACCGGAACGATCTCGAGGAGGCAAAGGCGCACGATCCGATCGAGGTTTACGCGGGATTGCTCGCCAGGGAGGGGGTGCTCGATACCAAGGGCGCCGCCAAGATCAAAGAGGAGTGCACCAAGGAGGTCGCCTCGGCGATCGACTTTGCCAAGACCTCGCCCCTCCCCGATCCCGCCGGCGCCCTGCAGTACGTGTTCGCGTGAATGACCGGAAAGGAGCACCCCAATGGCTTTGACCGCAACTGAGGCCGGCACCCGGAAGCTAAGCACCGCCAAAGCGATGGTGGAGGGAATAGCCCAAGAGATGGAGAGAGATCCGTCGATCTTCGTGATGGGCGAAGACGTCGGCGCGTATGGAGGCATCTTCTCGTCGACCACCGGACTCCTCGAGCGCTTCGGAAAGGATCGGGTCATCGACACCCCAATCTCGGAGACCGCCTTTCTTGGGCTGGCCACCGGAGCCGCGACGGAGGGAATGCGACCCATCGTAGAGCTGATGTTCGTGGACTTCTTCGGGGTCGCAATGGACCAGATCTACAACCACATGGCAAAGATCCACTTCGAGTCGGGCGGCAACGTGAAGGTGCCGCTGGTGCTGATGACCGCAGTGGGGGGAGGCTACTCCGATGGCGCCCAGCACTCTCAGTGCCTCTGGGGAACTTTCGCCCATCTTCCGGGGATGAAGGTCGTGGTACCGTCCAACCCGGCCGATGCCAAGGGTCTCATGATCGCGGCGATCAGGGATGACAACCCGGTGATCTACATGTTTCACAAGGGGGTCATGGGGCTTCCCTGGATGGCAAAGAACCCGCGCGCTATCGGAACGGTGCCCGAGGGCGACTACCAAGTTCCCATCGGCTCGGCTTCGGTCGTCAGAGCAGGGAAGGATGTCACGATAGTGACCCTCTCGCTCTCGGTCCACCACTGCCTCGACGTAGCTGAGGAACTCGCCCAAGAGGGGATCAGCTGCGAGGTGATCGATCTGAGAAGCCTGGTGCCCCTGGATCGCCGGACGGTGCTGGAGTCGGTGGGGAAGACCGGCCGGATGGTGGTTGTCGACGAGGACTACCAGTCCTTCGGCCTCTCCGGAGAGCTGGCCGCCATCGTCGCCGAGACCGACCCCGGGATGCTGCGCAGGCCGCTGGCCCGCGTCGCGGTGCCGGACGTCCCGATCCCCTACTCCCGTCCGCTTGAGCAGGCGGTGCTGCCGACCCACTCGCGCATAGCCGCCGCAATCCGCAAGACGGTGGCGTGAGCGTCGACGTTATTTTTCCCAAGCTATCTCAGGATCCCGAGACCGAAGGGGTGGTCTCCACTTGGTTCGTCTCCACCGGCGACACCGTGGCCACGAACCAGCTGATCGCCGAGGTCCAGGTCGACAAGGTAGCAAACGACGTAGCCTCGCCGGCTGCCGGAGTGATCACCCTCCTCGTTCCCGAGGAGGCGGTAGTACGGCAGTCTGCTACTATCGCCATCATCGAGTGACCGGCCGCTGCCGTCACCGTCCGAGAAGCGCCTTCGGGGTTATCAGCAGTTCGATCGCACCGCCCAATCGGATGAATCCGTCCCACCCCTCGGCGTCGCTCCCGAGCACCAGCGCCGACCCCGTCGGCAGCCCGATCGCGGAGCAGCCGGTGAGATTAGCGGCCACCTCCGACCACGTCGGCTGGTGTCCGACCACGAGCAATCTGCTCACCGAACCTTCGGTACGGCCGATCTCGGCCAGCACGTCTTCGGCTGCTCCATGAAGGGATTCGGCCACCCGGATCCTGCAGCCCCACGCACCGCTCTCGGCGGCGATCTCGAGGGTGCTGCGCGCACGAGTTGCTGGCGAGGTGAGGGCAAGATCGGGCACCAGTCCAGCCGAGGCCAGAAAGCGGCCCATTGCCTTGGCGGAGCGCCGCCCGCGCTGCGAGAGTGGGCGCTCGAGGTCGGCAACGCCCTTGCCCCAGTCCGACTTGGCGTGGCGCAGCATGATCAGCGTCTGGATCACGTCCCAACTTTACACCGGGGAAAAGCTGCCGACGGGACGGTCACTCCTCAGCCGGGGCGGTCTCGACCCGGCGAAACGACCTCCACAGCGCGAGGTCGTAAGAGATCTTAAGCACCCCTCCGGCAAGAAACGGAGCGACTGCCCCCACCGAGGTGAGCAGCGCGCCGCCGATCGCCGGTCCGATCGCGCGCCCCGCCTGCTTCCCCATGGAGGTGCGGCTTGCGGCAAAAGACCGCATCGAGCTGGGCACGATGGAGGCGATGTAGCTCTGCCGGGTGGGAACGTCCATCTCCACCAGGAGCGCCCTCGCCAACAACAGCGCGGCGGCGACTGCGCCACTGGAAGCGAAGGGAACCGCCATTAGCAGCAGGCTGGAAGGGATGTGGGTAAAGACCGCGGTGTTGAGGAGGCCGATCTTCCGAGATATCCGTTCGGCAAGCGGGAAGGATAGTGCGCTCAAGACGTCCATCCCGAAGTAGAGGAGCGAGAGATCGGAGAGGGAGAGGTGGAAGTTCACGTGGAGCCAGTAGAGGATAAGCGTTGGGGTTACCACGCCGCTTCCGGTGGCGTCAGCGGTGAAGAGAAGCGCAAGCCGGTAGACCAGCCGCTCCCGCTGCCCTGCGTTCACCAGAGCCGTCAAATCGTCCGCTTTAGGCGCCATCCTGGAGAGCGAAGTGCTCCGCGGAACCAATGCGCCCACCGCGGCCACCACGAATCCAAGCAGAACCAGAAGCGTGGTAAGAACCGTGACCGCCTGGATATCGCTGGCTCCAAAGAGAGCGGGGACCGAGGCGAAGAGCGAGCCCATCGCGCCGGCCACCGTGGCCAACAGCCCGAAGAAAGCAAAAACTTTGGTCCGCTTGGCGGCCGGCGTCTGTGCTAGCGATCCCTCGATCACCGCAGCCACGAACTGCCCACCTAGCGGCGGAAGGAAGCCGAACACCGCCGCCAACGATATTCCGGCAGCCCCCGGGATGAGCAACATCACCGACCCCGTCGCCACCATAAGCGATCCCGCCCCGATAAAGGCCACTCTGGCGCCGTGCCGTAGAACCGCGCCCTCCATGTATCGGGTCATCACAATCCCGATCAGAACCGAGAGAGTGGTGAGCAAACCTACGGCAAGTGCGCTCATCCCCGCCGCTCGCGCCGCCACTACGAACGAAATGGCGAAAAACCCCTGCGCAAAGGTACGCACCGCCTCGATCAAGTACAGCTGCCCCCGGCCCCGGCTAGCTTTGCTGAGCGCTCCCATCGGTCTCCGATCCTTCTCCGGCACGCGACCGCCAGCTTATCGCCGTCCGATTCGACACCTTCGCCACCGCTCAAGTGTTAAGCCTCGGTAACAGCGCGCCCTCCCGGTCGCCAGGGTCTATGGGCTCGCGATAGCGTTGGAGAATCACCACCATAACTGATAGGAGGTGCGGCATGGGTAGAGCGCAAGTCACCGAGCGCATCCTCGCGGCAAAGGTCGAGAGCGGCATTACTTGGGCAGAAGTTGCCAAGGAAGTTGGGCTATCGAAGGAGTGGGTGACCGCCGCCTGCCTTGGACAGATGGCGCTCGATTTCGAACAGGCAAAAACGGTGCAGCGCATATTCGAGCTGACCGACGGCGAGGCCAGGTGGCTTACCGAGGTCCCGATGAAAGGGACTCTTGGCGGAACCCCGCCGTCAGATCCGCTGGTGTACCGGTTCTACGAGCTGGTCTCGGTGTACGGGCCCGTCTTCAAGGAGCTGATCTCCGAAGAGTTCGGGGACGGGATCATGAGCGCGATCGACTTCAACATGGCGCTTGAGCGGGAGGCCGACCCCAAGGGCGATCGGGTCAAGATCACTATGTCGGGAAAGTTTCTCCCTTACCGCAGCTACTAATTTTACCCAGCCTTCACTCTGTATTTATGTCAGTCGATTGCCAAGCATATCAAAGAATATGTTGGCGGCATTAGGGTTGTAGGCACTGCACGTAGGGCACCCCGGTCCCGGAGTTGGAACGTTCATCCACAAACCATTTACAATACTGCCAGCGACAGCATAAGCTTTAAACATAGTCCACGCAGATGCTACTCCCGCAGGGGGATTTGTCGACACTCCGGCGGTGATCTTGATGGCTGGCGCAACGGCTCTCACCCCCTCTGCCAGCCGGGTTGCCTGGGCTAGGTACTCGGCGGAGTCGAACTCGTATCGCTGGATCTGGAGATCGAGGACATTCACGTAGGGGGCGACCTGGATCGCGTACTTGATCCCCGGCGACCCGATCAGGGTGATCCCGGTGCCGGCGAGAAGCTTCTGGGCTGCTGCGTAGGTGCCCGGTATGTTCTCCTGCTCCGATATCGGCGTAAAGGACCAATCCTCCAGATCCAGGAGGACGGCCCGGTAGCCCGTAAGCGCCCCGGAAGACAGCGCAGAGCTTAGATCGGTGAGGGATCGGAAGTAGGCAGTTGGAACAATGCTCGCCCCAGGGATGGATTGGATTGGATAGGCCTGGTGGGAGTTGGGCGGAGCGTAGGTGTAGATAACAGAATCCGCGAGCGCGGATCTCGCGCTGGTATCGGTTTCCGCCGCGCTGAGAGTCCGGGTGCTCATAATATCAATTTCAGGCCGTATGGGATGACTAGTAGCCTGCTTCCAGCTCGACACTTGGAGCGAGGATAGGGCAAAACTTGGTGCCGCTACCGCCGATATCAACACCCCTATTGCAGCATTTCTAAACACGTTCATGATCACTTATCGGCTCAAGTGAAACCGATCAAAAGTACTTTAAGCGCAAGCAGTGTTGCCGATCACGGAGCGGCATCCCGCTCCCATCGGTTGATTAGAAGGCGGCTATGCCGTCCGGCGTTCCATTTCCGGTTGGACCGTTGTAACCGCCCGAGAGCGAGTCCGCGGCGTTGCACAGGTAGTCGGCGCAGCCGGAGGAGTTCGATCCGGTGGTCACCTTGTAGAGCGACGCAGCCGAGCCGTAGAGCTGTTGGGCGGCGCTGGGACCAAAGTCGTTGCCGGCAAGGGCAAAGACGCTGGCAACCACCGGCGAGGCGACGCTCGTTCCACCGACCACCAACCACCCTGACTGTCCGTAGCTATCGTAGATCGCCACCCCGGTGTTGGGGTTGGCGTCCGCAGATACATCGGCGACGGTGCGATTTGAGCACAGCGATGTGACCGGCTGCCACCCGGGATTGGGCTCGTAAGCCGAGCAGCCGCTACCGCTTCCCGACCACACCGTCTCCGTCCAACCTCTGGTCGTAGTGGCGGAAGGCACTAGCGTCGTCCCTCCGGCGCCAACGACACTCGGAGCCGCGGCGGGAAACTCGACACCATACCCATTGTCACCGGCGCTGGCCACAAAGGTAGTCCCGGGCGCGGAGTAGTAGCCGTTGTAGCTGGCCTCTCCGCTGAACTCCGAACCACCGTAGCTATTCGACACCACCGGCGCGTGTTTCGCCGCGTACGCCGCCGCAATCCCCAAGTTCTTGAATGACGCGCTCGCCGCCTCCACCAGCAGGATCTTGCAGTTCGGGCAGATCGCGGAGACCATCTGCAGATCGAGAGACTCCTCGGTTCCCCAACCCTTGTTCCCCCTAGGCAGCTTCGCGCCGCCGGACTGGTTGACGATCGTCAAACAGCCCGAAGCCACCGTGCACGGGGGCAGCCCGAAGGTCGACCGGTATGTCGCCAGATTGGAGGCGAGATCGGGGTTGTTGTAGGCATCGGCGATGGCGACCGTCATGCCGGTGCCGTTGGTTGCGCTAACCGAAGAGAGCCCGTAGGCGTTCTGCAAGTCGCTGGGATAGTAGCCCGAGATCGTAGACGTCGAGGCCGACCTCGACTTACCCGCGACCACGTGGCCCCCGCGCCATGACCCGGGATTCAAAAGGAGCTGCGTAAAGCAGCGCGCGTACCCGCTCCCTACCGGGCCGCACGCAGCTGCGGTCCCGCCCGTTGATGCCTGCGCAACAGCTCCACCCGTCAACACGAACCCCGCGCCGAGGAGGCCGGCCAATCCAAAAAACACCACGCCACGTCGCATGCTCGACCCCCCGTGAACTTCCCCATCCCTATTATCTGGAGCTGCCCCAAATCGTACCACAACGCGTAGCCACACTTAGGAGGTTCTTACCGCGAAACCGCGCCGCGAAAAGCTAGAAACCTGGATTTCATGGTGCCGCAATCCCCCGGCATTATTGGCCACGTAGGGTGCTAAACGTTGGTGCTGGGCACCAGTAGACGGACGGGCCATCCGATGAAAGGGGACCATGACCGAGACGTCAAGACGCGACTGGTGGTACGCGGTCGGATGGGCATCTAGCCTAGGTTCCCGACCGCTCCCGGTAAAGCTGCTGGGGGAGGAGCTGGTAATCTGGCGATCAGGGGGATCGGTCTTTGCCGCCACCGATCGCTGCCCACACCGCGGAACCAAACTATCTTTCGGCATCGTGGAGCCTTCGGGCTGCATCTCATGTCCATACCACGGCTGGGAGTTCGACGGCTCGGGGAGCTGTACCTTGGTTCCCCAACTCGATCCCAGCATGCCGATCCCGCGAGGGGTGCGGCTGGACACCAAGGCGTGCACCGAGGCAAACGGCCTGATCTGGGTGTGCTTGGGTAAGCCGACAGTCGAGATTCCCGGTTTCCCAGAGTGGAGCGGCGGGG
>JAKARV010000046.1 GCA_021819205.1 Actinomycetes bacterium | reverse complement strand
CCCGCGTTCCCCGGAGTGCACGCAAACGGCAGAGGAGAACCTCAAGAGCCGAGCCTTCTTGCGCCACTCCCGCAAATACGCCGGAGTAGACGCAGCCAACGACAGCTGCCGCCAAAGATGGCGGCAAAGAACGTGGAGCGATGCCACATGGACGGGAACAACCGTCCCCAGCGGCCCGAGGAAGCGTCAGCCACCCGGCCTGGTTGCAGGCCAGCCCGGGACCCTCCACCCTCATGGGAAAAAAGGATCTCAGGCGTTACCAATCACAAAGAGCTTCCGTTGTTCGATCCGATCATCGGAGGCACCGTTGGCTTGAAGGTGGTTGCGACTCCAATCGGTAACATCGCGCTCGCCACGTTTACCAGCCGGGTGGCTCGGCCAAGTGATTTGCTTTAGCGCGGTGAGAGCCTTGGAGCGGTATCGGAATCAATCCATCGTTTCCGCTGCTCAGCGTTGACGAAGCGAGCGTGGTTCTTGGCGGTGACGGCTCCGGGCTGGCCGTCCGGGAGGCAGCTGCCCGCTTTGCCGTGGTGAACGCTAGCGCCGTGCTCCGGTGGGAGGAACCGCTAGCCACCTTGCTGATCGGCGCCGACCTGCGGGAGCACGCGCTTGCCGCGCTTCCTGACAGTGGTGCTGCCCAACCGATCTGGAAAGTGATCGTTACCAGAGCGGATTTTGAAGCCGCAATTGGCGGGTGCGCCGCGGTCGCTTCCGACAGCCTGGCAAGGTCGAGGCTGATCGGCGTGTCTGCCTTCGTGGCGGAAAGTACTCACTGGCAAGGCAGAGCGCCGGGCTAGCCGCCGGGTTTGCCGGTGCTCGCTGTGCAATGCGCCGAATGGGGCGACATCGGGTGGCTCTGTGGAGCGCCGTAGAGCTGGTGCCGATCCGAGGTGCCTTTGCCCCGAGCCCGGATCGGCGGCTGCGGAGCCTGCAGGTTTTGCTCGTTGAAGCTGCTTCTTGGGCCGCCGGTTACGGCTGGCGAATAAACAGAGCCGTCAAACTTGCGCAACACTGCCGCAATAAGCGGTGCGTAAGCTGGCGACCAGTACCTAGGGTTCCGTACAGCGACGTAGCCAGGTCCGAGAGGTACAAGGTTCGCCAGCAGCGCCGGCGGGCCTACACGGAGGGATAAAAGCCCGGGAGATCGTGAGATTTCGCCGGGCATTTTTGCATTTTGGGGAGAGTGGCAGCAATGGAGCACTTTGGCACCAGGACCGGGGATACGCCCCGCGGCCGTTCGTCCAACGGCAACTCCGGCGGGTAGGCGTAGCTGATGATGGACCAGATGCGTCTGATTCGCCAGCGGCAGTCAGGCTCGCGCAAAACCACCTCGGAGAGGGGGATGGCGATTCCAGGTAGCCCCGACACCCTGGTGGCAGCGGTTCACGCGCTCAAGGTCACCTTCGAGCGCGCTGGCACGCGGATCTTCGCACTGCGCGGGGTCGATCTGGAGATCGCTCCATCGGAGATCGTCGCCTTGGTCGGCGAGTCGGGTTCGGGAAAGTCGGTCCTCGGGCTCTCCCTACTCGGGTTGCTTGGACACAACTCGAAGCCGGAGATCGAAGGGGAGATCGAGGTTGTCGGGGCGCAGATCGGATCGCTCTCGGAACCGCAGCTGCGGCGTCTCCGGCGGGAGTCGCTTGGGGCGGTGTTCCAGGACCCAATGACCTCGCTAAACCCGACGATGAGGATCGGCAAGCAGCTGGCGGAGGTGGCCGGTTCCGCCGAGGCTTGCATCGATCTTCTCCGCTCTGTCGGGATCCCCGATCCGGCGCGCCGGCTTTCTGCCTACCCGTTTGAGCTCTCTGGCGGTCTCCGGCAGCGGGTGATGATCGCCATGGCACTGGCCGGCTCACCCAAGCTAATCGTCGCAGATGAGCCGACCACTGCTCTGGATGTAACGGTGCAGGCGCAAATTTTGGAGCTGATCCGCTCGGTTCGGGATCGCTTCGGGACATCTCTGCTGCTCATAACCCACGACCTTGGTGTGGCGGCTACGGTGGCCGACCGGGTCGTGGTCATGTACGGCGGACGCGTAGTGGAGACCGGGCGGGCGGAGTCGTTGCTTCGCGAGCCGAAACACCCCTACACCAGGGCACTGCTCCGTTCCCGGGCGACCCTCGACGCCTCCGGTCCCAGGAGACTGACGATGCTCCGCGGCGAAGGCGTTGACTCGCGAAGCGAGGAGCCAGGCTGCTCCTTCGCGCCGCGTTGCGAGCTTGCCTTTGATGGCTGCGCGGTTACCCCGGAACTCGAGATCGCCGGTGATCACCGGGTGGCCTGTTGGAGGGCGGAGTCGGCGCCGGGTCCGGAGGCGGATCCGTTGGTGCACGCGCCACCGGTGGTGGCAGTCTCCAAAGGGCTTTCATCGGTGAGGATCAACGACGTTGCCGTCTCCTTCAAGGTCGGGAGGGGTGGATCCCAGGGGACGCTCAAGGCGCTGCGCGGGGTGACGCTGGACATCGAGCCTGGAGGAGCGCTCGCCATAGTCGGGGAGTCCGGTTCGGGCAAGTCGACGCTGCTGCGCGCCATCGCCGGCCTCGCGCCGGTCGCCTCCGGAGGGGTGGATATCAGCGGAGCCGGCAAGGTGCAGATGGTCTTCCAGGACGCCGGAGCGTCGTTAACGCCGTGGATGTCGGTGGAGGAGCTGCTCGAAGAGCGGCTGATAGCCTGCGGAGTCCGGGATCGGAAGGAGCGGCATCGGCGCATTCTTGAGGCGTGCGACAGCGTCGGACTCTACCAGCAGCTGCTGCCGGCGAAGGCGGGGCAGCTCTCCGGAGGTCAGCGGCAGCGGGCGGCGCTGGCCCGCGCAGTGGTGGTGGCGCCGGAAGTTCTTCTGTGTGACGAGCCGACCAGTGCCCTCGACGTGAGCCTTGCGGCGATAGTGCTCAACCTGATCGCCGATCTTCGCGAGCGGCTTGGGATGACGTTGCTCTTCGTCACCCATGACCTGGCGGTGGCGCGGGTGGTCGCCGACCACGTCGCAGTGATGTACCTCGGGGAGATCGTCGAGGTGGGGACGACAGAGCAGATCTTGAATGATCCACGGCACCCCTACACTAAGTCGCTGATCGCAGCCGTTCCCGAGAGCGGCCATCTCCCGGTACCGCTCAAGGGGGAGCCGGCGTCGCCGCTCTCGATCCCGTCGGGGTGCAGCTTTCACCCCCGCTGCCCGAGCGCGCGGAGCAGCTGTGGGGAGACTTCACAGATTCTCAAGGTCTCCCCGCTGTCGCGGGGGCACTTCATCCGTTGCGAGCCGGTAGTCGAGGAGTTGACGTGGCGATAGCCGGTGTCTACCAGTCGGGGCAGGTCTCTCGCAAAAGGGTTCTGCCCGGGGTGCCGGAGTTCGTGGTCCAGAGCTCGAAGGGAAGCCTGGTTACCGCTGCGCTCCCGATATTGATGACCGTGGTGGTGCTGCTGGTGCCGGTGATCGCACCGCACTCGCCGCTGGTACCGGCCGGACCTGCCTTCGTTCCGCCTGGGCATGGTGGCTTCCTGCTCGGCACCGATTCGGTGGGGCGCGACGAGCTTTCGCGGGTGCTCTACGGCATGCGAACCAGTTGGTTCTCCGCGCTGGCGGTGATCGCCTCCGGGCTGGTCATCGGGATTACCGTCGGAGCGGTGGCTGCGGTCGCCGGCGGTTGGGTTGATGCCCTCCTCATGCGGATCACCGACGTCTTTCTTTCGCTTCCCGGTCCGGTGCTGGCGATCGCCGTGGTCTCCGCCCTTGGCCCCGGCCTGGTGCACACGCTGATCGGTGTAGGGATCGTCTGGTGGCCCTTCTACGCCCGCATCGTCCGGGGCGAGATTAGGGCGCTGGCCGCCCGGCCGCATCTGGAGGCGGCAAAGATGTCCGGAGTGGGCCCCATCCGCCGCACCGTGCGGCACCTGCTGCCCGGGGCGCTCCCTGCGCTGGTGGTCACCGCAAGCCTGGACATCGGAAACCTGGTGCTCACGCTGGCCGGACTCTCGTTTCTTGGGCTTGGCGCCCCCGCCCCGGCGCCTGAGCTTGGGGCGATGTCGGCGAGGAACCTCACCTTTTTGCTCCAAGATTACTGGACGGCGGTCGCGCCGGGGGTCGGCATATTGGTGCTGGCGCTAGTTGGAAACATGGCAGGCGACGGCCTGCGCAACCTGATGAAGGATCGGTAGCGTGGGACTTTTCATTCTCCGCCGGCTTGTTTCGGCGCTTGGCGTAATCATCGCCCTAACCGTGGTGGTCTTCATCCTGCAGAAGATCTCGCATACCAGCCCGGTACATGCGCTCCTTGGCCCCGGAGCCTCCCAGGCGGCTATCCACGCGGAGACGATCAAGCTTGGCCTCAACAAGCCGCTGCTGACCCAGTTCCTCCACTACCTCGATGGGCTGATCCACGGCAATCTGGGAATCTCCTACCGCACTCGGAGGCCGGTGACGGCGGATTTGATCGAGTTTCTACCGGCCACCGTCGAGCTGGCCTTGGTGGCTTTGATCCTTGCGATCGGGCTTGGAGCGCTCTTCGGGTTGCTCGCCGTCCGGGGCGGGGCCGCCGCCCGGATCTTTCAGGTAGTGATGCTGCTCGGAGCGTCGACCCCGGGTTACCTCGTCGCCTTCGCCGGGCTGGTCTTCCTCTACAGCCACCTTCACATCCTCCCCGCCACCGGGGAAGCTTCGCCATCCGGGCAGTTCCAGACCGGCTTCGTCATCGCTGACAACCTGATCGCCGGAGACCTCGGAGGGGCCTGGGACGGTCTCGTCCACGCGATTCTGCCAGCACTCTCGATCGCGCTGGTCCCTGCGGTATCGATCGGCAGGGTCTTTAAGTCCTCACTGGAGGGAACGCTCCGCTCTGACTACGTCCGCACCGCGCGGGCAAAAGGCCTCTCTGAGCGGCGAGTAATCGCCTTCCACGCGATCCGCAACTCGGTGAGTCCCGCTCTCACCATGACTGGCCTTCAGCTTGGGCTGATGTTTGCCGGCGTAGCCGTGGTCGAGGAGATCTTTGCCTGGCCGGGAATCGGTTACTACACCGCCCAGGCGATTCCGGTCTCCGACTTCCCGGCCATCTCCGGTGTCACCTTGGTGTTGGGGGTCGGGTATGTGCTGATCAACGCTTTGGTAGACATCGCCCAAAGCCTCGCCGATCCCCGGATAAAGCTGTGAGCCCGGAACTCGTCGGGCCGGTAGCGCTTCTGGTCATCGACCTACAGGGAAACGGATACCAGGAGGATGCCGAGCGCGGGATCCCGCTCGCCCCGGGCTTCTCGTCGGTGGTCGAGCACACGGTGACCCTGGTCGAGGCCGCCCGCCGGTTTGGCATCCCGGTGATCTTTACCGCCGAGCACCACTCCCCTGAACTAGTCGACATCGGCCGCGAGCTGGACGGCTCCGAGGGGGTCCACTGCCTCTCCGGCGATCCCGGAACCGAGCTTCTCGAGGTACTCGGCCGCCGCCCGGATGAGTTTTTGATCATGAAAAGGAGGTACTCGGCATTCTTTGGAACTGACCTAGGCATCATCACCAAGGGTTTGGGGGTGAGAACGTTGATCATTGCGGGGGCACTGACCGACGTTTGCGTCCATTACAGCTTTGTCGATGCCCACCAGCTCGATTACCACGCATTTGTCGTCAGGGAGTGCGTGATTGGGTCGTCTTGCGAGGCGAACGCCGCTGCGTTGGACGCGATCGCCTACCTGCAGCGGGAGGCGGTTGTGACCCTCGGAGAGATTTTGGAGTCGATGGGTGCCCTTTCCGGGAAACCTGCATCCGACCGTAGCCATGCATCGATATGAAAAAGGAGAGTCCATTGTTCAACCGTAAGCCGCGCAAGCGGCGCTACTCGCCAGGTTCTCTGCTGGCGCTGGGCACCGCCACTTCGGCGCTTACCTTGGCCGCCTGCGGGTCGACCGGATCTACGGCGGCCGCTTCTGCGGCACCGGTATCGCACACGCTGCACCTTGCCTTTCTCGGAGATATTTCGCAGCCGCCGGATCCAGACGTCTACTACGCCGGGCAGGCGAACCTCATCATCATGAACGTATACGACCAGCTGATCTCCTATAAGCTGAACTCGGCTACGCCCCAGTTCGTTCCCGATCTGGCTACCTCTTGGACGGTTTCCCCGAACGGGTTGACCTATACCTTCAACTTGCGCAAGGGAGTCACGTTCCACGACGGAACCCCGTTCACCTCGGCAGCGGTTGCCGCGTCGTTTGCGCGCCGGGCGGCGGTGAACGGCGGTCCCGCCTATATGGTTAGCGAGGTCGCGAGCGTAAACGACTCCAATCCGTACGTGGCCGTCATCCACCTAAAGCAGCCGGTCGCCTCTTTCCTAAACTATTTGGCCTCGGCGTACGGTCCGAAGATGGAGTCGCCGACGGCGCTTGCGAAGCACGCCGGCACCAACAACGATCAGACTTGGCTGGCAAGTCATGACGCCGGGACCGGACCCTACTACCTGGCATCCGCCAAGCCCGGCGTCGGGTACGTGTTGAAGGCATACCCCAAGTACTGGGGGCCAAAGCCCTACTACACCACGGTTGACATCAAGGTAATTCCGTCGATCACGACCCAGCAGCTTCTCTTGGAGAACGGCCAGCTGAACGGGATCCTTCATAACATCCCGACCTCGGCGATCCCGGCGCTGAAGTCGAATCCAAATGTGAAGGTCTACGTGCTTCCGACGTTCGAGTCGACGGAGATCTACACCAACCCGGCAAGCCCGCTCTTCGCCAAGCTGTCGGTGCGGCAGGCCTTCATGCACGCGATCAACAAGCAGGCGATCATTCAGGCGGTCTTTCCGGGAAGGGCCGAGGTTTTGAACCGGATCTACCCTAGGGGAATTCTCGCGCCGAACCAAGCGCCGGAGATCTCCGGCTACAACCCGTCGCTCTTCGCGGCTGCAGTGAAGGCCCAGCCGGCTTCCGAGCGGTCGGTGACGCTCGGGTACCAGAGCAACGACCCTACGGCAGGGCAGGTAGCCAACTTGATCCAGACTGAGTTGGCATCGCTGGGTCTTACGGTGAAGGTGGTTGGCTACTCCGGAAGCACGGTCTACAACTGGGCGGTCAACGACGCCGGTGCGCCAGCGCTCTTCGTCTACTCCTCCTGGCCCGACGCGGCAAGCCCGTATACCTGGGCGCACATCACGTTCGATCCAGGTGGAGGTTTGAACTTCCTCCACTGCTCGGTTCCCCAAGCGACCGCTTTGCTGGCGCAAGCAAACGCTTCCACCACCGTGGCCCAGGCGGATGCTCTCTACGCCCAGGCCGGAACGGTCTATGGACAGAGCGGGTGTTGGGACATGCTGGTCAGCCTCAACGACACCTTTGCCCTCTCCTCAAACCTGACCGGGATCGTGCACAACGTTGGGGTGCCGTACGTGCTGTACCTCCGGTACCTTCACCCGAAGAAGGGTTAGTTCTGAGGCGCGGCTGTGACGTTGTTCCATTCCGCGCCTCTTTGAAAGGCCGTTTCCAGCCGAGCGGCTTCGATGTTTGGGTTCGCGAAGAGTGAGGAGCAAAAGTTGATCTTTTTGAACGCTTCCACCACCAAAGTGGCACCGGCGAGCGGTGAAGCACCCGAGCGGGGTTGGGCGTGAGCGCGTCCCGTGAGGCGGAACTGCTCGCGCGGGAGGAGACCCTGGGATGGAGTTCGGCGGATCTCGCTGGCGTTGGCGCGGCCGAATTTCGCGATCTGTACCGGGGTGAAGGCGTGCTCGCAGCCGAGATCGAGCAGATCTTCCACCGCGAGTGGATCGTGGCCAGCTCGATCGAACGGCTGCCTACCGTGGGCAGCTACCAGAGCGTTGATCTCTGCGGGGCTCCGGTGGTCCTGGTCAGGGTGAGCGAAGAGTCGATCAAGGCCTACCACAACCTTTGCCCGCACCGCGGCCTTCCAATCTTTTCCGGGGAAGGAGATGGCGGACGCTTTGTCACCTGCCCGTATCACCAGTGGAGTTTCCGGATCACCGGTGAGCTAGCCTCGCTGCCCCAGAGGGAGCAGTTCGCGGCGGAGGATCTGGAGTGCATCTCGCTCTCCGAAATCGACGTCGGTCTCTGGAACGGACTGATCTTTGTCCGGCTTGGCGCCGGTGAGGGGACCTTTGCGGATCTGGTCGGAGATCTGGATCGGCGGATGAGCATCTTCCTAGCCGGACCGCTGACAGAAGTGGCGCAGCTCTGCTTTGAGATCGATGCGAACTGGAAGTTCCTGGTCGAGAACCACGTCGACGTCTACCACCTCTGGTATCTGCACGCCAAGACCCTCTCCGCCTTCGACCACGCCCGGTTCGAGTGGGAGCGGTCGGGCCGGGGATGGTGGAGTTTTGAGCCACCCAAGGTGAAAAGCGGCGTTGCGCCGCTGCTCCACTGGCTGCCGGAGGCCGAGTCGGAAGGGGTGGGAGCTCACCTGATCTTCCCGAACACCATGGTGGTGACCAATAGCTCCTGTGTCGCGGCCTACGATGTGCGACCGATCAGCCCCATGCGGTCGCAAGTCACGCTCCGCGTCCGTTCGATCCTTGGAGCCGATCCGGTGCCATTGGTCCAGGAGATCAAGTCGTTCCTCTGCGAGGACGTCGAAGTTTGCGAGGGGCTCCAGCGGGGAACCGCTTCTCCCGCCTTCAAGCTTGGGCCGCTCGCTTCGCGTCACGAGTTGCCGCTCCGCTACTTTCACGACGAGCTTCGCGCGAGCCTTCTTATCTAGCGTGGGTGACGCTTGGGGATCCTGATCCGCCATGGGCTCCGGCCGCTGGACACCCTCGGGCAGCTGCAGGGGGGGTGGAAGCGGGTGGGCAGGCAGGTGGCGGGGTCACCGCTTGAAGAGGTTTCGGACGTTTGGTGGCTGCAGGTGGGGGCGGTCTTCGCCGATCTCCGGGTTTGCCGCGACGAGAGGATCGAAAACGGCCTGCTCGACGCCAGCCAGGCCTTCAGCGGAGCGGTTGGCGTCTTTGCCGGCACCGTCACCTTCCGGCACGATCTGGATACCGAGTACTGGGGAGAGTCTGATCGCGCCCATCTTTTTCGGGGGGTCGACTTGCTTGTCGAGGTTGGGAGGAACTACCTGGAGCGCTGGAGCCGGATCACCGCTACCGGCGCCGATCGCGGCGTGGTGATCGAGATGCGGGGTGGCGTGGTCAGCCGGCCCCTGGTCTTTGCGCTTCAGCGGCCGGCACCGGATCTTCGCATCGTCGCCACCGGTGTTTACGCCATTGCGATCTGGGACAAGGGACGAAGCGGCGGTGCCGCCTTCAGCCGCGGAGAAAAGGGGTGGGAGGTCCTCGCACGCGTTGGCGACCAGAGCGGATTTTCTTCCGCATTTGAGCTGCTTCCTGGCTGATGCGCAGCGGCCGCCTTTTGATGGGTAATTTTTGGCCGCCGGTTTCGGCAAGGCTCAGCAACGCTTAACGCGGCATTCATTCTCCGCCTGAGGCAGCAACCGGTCCTTGCCGTAAGCTTTCAGGCGATCAGTACTGGTCCGGGGGGAAGCCTCAGGCTCGTGTTGATCTGAGCGTTTAGCTATGCGTCTAGGGTTCCGCACCGATTGGGTGGCTTGGTCCGAGAGGCGCAGGTGGACTTAGTTCACTACACGGAGGGATAAAAGCCCGGGAGATCTCAGATCTTCGGGCTGCTTGCCCGTTGGGCCCGGCTGGGTGTTGGCGACATCTAGGTGACAGGGGTGAGCGAAGTGACAGCAGGCGAGACGCACGGGGGCGGGCACGGGATCCACCACCGCCACGGACCCGAGGCCAGGAGGGCGCTGGAGATGGAGGCGATGCTTCCTACGGCGGCGCTCGAGCGGGAGCAGCGGTGGGCTATCGAGAATGGGCTCGAAGGCGCGCCGTCGATCAAGGATCGTACTATCCCCACCTTCTCTCGGGGCGAGCTTCCGCACTACGCGGGGATCAACACGTTTCTAAAGGTGCCCTACGTCGAGGATGTCCGGCGCTGCGGTGAGTACGATGTGGCCATCCTCGGCGCTCCGCACGACTCGGGCACCACCTATCGTCCAGGCACCCGCTTTGGGCCGCAGGGAATGCGGAGGATATCTGGACTTTACGGAACCTACAGTTTCGAGCTTGGCGTCGACCTTCGCGAATCGCTGTCGATGTGCGACGTCGGGGACATCTTCACTATCCCTGGCAACATCGAGAAGAGCTTCGACCAGATCGCCAAGGGGGTGTCCCACGTCTACGCTAGCGGTGCGTTTCCGGTGGTGCTCGGCGGAGACCACTCGATCGGCTACCCCACGGTGAAGGGAGTCGCCGAGCACCTCAACGGCAACCTCGGCATCATCCACTTTGATCGCCACGTCGACACGCAGGAGACCGATCTCGACGAGCGGATGCACACTACCCCGTGGTATCACGCTACCGACATCCCCAACGTTCCTGCGAAGAACCTGGTCCAGATTGGCATCGGAGGGTGGCAGGCTCCTCGCCCGGGTGTAAAGGTTTCCAGGGAGCGCGAGACTACGATCATGACGGTGAACGACTGCGTCACCATGGGCCTTGACGAGGCGATCGAGCGGGCGCTCGAGGTCGCCTGGGACGGGGCCGAGGCGGTATGGCTCTCCTTCGACGTGGACTGCGTGGACGCCGGTTTTGTTCCGGGCACCGGGTGGCCCGAGCCGGGCGGCTTCTTGCCAAGGGAGGCGCTGAAGCTGGTCAGGGGGGTATCCGCTCGCGGCCTTGCGGGGATGGAGATCGTTGAGTGCTCACCCCCGTACGACTCTGCCGATATCACGTCGCTCCTCGGGGTTAGGGTGATCTGTGACGTGCTGGGAACGCTGGTAAACAACGGCCATCTTCCGGGCGGCGACCCAGGCGAGGTGGTTGGGCAGCGGCGGTGAGGGGTGGAGTCCTGCGGGTCGTCCTGCTGACGCTGGGCGAGGAGTATCTGCCCAAGGCGTGGTCGCTCCACGGTTTTGACCGATCCGAAAAGATCACCGAGCCGGTTCCCGGGGTGCTGATCGAGACCGGGGACGGCTTTGTCCTCCTCGACACCGGGTTTAACCCGGCGCTTATTAGGGATCCGGCGCTCTACCGCCGATTTCACGGGCTGGTAAGCGGGGTGGAGGCACGGCTTCCGCAGTGGCCTGGGGACCCGTTGGAGGAGGAGCTGCTCCGGGCGGGGATTGGCCTGGAGGCGATATCCCAGGTTGCGGTGAGCCACCTCCACAACGATCATGCGGGGGGCTTGCGGCACTTTGCCGGTGGCACGCCGGTGTACGTCCAGGAGCGCGAACTCCGCTACGGCCTCGACAACTTTCCCGAGGCCGAGGAGAACGGGATCTTCCGGGTCGACTTCGACGATCCGAAGCTGAACTTTGTCCTTCTCAAGGGCCATTTAAGCGACGTTCCGGAAGAGATTGCGCCTGGTGTTTTTGCGCTTCCTACCTTTGGCCACACCCCTGGACACCAGTCTTTTATCGTCCGCTTCGACGAGTCGGTTGGGGGCGGAGGGCTTGTATTCGCCTTCGACGCCGCCGACCTTCGGGAGAACTTTACCGAGGAGTGGCCCGTTGGAGGGGTGATTGGCTGCCAACCGGAGGAGACGCTGGAGCACATCCGCCGGCTGCGCAGGTTGGCGGAGGAGGAGGGGCTAGTCCTGATTCCGGGGCATGATCCCCACGTGTGGCCCAAGCTTGCCGGCGAGCTCGATCGAGCGGGCGGGACGCTTCCTGTCGGTTATACGACTGAGCAACTCTTCTCGGGGTAGCGTTCCGAGGAAGACCGCAACGCCAGCGGGCGGCGTGCATCTCGCCTGCTCGGTATCGGGATAACTCCGAAGCTGGATGCCAAAGGCCGTTACGCATCCCCAACGGTTGCGGAGTTGGCCAAGCTGGAGAACCTAAAACCACTCCCTGACCGGCCA
>JAKARV010000017.1 GCA_021819205.1 Actinomycetes bacterium | reverse complement strand
GCGTGGGACGAACGAGAACACCAACGGGCTGCTTCGGCAGTACATGCCCAAGGGGACCGATCTCTCCTTGCTCTTGGCCAAGGATCTCCGAAGGATCGAAGACTCGCTCAACGGAAGGCCACGGATGACTCTGGGTTACCGCACTCCAGCGGAGAAGTATGCTGAAGTCGTTGCGCTGTCTACTTGAAAGCGCTTTGGCGCGATTTGTCGAACAACTTTCCGATTCGGCGCAATAATGGGGATTTTCTCGCCCGTGAAGGCCCGACAGTGAAGCGTGACCTTTTCGTGACCTAAATATGACCTGGCGATTTGTGAAACGGCTCACGAATTGGCAAATATCGTACAAGTGAACGATTGAGGGATTTCTAGGATTTACCCTCTGGCCTGCCTTCATCTAGGTCAAAGGCTGGCAGCCCCAACGGGATTCGAACCCGTGCCTCCACCTTGAGAGGGTGATGTCCTAGGCCTCTAGACGATGGGGCCAGAGCTCGAATAATTCTAGCGCAAAGATCTGCGCCTCAAGCCGGAAAGGCCGTGCGCCCGCTTGCGCGGGCGCACGGTGTTAAGCAGTGCCGATCCTCTCTCTGCCCGACTCCGGCTAGCTCTCCTCTTCCCGGTAGTAGCGGCGCCAAATGGCCCGGTACACCGGTACCTTCTCCGGGATTCGCCGGAGCCCAGGTATGTAGGGGAAGACCACGAACGCAAGGGTCAACAGTGCCATGATCGACATCACCAGCACGTCGCCATTTCCCGAGGTCGCCATCGGCGGGATCTGATACCAAAAGGTGTAAAGCCACAGCCAAGCCTGCCCAGGAAAGTTCCCGGTCTCGTTGGTCATTCCCCATTCGTTGCCGAGGAGGTGATACTTCTGGCCAATGGAGGCAAAGTAACCACCGTCAGCCAGGAAAAGCAGCGGCTTCGTGTAGTCGGTTCCGTAGAACCCCGAGTGGGACTCGAGCGCGTTGTCCAACCCGCCAGATCTGGCCATTACCAGCAAATTGCTCATGAGCGCCGGAACCGGACCGTACTGTCCCTTCGGATAGATCAGCTGGCCGTTTGAGACCGTGAGATGGGCATCAGCTTTCCCAAACGCGGCAACCCAAGACGCCTGCTGGGCTTTGGATGCGCTCTCGAAGGTTGAAAGCGCACTGGCAAGTGCCGGGTTCCCTGGCTTGAACGTCTCCAGAGGCCCAAGCACGTAGTCTTGCGCGGAGTTGATCGGATACGAGACTCCGGCAAACCTCTGAAGCGAGATCGGTCCCAAGCTCTGCACATACCCGGACTGATTGTTGTACGGCGGCCCATATGTCGCACTCTCCGAGGTGCCCGCAAGCTCCGTCTGGGCCGTCTGGACGAAGTCGACCGGATCCACCTGCGCCCACTGCTTAAGCGTAACCGCCGGATCATCGGGAGAACTGAAGACCGCAGAGAACAGCAGGGTGAGAATGGCGACGATGGTGAACGCAATCGATGCCTCCTTGACGATGTCGTACGGCCGGACGCGCCCCTTCCACGGCTTGTGCTCCTCCGATCGCGGAACCGAACCAACCGGGGGGACCACACCGCGATACCGCACAAGCAGGACGTGAATTGCAACCACGATGACTACGAGGAGCGGAAGCAGCAGGATATGCCACATGAACATCTGCCCAAAGTTGAGGACATTGAAAACGGCTCCTATGCCGGTGGAGTTCATCGCATCCTTCGCCTGAGTGGAGATCCACTGCGAATCCAAGTTTTGCTGCGAGAGATACCCGGTGAAGGCCGCGCCGATCGAGAGCAGGAAGGCAAGCACCCCCGTGACCCAGGTCAGGCCACGCCGGCCGCGCCAGGCCGACATGAAGAACTTTCCCCAGAGATGGATAACCATAAAAAAGAAGAACAACTCGACGCTCCAAAGGTGCATCGAATTCACAAAAAGGCCCTCAGGCGAATTGTGCCACCAGTCGGGTCCTTCAAGAGCCAAGATCGCGCCGGATATCGCCACCATTGCGAGCGCCGCAAGCGTCAGCACGCCAAAGACGTATATCCAGCTGGCCACGTAGGCCGGCTGTGTATCCGGAAGCAACTTCTCCGGAGGCAGCTTGCCCGCCAAGCTCCGGCGAAGCCTCGAAGTCCACTGGCGCGAGACTTCGGCCTCGTCGATCTGCGACGACGAGGATTCGATACGGGAATCAGTTCTCATTACTCCTCCTGGCACGGTGCTGCGGGAACGGGATCGCCAAGGCCAAGATGAAGATCACCACCATGATGATGATCACCACCAGGTTCGCGTAGGAGATCTGGATCACACCCCACTCGAAGTAGTGAGCCGTCCCCTTGAGGTTCACCAGCGCACCGAGTAGAAATCCAAATATTTCCAGCATTTGTTGGTACCTCCTTACGCAATACACATAATCGCAAATCCGGTTGCGCACAAGTGAACAAAGTCCCGATGGTTTTGTGCCCAGTCCCTTGTGCGCAGAGCAAGCATCCAACCGGGCAACGCGCTAGGCCTGGCAGGGCAGCGTTGCACGGAAGGCTCAATCTTCCTCCCCAGGCACCCCATTTACAGTCAGCTCCCAATCTATAGCAGCCACCATGGACTCGATCACGTCGACAAACTCGGGGCCGAGCAGTACCGAGTGGGTGTCATGAATGCGCTGATGCAGCTCTATCGCAATGCGGAAGCTCTCTAACCCGCCCCATCTAGAACCCCTCTTTGCAAACCAATCCCCAAGCGGGCATGCCGCCCCCCGGTAAAGCTTGGACGGATTCAGGTGGCTGTCAATAATCGCCCTGGAGACCAGCACAAAGTCGTTCAGTGGAAATGGGATTGTGTTCCGGCGCGGAAACCGTCCCGGCCGGAGCTGGGCAAATATCTCTTCGATAGGAACTGGGCGGGAGTAGAGGTAACCCTGTACCATCCTTCCGCCAAGGCGCATCCAAGCGTCAAGCTCCTCCCCAGTCTCCACTCCTTCCGCAATCACCTCCAACCCGGCCAGACCGGCAAGGATGGTTAACGACGACACCACTGCAAAAGCGTTCAGGTCGTTCCGAAAGCGCGAAATAAACGACCTGTCGACTTTGATCTCGTCCACCTCCAGCGTCGCCACGTTGGCAAGAGAGGCATATCCGGTACCAAAATCGTCCAGCGATACCCTTAAGCCGACTGACCGCAGATCGGCAACTGCAGTTCGAGCAAGATGAAGGTCTCCAAGAGCTACGTCCTCGGTGATCTCCACGGTGAACCGCTGGGAATCGCTGGCGTCGAGAAGCGGCTTGACGTCGTCGCGGAAGTGAGGCGAGAGGAAGTGGGATGGCGTGATGTTGAATGAGATACCCAACGAACCGAAGCCGGAGCGATTGAACTCGTCCCCGATAATTCTCGCGTTCTCGATAGCGTAGATGCCTACCTCCCGCGCGAGACCGGCATCGGCCCTAAGCTCGGCGCCCAAAACTCCAAGACTGGCGATTGGCCATCGCAGCAGCATCTCCACACCTTTGAGGGCACCGGTGCGGGCATCTATCTTCGGCTGCAACGCGAACGGCACCTTGGAGTCGGCAAGATCGGCGGGAAGTTGCTCGCGGATCAACTTTCGGCTTGCAGTCCTCGCAGCCACCTGTCCCCCAAAAAAGAACGACCGCGCCTTGCCCGCAGCTTTGGCCGCGTACAGAGCCTCATCCGCATGGACCAGAAGAGACTGGTAGGAGTCACTATCCTCCGGGGCGAGTGCCCAACCCAGCGAGCACGTTATGGCGAACTCGACACCCATCTCGGCAATCGAGGACATCACCCGGGCGGCAAAACCTGCCGGCGACTCCTCGCAGTTGCGGTCGATGCAGAAGCCAAACTCGTCTCCACCCAGCCGCGCAACCGTTACCACGTCTGATCCCATCCCGCCAAGCGCCCCGCCAAGCCGCTTCAGGAATGCGTCTCCAGCGGAGTGTCCAAGCGAATCGTTCAACTCCTTGAATCCGTCGAGGTCCAGTACGCCCAGCGCCACCGCCCTGCCCGCCTCCAGCCACTTGACGGTGACTTCCTCAAACGCAATCCGGTTGGCCAAGCCGGTCAGGACGTCGGTTCGAGCCGCAATGCTCTGATGGTTGCGCTCCTCGCTTAGGCGCTGCTTCAGCATGAAGTCTGTTAAGCCCTGGCTCGCCATCCTGGCAACCGTGGCGAGTATCGAAATAACCGGCGGGATGAACACACCTGGCTCGTTCGCGACCACCACGATAGCACCGCGAACCGCGCCCGCATCGTGAATTGGAAGCGCCACCGCCGACCGATAGCCATTCGCAAGTAGAAACTCCCTCCACTCCCGGAAGCGGGGGTCCGCCCAGCTGTCATCGCTCCACGAGACCACCCCATTCCTCACGCCTTGAAGCGAAAACGGCCCGGGTCCACAACTTTCGATAGCTGCATGCAGCTCCGAAAGTTCACTAGGCGAAGCCCCTGCCAGTGCAACCGGGATCACGCTGCCAGTTTCTGGATCTCCGAGGGCGACCCAGGCACCCCCAAAAACCCCATTGGCAATGATCGCATCGCAGATCGATTTCAAGAGAGACTGCGAGCTGCCGGCCTCGAAGATGACACCCGAGGAGTCCAGCAGAGTGCGGCTCAGATCGCCCAACCACCTGGACTCAGCCTCTGCTACGTTGCGCTCGAGACGCGTCATCGCGGTGCCTACCAGCTCTTTGACGTCACTTATCAACAAGTCGGAAGCGCCCATCCCGGCGTAGTCGACAAACATTGCAACGTAGACACCGTGGGTCGTTCCCCTTACTACAAGAGGAAACCTGGCTAGCACGCGCCCCGCCGTTAGCTCTACAAGCGCATTGGCGATGCCCTGATTGGCCGGATTGATTCGCCCAAGCCCGTTGGTGACCATCTCTTCCTGCAGATGGAAGGCGGTAGCAACCGGGCTCGCAAGAGCGGAGGCTCCGCTGAGCGGAATCTCCAACTTTAGGACGTCGGACTCAAACGCCTCCTCCCCCCAAAAGCGGACACATCTGAGAGACGTTCGATCGGCAATGGCCACGAGCATCGCTCCCGAACTGGTAACGCCGCTTTCAAGCAAGCGTTTTGAGACCCAATCCATGATTTCGACCAGTGTGGTAGCGTCACAAGAGACCAATGATGCCTTCGCCTCTGAGACCGCGAGCCGCCGCTTCTCCTGCTCGGTTAGGAGCCGCGCCCGGAATAGGCGTGAGATCTCACGCGCCATAGCCACCAGTGGGTCGATCAGATCGGGTGTGACCGGATCGCCAGCACCCCGGTAAAGGACGAGCACCGCACTCCGATTGATCGAGATCTCGAAGGGCACCACCGCCGCAAAACAAAGCCCGTACTGGTCGAGCCTGCTTCTCCACTGGTCAAACTCCGGCAGCGCAAAGGTTGATGACAGTTGGGGCTGGCCACTCCTCAGGGCCTGTCCAACCAGACCCCTGCCCGACGGCGACCCCGGATCGGCCGAGAGCTCCAGCGACGCGACATATCCACTTGCGGGACCGCAGTGGGCCTGTACCAAAACCGGACCAGAGAAGCCGGTTGATATCGTACCATCAATGGTTGCAACGAAGACCAGCGGGACTCTGGAAATCTCCTGGATCATCCCGACGAGCTTGTCAAATACGGCATCCTCGGGAAACGACAGCAGCTCGTCAAAGCTGTTTGCCAGGTTCACCACCGCGCGCTGGAGCGACTCCCGGAACTGGAAGCGCGACAGAGTAGTCTCCAGATGAGCCAGCACCATTGCCTGCTCGTGCTGGACAATTAGTTGAAGCTCCGTTCCGCCGAGCCGCTTCTCTGCGTGATCGCGAAGGGTCGCATAGACAGGTGCTAGTTGAGCGATGCTGGTGCCCAAGAGGTAGTGGCGCTCGGCAATCCGCTTGATCCGGTCGGAGTCTACGACCCCAGCAGAAAGGGTTAGCTCGATCTCATCCTCGATCATCCGTGCTACTACTTCGGGGACGGCTCCACCTTCCCAAGCCGGAGATGCCGTTGCCGCAATGGCTCCAACGATCAGGTTGTGAATGCTATCGAACGAACTTCCAGCACCCTCTGAGAACTGCAACCTCCAACCGCCCTGAATCTATCCCGCCAACAACTCCAGCGGCAATTCCGGACCCCCCTGGCACCGGACTCATCTTCCTCGCACACTGCCGTCACTTTGTGGCACTTTTACCACCTGAAAAAACGAGCTTACCCCAAGTATCGCTTTAATTTTGGAAAAGTGTAGCGAAGCCCGCCCCTGAAAGTGGAAAGTCGGCCAGCGGAGGGTAAGAATGGAGCTATGACAGCCTTTGCACTTACCGATGAGCAGAAGGAGTTCCGCTCGGTCATCCGTTCTTTTGCCCGCGACCGGATCGCTCCCCACGCGGCAGCGGCCGATGAAACTGCCAGCTTCCCTTGGGAGAGCTTTCGGGCCTGCGTTGAGATGGGTTTAACCGGCATCGCCATACCCGAGGAGTACGGTGGGTCTGGTGCCGATCACGTCACCCAAGCCATCATGATCGAGGAGATCGCCGCCGCCTGCGCCTCGACTTCGCTAACCCTGCTGATCTCAAAGCTGGGAATGACTCCGGTAATCTATTGGGGTTCGAAAGAGCTAAAGGCCCGATATCTGCCGAGAATTGCCGATGGTACCGCACAGGCCTCCTACTGTCTATCCGAACCCGATGCCGGCAGCGATGTCGCCGCCCTCTCCACCCGGGCAGTTCGCGACGGGAACAGCTACATCATCACCGGAACCAAGTACTGGATAACCAACGCCGGCATCTCCGACACCTACACCGTCTTCGCCAAGACCGATGTGGCAGCTGGTCACCGCGGCATAACCGCCTTCGTAGTCGAAGCCGAGTCGGGAGTGAAGGTCGCCAAGCTGGAGAAGAAGCTCGGGGTCCGCGGCTCACCGACCGGCGAGGTGATCTTCGACGAGGTCCGGGTTCCGGTAGAAAACCGGATAGGCGAAGAGGGGCAGGGCTTTTACATCGCCATGGGGACGCTCGACCGGTCCCGCCCGATGATCGGTGCACAGGCTGTCGGGATCGCGAGCGGTGCTCTTGCCTACGCGGTCGACTACACCAAAGAGCGCCGGCAGTTTGGGCGCCCACTCACGGACAACCAGGGACTGCAGTTCATGATCGCCGACATGGGCACCCGCCTCGAGGCGGCCCGGCGCCTTGTCTACTCGGCCTGCGCGCTGGTGGATGCCGACCCGGATCGCGAGCTCACCAAGCTTGGGGCGATGGCCAAGCTTTTTGCCTCTGACACCGCCATGCAGGTCACCGTGGACTCCCTGCAGCTGCTCGGCGGGTACGGTTACACCAAGGACTTCCCGCTGGAGCGGATGATGCGAGACGCCAAGATAACTCAGATCTACGAAGGAACCAACCAGATCCAGCGGATCGTGATCGGACGCCAGTTGACGGGAGGCAAGTAGTGATAACCCGGCTAGGAGTGGTCGGAGCCGGTCTTATGGGCTCCGGAATTGCCGAGGTCTCGAGTCGGCGAGGCATCAACGTGGTGGTCGTCGAAGCCAGCCAGAGCGCCGTAGACCGGGCGAGGAACCGGATCACCAAATCGATCGAGCGCGGCGTACGCTCTGGAAAGCTGAGCTCCGAAGAACGCGACGCGGCGCTGGCGAGGATAACCTTCGACACCGACCTCTCTGCAATAGCCGACTCCCAGCTGGTCGTGGAGGCGGTTATCGAGGAAGAGCAGACCAAGCTGGATATCTTTCGCCGTATTGACGAAGTGGTAGCCGACCCGAAGGCGATCCTCGCCTCCAATACCTCTTCGATTCCGATCATGAAGCTTGGGATGGCCACCAAGCGCCCAGAGTCGGTGGTCGGAATCCACTTCTTTAACCCGGTCCCGGTCATGCCGCTAGTCGAGCTGGTAACGTCGCTCCTGACCGATCCGGGCACCGCGGAAACGGCCAATCGCTTCGCTGCCGATCAGCTTGGCAAGCACGTGATCCTATCCAAGGACCGGGCTGGTTTCATTGTCAATGCCCTGCTCATCCCGTATATCCTCTCGGCAATCCGCATGTTCGAATCCGGCTTCGCCACTGCGGAGGATATCGACACCGGGATGGTTGACGGTTGCGCACACCCGATGGGTCCGCTTGCTCTTGCCGATCTGATCGGGTTGGACACGACCATGGCCGTCGCCGAATCGCTATACAGTGAGTTCAAGGAGCCGCTTTACGCGCCGCCGCCGCTACTGTCACGGATGTGCGAAGCGGGGCTTCTTGGCCGCAAGACGAACAGGGGCTTCTATCAGTACGACTGATCCGCTAGGCTGGGTGGCGAAAATAACCGCTGATAAGGAGTTCAATGGCTTCCGAACGGCTCCGCTTTGCCCCCTCGCCAACCGGCTACTTCCACGTCGGAAGCGCCCGAACCATCCTTTTCAACTGGCTCTTGGCGCGGAGATCAGGCGGTTCGTTGCTGCTCCGCATCGACGACACCGATACCGAGCGCAACCGCGAGGAGTGGGTGGATGGCATTTTGCGCTCGATCGAGTGGCTCGGACTTGACTGGGACCTTGGCCCGATCCGGCAGTCGTCGCGGCTCCAACGATACGCCGAGGTAGCCGCCGAGCTGGAGACGACCGGCCACGCCTACTGGTGCAGTTGCACCCGCGAGGAGGTCGAGTCACGGAAGCCGGAGGGAAGTCCGCCGGGATACGACGGCTTCTGCCGCGACCGCGCCCTCGGACCCGGTGCAGGCCGGGCGCTCCGCTTTCGGGTTCCGGAGATGCCGGTAACCGTCTTTGATTTGGTCCGGGGAGAGGTGGTCTTCCCGGCCGGAACCATAGACGACTTCATCGTGGTCAAGTCGAACGGATCTCCTCTATACGTGCTCGCCAACGCCGTCGACGATGCTGACTTCGAAATCTCGCTGGTGGTCCGGGCCGAGGAACACCTTCCCACCACCCCGAAGGCCGTTCTCCTCCACCAGGCGCTTGGGCACGCAATCCCGCGCTTTGCCCACCTCCCGGTTCTGGTCAACGAGGCCCGGCAGAAGCTATCGAAGCGGCGCGACCGCGTGGCCATCGAGGACTTTCGCGACCAGGGGTATCTCCCCGAAGCGATGATCAACTACCTGGCGCTGCTGGGGTGGAGCCCTGGGGGGGACCGAGAGTTCATGACCCTTGACGAGTTGGTGGCGGAGTTCTCCTTCGACCGGGTCTCCCACTCACCGGCCTTCTTCGACGAGCGCAAGCTTGCCCACTTCAACAAGCACTACATACAGCAGCTATCCGACGAAAGGTTCACGGCCCTGGCGATGGCCTTCGTCGAACGCGCCAACCTTTCCCTCGATCGGAAGGCTGTCGGTCCACTGCTGGCAGAGGTCAAGCCCAGAATCTCGACCCTTGGCGAGTTTCCGGGCATGGTTGGCTTCCTCGCCGCCGACCCCAGCTACGACGAGGCCGATCTGGGCAAGTTCAACCAAGAAACGGTCAAGATGTTGAACGCCGTCGCTGCAACCCTGGGCGAAATCGAACTTTTTACCCCGGAGGAGCTGGAGTCTCGGATTCGCGCTCTCTGCGATGGGATCGGGGTCTCTCTCCGCAAGCTCCAGGAGCCGGTGCGGCTGGCGATTACCGGCAAGCGGGTTGGAGTCCCGCTCTTTTCGGCAGTTGCCGCGGTCGGGCGCCAGACCGCGCTTCGGCGGCTCAAGGCGTTCTCTTCGTTTATCGGCTCCTAACTGCCTTCGCAGCCACACAGACCAAGGGTCGCCCTTGCCGGAAGCAGGCTCCGCTTCGCCAGCTAGTAAGATAACCTCACCTTCGGGGGTGGTGTAATCGGCAACACTGCAGGTTCTGGCCCTGCCATTGGGGGTTCGAGTCCTCCCCCCCGAGCTGGGTTCGCTGTCATCTTTAGCAAGTACTTCGAAGCTCTGCGGATATCGCGGCGGGCCAGCAGACAGAACAGATAGGCTACGGTAGTTTCAGCTCGTACACGAGCGGGGCAGTCGCCATTTACCGCTCCTCATCCCTTGGGCGGAAGCTCTTCAAGAGCCACTTCGCCGCGCTAGCCACTCTGTCGATCTCCGGGAAAGCCGTACCCGCCAGTCGGCAACTTATGTGGTTTTGCAAGGCCGCACCGCCACTGACGATCAGCACCTCGGTAATCCCACTCGACACCACCAGAAGGCAGACGTGCGTCAACCGCGAATTTCGCCCTCGTATCGCTTGACTGCAGAGGCAGCCTGGAGTATCCTACTCCTGTGCAGCATACGGATAACCTATCCACTATACGGACACCTGATCAAGGCGAAGCGATAGCGGTCCTGGTAAAGGCGTTCCAGGTGCTAGACGCCCTGGCCGGCGACAAGCCAGAATCGATCTCGCAGCTTGCGAACGATCTCGAGTTACCGCGAACCACCGTCCATCGGATCCTCCAGACCCTGACCGCCCAGGAGGTTCTTACCCCTTCGCTCCAGCCCGGACCCAAGCTGATCTACTGGGCACTGGCCGCGCTCAGCGTCGGCGGGATTAGGGCGGCAAGCGGCCCGGTGCTCCATCGGCTAGTCGAAGCCTTTGGAGAGACGGCAAGCATCTTCGTTAGAAGCGGCTCTACCAGGACTTGCATCGCCCGGCTGGAGGGCACGGAACCGATAAGGCACAATTTGAGCGTTGGAATGTCGATCCCCCTCCACGTCGGTTCCGGAGGGCGCGTCCTTCTTGCCTGGGCGGCTGACGACGAGCGAGAACGCCTCATCATCGACTCTCGAACGGCGTCAAAAGTGCCAGTTGTACCGCCACAAGAAGGATGGCAAGCAATCAGGGAGCAGGGTTGGGCGATCACGCTGGGCGAACGCGACCCGGTTCTCGCCTCGATCAGCGTGCCGATCTTCGAATCAAACGGGCGGGTAGCCGCAGCGCTCAGCCTCTCCGGCCCCCGAATGCGCTTTTCGAACGGACGTGTCATGGAGATGGCTGCACGGCTCAAAACAGAGGCAAAAATTCTCGAGGGCCAGATCGAAGGGGATGCATGACCGGCAACACCCCTCCACTCGACGGGCTGCGGGTCATCGAGTTTGGCCAGTTCGTTGCCGCGCCCTCAGTTGGGAGGATACTCGCCGACTTCGGCGCCGATGTCGTCAAGGTCGAGGCGCCTAGCGGAGACCCGCTCCGAGGCTGGGGCGCCAGCATCAAAGACTCGAGCAGCTGGTGGTGGCGGATGCAGGCCCGAGGCAAGCGGCTGGTAGCGATCGATCACAACGACCCAAAGGGGCGGCAGATATCGCTGGAGCTCGCGAAGAAGTGCGACGTCCTGGTGTCCAACCTCAGACCCGGGAGAATGGAGTCCTGGGGGCTCGGCTACACCGACGTATCCGCCGCCAACCCGGCCATCGTCTACGCCAACATCTCGGGTTTCGGGGCTACCGGCCCGTATCGGATGCGACCTGGCTTCGGTAACATCGCCGAGGCCATGGGCGGGATTCGCTACGTCACCGGCTTTCCCGACCGGCCGCCAGTGCGGACCGGCCTCTCGGTTGGCGACGAGCTCGCAGCGCTCCAAGCAGTCATCGGCATCCTGGTCGCCCTCCGGAGGCGGGAAGCGGATCCCGACCACCGGGGAGAGTTCGTGGACGTCGCGCTCAACGAGTCCGTGCTCGCCATAACCGAGGGGCTGATTCCGGAGTACGCCAACGCCGGCATCGTGCAGGAGCGAACCGGAAATCAGCTGCTCCGATCGGCACCATCGAACATCTACCCGACATCGGACAACCGCTGGGTGGCGATCAGCGCCAACAGCACCAAGACCTTTGTCAGCCTCGCCAAAGCGATGAACCGACCAGAACTCGCCGACGATCCTCGGCTCATGACCAACTCCGGTCGGGTCGCAGCCGCCGACGAACTGGACGAAGCGATCGCAAGCTGGAGCGTGCAGCACGACCACGACTCGCTGCTGCGCCTTCTTGAAGGTGCGCAAATTCCATCGGGGCCGGTGATGAGCGCAAAAGACCTCTACGAAGATCCGCAGCTTGCCGCGCGCAAGATGATCCGGCGAACCTACACCCGCTCCGGCGAATCGGTGGAGATGCTTGATGTAGTTCCAAAACTTGCGACCTCCCCAGGCGCGATCCGCTGGGCTGGAGGAGAGATCGGAGAAGACACCGAGTCGGTGCTTGCCGAGTACCTTGGAATGCCCCAGCACGAAGTGAAAAAACTTCGCGACCTCGGAGTAATCCGGTAAGCAGGGCTTTCACATGGGAACGCTTCGCTTAATCTCCGGGATCTCCTTTCTTGGCGGGAAGCCCGAGCGGAACAGCCTGCTTGAACTGGAAGTAATTGGACCGAGCCAAGAGCTGGTGCTTGCCGAAGAAGATTTGATCTGGCCGGGCTTCGTCGACTTCCATCTCCATCTGGGCGACCGCGATCACAACCAAATAGGAGTAATCCCTGCGGATCTCTATCGCAGCGGCGTCTTTGCGGCGGCCGACGCAGGCACCTTCGGGTGGAAAAACCTTCCTGCGCTCCAAGAGGGATTCCCGTACAAGCGGTGGCTGTCACTGTTACCCTACGGGCTGCTCTCGCCGGCCGGCGAACCCTACCAGGGTCTTGGCTCCAACGCTGCGATCCTCAGTACCTACGCGGCCAATCGCCACCAGCTCGTTGGCCTAAAGATCCGCCTTGGCCAGGGCGGCCCTGCCGAAGATGAGCTGCTCCTCGCCGACGGAGCCAAAATCGCCCGGCGCCTGGAGGCTCCCCTGATGGTACACATCACCAACGCCCGCATCCCGCTCTCCGACATCGTCAACACCCTGCAAGCTGGTGACGTAATCACCCACGTGTACCACGGGCGCCAAGGGTCAATACTCACCGAAACCGGAATCGATCCCGCAATTGCAACCGCTAGAGGCAAAGGCATTCTCCTCGACCTTGGCCACGGCTCTAACCACTTCTCGTGGAAGGTTTTTGAAGCAGCGCACCAACTCGGCATCGAAGCCGACACCGTTAGCACCGATCTCACCCGCAACACCTTGGACCGCCCGCCCCTCATCGGCCTCGCCCATCTCTGCTCGAAACTTCACAGTGCCGGACTTAGCTGGCCGCAGCTATACCAGGCAACGGTGACGAGGCCAAGCGAGTATCTGCAGCTCGCCATGCCCGAGGGTTCTTTGGCGGTTCTCCGCCGGGAAGCGGGGCACTTTCATGCCGAAGACTGCGAGCAAGAAACCAGAACCGCCAAGCACGCGTGGAGAGTGGCGTACGCCGTATACGCGCACCGTGTAGTAGCCAGCGACAAATAGGAGACTCCCAGATGAACAAGATTTCCATCACCGACGTGACTCCGCGGGACGGCTTGCAAGACGCCCCGGCCTACGTACCCCTCCCGAAAAAAGTAGCGCTAATCGAGGGGCTAGCCGAGGCCGGACTTCCCTTTATTGAAGCGACGTCCTTCACCAACCCGTCCCGAATCCCGATGCTGAAAGACGCCGACGACCTCATCCCAATGGTGCTTGATGTCGCTGATCGGCTGGTCGCCCTCACCCCTAACCGCAGGGGAGTGGAGAGGGCAATTCGCGCCGGAGCCCGCAGAGTGCTGCTGGTTACTTCCGCGAGTGAGGGGCACAGCAGGGCGAATTTGAACCACTCGCGAAAAGAGGCGTTGAAGATCGCCAACGACGCGGCAACTATCGCGGCCGAGCAAGGAGTGGTGGCGCGGGGGGGAATCAGCGTGGCCTTCGAGTGCCCCTTCGATGGGATTGTCCCTGTCGGCCACGTAATCGAGGCGACCGAAATGTACCTTGCCGCAGGTGTTGAGATGATCAACTTGGCCGACACGCTGGGAACTGCCACCCCGGCGATGGTCAAAGAACGCATCCGGGCCATCCGCAGGACGGTAGGAGACGGCTTTCCCCTTGGCCTGCACCTCCACGACCGCAACGGTTGGGGATTGTCCAGCGTCGCTGCCGCCATCGAGGAGGGTGTCACCCGCTTCGACTCCGCACTCGGCTCCCTCGGGGGCTGTCCCTACGCGCCCGGTGCCGCCGGCAACCTCGACACCGAGACCTTGGTTCGCTTCCTCGAGGGCCAGGGGTTCGATACCGGCGTCAATCTCGAGCTACTTGCGCAGCTTCGCAAGCGCATCCTCGCCGCCGCGTCTCCGGTGGCTGAAGGAGGCGCCATGGTTTGAATCAAAGCGTCAAATCTTGTGAATTATCGGCAACCATTGAACGAGATTGGGGGACATCTTTGACTGCAAATGCTCAATCCGCGATCACATCGATCGATCGGATCAACCGCCTTCCGGCTAGCAAGTACTTTACGCGCCTGGTGGCGCGGGTATCTACCGGAGGCTTCTTCGAATTCTACGAACTCTTCCTCGCCGGCGCCGTAGGGGCGGCGCTTGTTGAGGCAAAGTTCTTGCCGCTTACCGGCCTCGCATACTTCGTTGGTGCCGGCTTCCTCGGCATGTTTTTTGGCACATCGATCTTTGGACGAGTAAGCGACCGGATCGGGCGCCGCAAGGGATACGTCTACTCGCTGCTCATCTACTCGACCTTCACCCTGTTGATGGCGGTGTCGCCATCGGCGCTCTGGCTGGACGTCTTCAGGATGTGCGCCGGCTTCGGCGTCGGTGCCCAGCTGGTGATCATCGACACCTACGTAAGCGAGATGACGCCGGCGTCCCGGCGCGGCCACTACATCGCCTTCAGCCAATTCATCACCTACTGGGCGGTGCCGGTCGTCGCCCTGCTCGCATACACTCTGGTGCCCACGCACTTCCTCTGGGCCGGTTGGAGGTGGGTGGTCCTCTTTGGGGCGCTCGGATCCGTCCTGGTGTGGTGGATAAGGCAGGGGTTGCCCGAGTCCCCCCGCTGGTACGAGGAGCACGAACAGCACGACAAAGCGAATGCGATTCTCGACCAGATCGAGAGGCAGGTAGAGCGCGAAACCGGACCGTTACCCCCGGCCACTCCGAGCCTGGCGCCCAAAGAAGAGGCCGGACAGTTCCGGGAGATCTGGATCCCACCCTATCGCAAGCGCACGATCATGCTGATAATCTTCAACGTCTTCCAGACAGTAGGCTTCTACGGCTTCGCGGCCTGGGTGCCAACCCTTCTGGTCAGCGAGGGGGTAACCCTGCTGCACTCGCTGTTCTACACCTTCCTGATCGCCATCTTCAACCCGCTCGGACCGGTGATTGGGATGTACATGTCTGACCGATGGGAACGCAAGTGGCAGATCGTCCTGGTTTCGCTCGGGATAGCCGCGTCAGGCGTGATCTTTTCATTCATGCGGATTCCACTGTGGATAGTCGTCGTCGGAGTAGTGATCACCCTGCTGAACAACTGGTTCAGCACCCTCTTCCACTCCTACCAAGCGGAACTCTACCCCACCCGGATCCGGGCAACTGGCGTTGGCTTCACCTACAGTTGGTCACGGCTAAGTTCCGCGTTTACCGGCTTCGCAATCGTCGCGCTGCTGAAGGCCTTTGGAGTTGGCGGCGTCTTCGCCTTCATCTCGATCGCCATGGTTATCGTAGCTACGGTAATCGGGACGATGGGACCCGCTACCAATCGTCGGAACCTGGAGGAGATCTCCGCAGTCTAGCCCGTGGAAAGGGACCCGAACCGCGCCTCCGCGCGGTTCGGGTCCAAACCGCACTGGAACGCGCATGGATCAGACGGAGTCCGCCCTACGGGGTTTCGGAGTTGGAGAACTTCTCCCGCACCCTCGAGAGGCGGTTGAGACCGTCGAGGTACGCCCGGGCCGAAGCCTCGACGATGTCGGTAGAGATGCCCCGGCCCGAGACCTTGTGGCCGCCAGCCTCTAGCGTGACCACGACGTCGCCGAGGGCGTCGACGCCTCCGGTCACCGAAGCCACGGTAAAGCCGGTAAGGTCGGCATGAACCCCGGTAGCCCGGGAGAGCGCCTTGCCCAAAGCGTCCACCATCCCGTTTCCGTCGGCGGTCGCCGCCGCCTTGACGCCATTATCGGCGATCTCCACCGAGGCGGTGGCGCTCTGGCCGGTTGCGGCACTGACCGACATGTCGAGCAGCTCGAAACGCTCGCCGGCGCGGCCGCCAACCTCCTCGGCAACGATCGCCTCCAGGTCCGCCGCACCGATCTGGACCTTCCGATCGGCAAGCTCCTTGAAGCGGGCGAAAGCCAGGTTTAGCGCGTCGCCGGAGAGCTCGATCCCCATCTCCTTGAGCGTGCTGGAGAAGGCGTGCCGTCCGGAGTGCTTTCCAAGGACGATCTGCGAACCCACCTGCCCCACCGATGCAGCGTCGATGACCTCATAGGTGCTCCGTTCTGCGAGCACGCCATGCTGGTGAATGCCGGACTCGTGGGCAAAGGCGTTCTTCCCGACGACGGCCTTGTTGTACTGTACCGGGTAGCCGGTAAGCCGGGAAACCAGCCGCGACGTCCGGGCAAGCTCCTCCGTCCTTACCCCGGTCTCCATGCCCCCGAAGACATCGGGCCTGATCCGGAGGGCCATAACCACCTCCTCCAGGGAGGCGTTTCCAGCCCGCTCGCCGATGCCGTTGATGCAGCACTCGATCTGCCGGGCGCCATGTTCCACCGCCGACAAGGAGTTGGCGGTGGCAAGGCCAAGGTCGTTGTGGCAGTGGCAGGAGATGACATACTCCCCGCGCACCTGCCGGCGTACCTCCTCTATAGTTCGGCCAAAATCCCAGGGAATCCCGTAGCCGACCGTATCGGGGACGTTGAGAGTCGTAGCTCCGGCATCCACCGCCTCTTGGAGCACCTCGAAAAGGAAGTCAAGCGGAGTCCTGGTCGCATCCTGCGGGGAGAACTCGACGTCCGCAGTGTAGGAACGTGCCCTTCCGACCCCCTGGTGAACCTCCTTCAGCACCTGCGCCTGGTCCATCTTCAGCATGTGCTCGAGGTGCGACGGTGAAGTGGAGATGAAGACGTGGATCCGGGAGCGCTTGGCGTCCTTGATCGACTCCCAGCATCGGTCCACGTCGGCAAGGTGAGTTCGAGATAAAGCGCAGATAGCCGGCCCCTCCACCCGGCGCGCTATCGCCTGGACCGCATCGAAATCACCCTGCGACGCGACCGGAAAACCGGCCTCGATGTAGTCGACCCCAAGTTTGGCCAGCTGCTCGGCGATCTCCAGCTTCTCGAGCGGGTCAAGAGAGATTCCCGGGGACTGCTCCCCGTCCCGCAGCGTCGTATCGAATATCAGAACCCGCTCAGCCATATGTACCACTCCTCGTCTCAAGGTCCACCAGCTCCACCTGCAATGAAAAACCCTCCCGGCCAAAGCACGGGAGGGTGAAGGGCAGCTGCCACTGTGGCAACTGCCCTATAGAAGAAGCTCGTCGACCGCTATGAAAGCCAACACGGCTTCAAGGCTATCAGTCGATCTGCCCGCAGCCAACCGCTTTGGCGTAGATAATACCTTCAGCAGCCGATATCGCCCCAAGCACCGAATCCGGGATCGGCGCCGAGACCGTGAGCAGCATGAGAGCGCTACCGTCGTCCACCTTGGGCGACACCGCCATCGACGAGATCGAGAGTCCGGCCTCGCCAAGGGCGTTTCCGACCAAGCCGATCATCCCTGGGCGGTCCAGGTTGCGAACCGCCAGCATCGACTTCGCCGGGGGCAGCTCGATCCAGTGGCTATCCACGAGGACGATACGTGGATCATGCCCCTTCGCTCCGGCGAGGGTTCCGCCGACGACGTGCTCCGGCGACCGGAGCACCACCAGATTCTGGTAGTTCTGGGCGTGTGCCGAGCTGGCCTCGCGAACCTCAAGTCCCCGCTCGGCAGCGAGCGCCGGAGCGTTCACGTAGGAGACCGGCTCGTTAAGGCCAACCGAAAAGATCCCCTTCAAGATCGAGAGCGTGAGCAGGCGAGTATCCTCGCCGGCAAGCTCTCCCTGGTACTCAATCTCGAGTTCAGAAGGCAGCCCGCCAACCAGCGAAGAGTGGAAACGGCCGAGCGCTTCGGCGAGTGGAAGGTAGGGCTTGACTTCGGGAGAGGCCTCGCTCGCGTCAACGTTCACCGCAAAGGGGACGAACTCGTTCGCAAGCGCCAGTTGGACCTGCTCGGCGATGGTGACTCCGGCCTTGTTCTGTGCCTCTTCGGTGCTCGCGCCCAGATGCGGAGTCAGGACGACGTTGGGCAGGTTGAGCAGCGGCGAATCCTTGGGAGGCTCGGTGGCGAAGACGTCGAGGGCACAACCCGCGACCCTGCCATCGGAGATCGCCTCGTAGAGCGCCTCTTCGTCGATGATACCTCCGCGCGCGGCGTTGACGAAGCGGATCCCCGGCTTGACCTTGGCCAGCACCTCCCGGCTGATAAGTCCCATCGTCTCTTTTGACTTCGGAAGGTGGATGGTGACTACGTCGGCCGTCGCCACGAGTTCATCGAGCGACACCAGAGTAACCCCCATCTTCCGCGCCCTCTCCTGGGAGATGTACGGGTCGTAGGCGATCAGCTTCATGCCAAATGCGAGAGCCCGCTGCGCCACAAGGGCACCGATGCGCCCCAAACCGACGATGCCGAGCACCTTGCCGTATAGCTCCATACCCTCAAACTTCGATCGCGCCCACTTGCCACCGGTCAACGAGGCATGCGCCTGCGGAAGGTGTCGGGCCAGGGCCAAGATCAGGCCCATGGTGTGCTCGGCCGCAGAGATGATATTCGACTGCGGAGCATTGACCACCATCACTCCTTGCGCGGTGGCCGCCTCCACATCGACGTTGTCGAGCCCGATTCCGGCACGCCCTACCACGATCAAGCTCGGAGCGGCCTGGATCACTTCCTTGGTGACCTTGGTAGCCGATCGGATGATCAGGGCGTGGGCGTCGAAGACCGCCGCAATCAACTCCTCCGGGGACAGCCCCAGGGAAACCCTGACCTCGTGGCCCGCGCTCCGGAGAATCTCCAGCCCGCGATCGGCTATCTCTTCGGTTACCAGGATCGTCGCCATCTTCACCTCAATCTGCTCGGAGCGGCCAGCATGGCCCTCCGGCCGTTGCTGCTAGGACTCCAGTTTAGCGACGAAGTCGGAAATACGACTAATTCCCTCAACAATCCGCTGGTCACCCAGCGCGTAGGAGAGCCGCAGATATCCCGGAGCATCAAACGCCTCCCCAGGAACTACGGCGACCCGGGCTTCGGCAAGGAGGAGCTCGGCAAGATCCATGCTCGAGCCGACCAGAGTTCCTTGGTACCGGCGACCGATCACCCCCGCGACCGACGGAAAGGCGTAGAACGCCCCTTCGGGCCACGCCACCTCAAAGCCGGGGACTCCAGCCAAACCAGAGACGATCGCGCTCCGGCGCCTGGCAAAGGCCTCCCGCATGTACGCAGTGGCCCCCAAGTCGGCGCGGACTGCAGCCAAAGCGGCACGTTGCGAGACGTTGGCCACGTTAGAGCTGAGCTGGGACTGGAGCTTTACCATGCCCTTGGCGACGTCGAGCGGAGCTACCGACCATCCGAGCCTCCAGCCGGTCATCGAGAAGGTTTTGGAGACTCCGTTCACCAGAACCAGCCGCTCGATAAGGGAAGGCGGAGCCACCTCCGCGAGCGAAGTCGCCCGCTCCCCGGGCCCCGCAGCCGAGTAGGTAAGGTGCTGGTAGATCTCGTCGCTCATTACAAAAAGCCCAAGCCGGTCGAGGGTAGCGGCAAGTGCCTCGCTCTCCTCGCGGGTATAGGTGGCCCCAGTCGGGTTGGAAGGGGAGACGTGGATGAACAGCTTGGTTCGTTCGGTGCAGTACCTCTCCACATCCTCCGGAGTGATCTTGAAGCCGCTGGAAAGATCGGTCGGAATCGCCACCGGCACGCCGCCGGCAAGCTTGACCACCTCCGGATAGCTCACCCAGTAAGGGGCCGGAATCAACACCTCATCGCCCTCGTCCAACAGCGTCATCAGCGCTTCGTAGATCGCGTGCTTGCCACCGTTGGTCACCACCACCTGGCCGTCCGAGACTTCGAGACCGGCATCCCGCTTGGTCACCTGAGCCACCGCGGATCGGAGTTCGGGCAGCCCCCCGGCCGCTGTGTACCGGTGATTCCTCGGATCGCGAACCGCCTCAACGGCCGCGTCCACGATAAAGTCCGGGGTCGGGAAGTCCGGCTCGCCGGCCGCAAAGCTCACTACGTCGATGCCCTCGGCTATCATCGACTTTGCGGTTGCGTCGATTGCCAGAGTCGCCGATTCGGCAGCCTGTTCTATGCGAGTAGCAAGTCGTTTCTGTGACACTTGAAACACCGCCTTGATTGGTTCAGATGGAGGTACCACGACTATGAACGACCACTTAACAATACCCGAAGACCTGCTTCCCTCCGACGGACGGTTCGGCTCTGGGCCTTCCAAAGTACCTGTGACCACGCTTGCGGCGCTGGCGGACTCCTCCACCTCCATCATGGGGACGTCCCATCGCCGGCCAGCGGTGAAGAACCTAGTGGGTGCCGTAAGGAGTCGCCTGAAGGATCTCTTCGGCCTGCCCGACGGCTACGAGGTCCTGCTCAGCAACGGCGGGGCCACGCTCTTCTGGGATGCGGCTGCCTTCTCGCTAATCCGTACAAAGAGCGAACACCTGGTCTTCGGGGAGTTCTCTTCCAAATTTGCCACGGCCGTTAAGAATGCTCCCCACCTGGGTGGCGTGGTCGAAGTCAAGGCCGACTACGGCTCCTGCCCCGAGGTCGTCGAGGACCCGAGCGTAGACCTCTACGCCTTCACCCACAACGAGACCTCCACCGGCGTGATGGCACCCCTCTCGCGGCCCGCGGGCAATGCGCTGGTCGCGGTGGACGCCACTTCTGCCGCTGGAACCGTCCTCGTCGACCCGTCGGTCTTTGACGTCTACTACTTCTCGCCGCAAAAAGCATTCGCCTCCGACGGCGGCATCTGGTTCGGCCTCTTCTCTCCCGCCGCGATCGCCCGAGTCGAGGAGATCAAGGCGTCGGGACGGTACCTGCCCTCTTCCCTGGACCTTTCGATCGCAGTCCAGAACTCGCGGGAGAACCAGACCTACAACACCCCAGCGTTGGCGACCCTTTTCCTGATGAATGAGACCCTCGCCTGGATGGAGTTGCACGGAGGGCTGGAGTTCGCCGCGAAACGCTGCGCGACGTCAGCCGCCACCATCTACGGTTGGGCGGAGCGCTCGGCCTTTGCCGCTCCTTACGTCACCGACCCCAAGATCCGCTCCCAGGCGGTCGCCACCATCGACTTCGACGAGTCAGTGGACGCCGCCCAGGTGGCAAAGACGCTTCGATCCAACGGTATCGTCGATACCGAGCCGTATCGAAAGCTTGGCCGGAATCAGCTTCGGATCGCTCTGTTTCCGGCGATCGATCCCTCCGACATAGAAGCCCTAACCACCTGCATCGACTACGTGGTCGAGCGACTCTAGTCAAAAGCCAACCGTCTCCGCGACTTCGCCGGGACGGTTGGCCCCACAGCTCCCATGGACGGAAGTTACGTCTGCCAGCCAGGCACATACCACTTGCGACCAGCAAGAAATGCGGTCACGGTTGGGAGTCGTCGTGGCTACGTCAGTCGCAGGGAATCGGGATCCCGAGCAGTTCGAAGGCCTTGGCCTGGGCGGACGTGGGCTCGGTGAGCTGATCGAAGGTGAAGGCGGCGTTCGCCACCTTGTTGGTGTTGCGCATCAGGGTGGCGAGGTGGCCGAGCAGGCCCTGGAAGGGCCGGAGCACGGTGCCGTCGGGCTGGGCTCGCCTGGCGGCCTTGGACGATGCGGAAGCTGAACGGGTGGCCGGGGCAACGGGATCGGCCCGCTCTGGCGGCTCTTCGTCGGTGAAGGTGAGCGGGGCCCAGGCCCGGCGCAGGTGCCAGGTGAGATGCGCCCCGAGCATGCAGATGAACGCGTGAGTTCGCACCCGGTCGGCCAGGCGGTGACGGATCGGGCGGATCTCGACATCGACGGTCTTTGCGGATCTGAAGTTGCGCTCGATGGAAGAGAGCGACTTGTAGGTCCGCACCACCGCTTCCGCTGTTGGCCTTCGGGTAGCGACGTGCGGATCACGTAGACCCCATCCAGGGCGGCTTCTTTGGCGATCTCCTCCTCTTTGTGCACAAAGCCAAAGCACCCCTCGGCGATCTCCAGGGAGAAGTGCTTCGCCACCTTGTGGCGGTTCACGACGCGTCCAGCCCGGAGCCCGATCTTGCCAGGGTCGCGCAGCCTCTTGGAGTCCACCTGAGCCTTCACCTCCGCGCGGTCAGCCTCGGTGGCTTCAAGCAGCGCGTCGCGCTTGCGGGCGCGCTCTTTGGCCAAGAAGGGATTCCGGCACACCACGAGCCACTCACCTGGGTAGTCGGGATGGGCGATCTCGGCCAGGTTCATCTCATCAAAGAGCGTCAGCTGGATCGCCGAAGAAGAGACGAGCGCCTTGATCTCGGGTGCCCTGAGAGCGGTGACCCAGTGCATGCCACCCGCCGCCCGAAGCGCTGCGACCCGTGCCGAGGTTATCATGCCGCGATCCCCCACGAAGCAGACCCGATCGAGATTGAAGCGGGTCTTTGCGGCATCGACGATCTTTGCGAAGCTCTTGGGTCTGCGGTGTTGCCGGCAAAGACCTCGATGGCGAGCGGGAGCCCCCTGTACCGTCGCTATGACGCCGTACTCTATCTGGCGCTCGCCCCGCTTTCCGTCGCGCGAGTGGCCAAAGGCCGCCAGCTCGTTGTGGCTCCCCTCTACCCGAGAGGTCGTAGCAAAGAAGCGCACCCTCGTGGTTCAGGTGCCTTGCGACGGGAGCTTCTTCGATCTCCGCTTTCCTCGAGATCAGCCAGTCCATCGCCTGGTAGACCTCGTCGCTTGTGACACCTGCTACGTCAAGGTCTACCCCGAGGGTGCGGCCCTCCCACCACGTCGTATAGGCCACCTTGGGGGAGGGCTCGACTACCTGGGAGCAGATGAGCGCGAGTGCCAGGTCGCGCTCGCGGCACGCCGGCCCGAGCAGCTGCTTGAAGCCGAGCTTTTCGGCAAGCCCCCCACGCCGCAGCGACATCCCCGTGGGGCAGCGAGCGCGTCGTCACCAACCCCTCCCTCGCCAGCTCGATGGTCTCTTCGGGCAAGTGCGAGAGATTGGCAAGGGTTCGGTGACGTACCTTGCCCGCCTCCCGGCAGCTCTGGCGTACCAGCGTGGTCGTGTACTCCCGGTCGCAGCTATCTGTCAACTGTACTCGCGGCTACATTCCTGCTGTCGCATGTGACCGCTTTCCATACTTGAACAGGAAGTTCAGCTGACGGAGCCTGATTAGCGGACGTAACTTCCGTTTAGACGGATGCCCGTGGCAACCAGGAAGGACGGCGCTCTTCGAAGACGACGATCGCGTCCATCTTTGCCAGGGTCAGGTCGATATCGTCAAGCCCTCCTACAAAGCGGCCCCGAACCCCCTCCGGAAGATCGAAGCAAAAGACCGTGTCCAGCGTCGGCACCGTAACGGTGCCGTGCACCACGTCGACAAGAATTTCCGTGTCCGGGTCCTCGTCGACCGCTGCGAGCAACCGATCGACCTCGTCTCGCTCAAGGACCACGGGAAGCAGCCCATTCTTGGTGGCGTTGTTCCGGAAGATGTCGCCAAAGCGCGGCGAGATCACCACTCGGAATCCCCAGTCGGTAAGGGCCCAGACGGCGTGCTCCCGCGACGACCCCACCCCAAAGTTCTCGAGCGCGATCAGAATCGAACCGCCGGAGAAGCGGTGGTCGTTGAGGACGAACTCCGGGTTGTCCCGCCACTCGGAGAAGAGTCCCTTTCCAAATCCCGCACGTTCCACCCGCTTGAGCCACTCGCTCGGGATGATCTGGTCGGTATCGACATCGCTAACTCGTAGCGGAACGCCCCTCCCCCGGTACTCGCTCATCTGTTGCAACCTGCGTCCTCCTCTACAGATCGTTGGGGCTGGCAAAGTGTCCGAGAAGCGCGCTTGCAGCCGCGACCGGCGGCGACACCAGATGGGTGCGCCCGCCACGCCCCTGCCTGCCCTCGAAGTTGCGGTTCGATGTCGAAGCGGCACGCTCCTTTGGCCGAAGCGTGTCCGGGTTCATCCCCAAGCACATTGAGCATCCGGGTTCGCGCCACTCGAAACCAGCCTCTACCAGGATTCGATCCAGGCCCTCAGCCTCTGCCTGCTCGCGAACCTTGCGAGAACCGGGCACTACCAGCGCCCTGACGCCGCCGGCGACCTTGCGCCCCTTCACCACCTGGGCGACGGTGCGCAGGTCCTCTATCCTCGAATTGGTACAAGAGCCGATAAAGACCGCGTCCACGGCGATATCCCGGATCTTCTGTCCGGCGGCAAGGCCCATATAGCCGAGGGCCCTGGCGGCCGCATCCCGCTCTGCGCCGGCGGCAAACGACTCGGGATCGGGAACGGAACCGTCGATCCCTACCACTTGCCCAGGGTTGGTGCCCCATGTGACCTGGGGAACCAGCTTGGAAGCGTCGATGACGACCACTTCGTCAAAGACTGCATCCGCATCCGACGCCAGCGTCTTCCAGTAGGCAACCGCCTCGTCGAAAAGTTCCCCTTGGGGGGCGTGCTCCCGACCCGCCACATAGTCGAAGGTCACCTCGTCGGGAGCGATCATGCCGGCACGGGCGCCAGCTTCGATGCTCATGTTGCACACGGTCATTCGCGCCTCCATGGAAAGCTTGGAGATCGCCGCGCCCCGGTACTCGATGACGTAACCGATGCCCCCGCCGGTTCCGATCTGTCCGATGACGGCAAGGATGAGGTCTTTTGCGGTCACTCCCGGAGGCAACTCGCCCTCTACGTCCACCGCCATGCTCTTGGGCCGAACCTGCGGTAGGGTCTGGGTGGAGAGGACGTGCTCGACCTCCGAGGTCCCGATTCCAAACGCCAGAGCTCCAAAGGCTCCGTGGGTGGCGGTGTGCGAGTCGCCACAGACGATAGTCATGCCCGGGAGCGAGTACCCCAGCTCCGGTCCGATTACGTGCACGATTCCCTGCTTCGCCGAACCCATGGGAAAGTACTCGATCCCGAACTCCTCGCAGTTGGTGGCGAGAACCTCGAGCTGCTTGGCCGAGATCGGGTCCGCTACCGGCCTGTCGATATCGGTGGTTGGCACGTTGTGATCGGCGGTAGCCACGCTCAGATCCGGTCGCCTCACCCGGCGGTTCGCCAGCCGCAATCCATCGAAGGCTTGCGGAGAAGTAACCTCGTGAATCAGGTGCATATCGATATAAAGAAGATCCGGTTCGCCGCCGTCGCCCTTCACAACGACGTGAGCGTCCCAAACCTTCTCGGCCAAAGTCTTCCCCAACTTCCCTCCTAGCAAACAACCGCTTTTCGAATCGGCCTAACGGCCGAGCCGGACCACCTCTACCCGAAGCATCCCGCCCGGTGCGGTGTACTCTACCCACTCGCCTTCGCGCGCACCGATCAGCGCCTGCCCGAGCGGAGAAGTCGGCGAGACCACCTCGACGCCCCGATGCCGCTCCTCGATCGAACCGACGAAGTAATCGGTCGCCTCGTCATCCCCGTCGTAGCGGAGGGAGACGTAGGTTCCGGCCGAGACCACCTCTACGGGCCCGGCGGTCTCCTCGACGATGGTGGCGTTCGCAAGGATGTGCTCGATCTGGCGTATCCGCGCCTCCATCTTGCCCTGCGCGTCGCGAGCGGCGTGGTAGTCGCCATTCTCGCGAAGATCCCCAAGCGCTCTTGCCTCGGCGATCGCCTTGGCGATCTCGATGCGGCCTACCGTGGTCAGCTGCTCCAGCTCGCTGGAGAGCGCATCGTAGGTCGCCCTGGAAATGGTCGCATCACTCACAAGCTACAATCTAGCCGGGTAGATCGGCAGGGCGCAGGTACCGAAACCCGTGGAAAACCGGCACTGGAGTTCACCAACGGCTGCTAAGGCGGTAGTGTATCAAGGGCGGGGAGTATCTTGGCTCGATTTCGGTCACCCCAAAGAGCCCGGCGCATGGAGATTTCATCGCCAGGCGATCCCGCGGTCGCGGTGGGGCGTTCTCGCTTGAGGCTCCGCCGGTTTACGAATAAGCTGTAAGTTCTGAGGAGATCTGGGGTAGATGCAGCATAAGATCGCGGTCGTCGGAGGCGACGGAATCGGTCCCGAGGTGGTAGCCGAGGCGTTAAAGGTAATCGAGGCCGCCGGCGCCAAGTTCACGGTCGAGAACTTTTCCCTGGGAGCGGCGCACTACCTTGCCACCGGCGAGATCCTCGAGGAGGAGACGCTGGCTCGGCTACGGGGATCCGACGCCATCCTGCTCGGTGCCATCGGGCCGGCCATCGGCTCAACCGATGTCCCGCCGGGCATACTGGAGCGAGGGTTGCTGCTAAAGCTCCGCTTTGATCTGGATCTGTACATCAACGAACGCCCCTTTCTAACCCTTGACTCCAGCTCCACCACCACCGGCAAGGAGGCCGACTTCGTCGTAATCCGCGAGAACACCGAGGGCACCTACGCGGGCGAAGGCGGGTTCCTGCGCCGGGGAACCCCGCACGAAGTCGCCACCCAGGGCTCGGTCAACACCAGGATGGGCGTGGAGCGGGCGATCAGGTACGCCTTCGAAGTGGCCTCGGGCCGGCCGCGGAGACACCTGACCCTGGTGCACAAGACCAACGTCCTTACTTACGCGGGCGATCTATGGGCACGGGCGTTCGCCAGCGTCGCCAAGGAGTTCCCGATGGTTGCCACCGCTTACAACCACGTCGATGCCGCGTGCATATACCTAGTCGAGGAGCCGGGTCGCTACGACGTAATCGTTACCGACAATCTCTTCGGGGATATACTCACCGATCTTGCGGCGGCGGTAACCCAGGGAATCGGCTACGCAGCATCCGGAAACTTGAACCCGGCAAGGACGTCACCATCCATGTTCGAGCCGGTCCATGGGGCCGCCCACGACCGGGTTGGGACGGGTCAGGCAAACCCGTACGCGGCGATCCGCTCTGCCGCGATGATGATGCGGTTTCTTGGTGAAGATGAGGTGGCGTCCCGGGTGGAGAAGGCGATCATGGTCCTCCCCCCATCCGGACTCGACACTCAAAAGGTTGGCGACTTCTACGCAGAAAGGGTGGGCTGATGGCTATCGAGGAGATGGAGTACATATGGTTCAACGGCGAACTCAAGCCGTGGGCCGAGGCCAAGGTCCACGTGCTCACGCACGCCCTGCACTACGGCTACGGGGTCTTTGAGGGGATCCGTGCCTACTCGACGCCTGAGGGTCCGGCGGTATTCAGACTGACCGACCACATAAATCGGCTTTTCAGCTCCGCAAAGATTATGCTGATCGACATCCCGTTCACGCCTGGCGATCTGGTGGCTGCCACAAAACAGGTGGTCAAGGTCAACGGCCACTCCTCCTGCTACATCAGGCCGGTAGCTTTCACCGGATACGGCGAGATGGGACTGAACCCGCTCACTTCCGCGATCGACGTCGCCATCGCCACCTGGCCTTGGGGGGCATACCTTGGCGACGAGGGTATCGCCAATGGGATCAGGGCAAAGATCTCGTCCTGGCGGCGTCACGACCCGAACTCGATCCCGCCCGCCTCAAAAACCACCGGGGCATACATCAACTCCGCCCTGGCCAAGGCCGAGGCGATCAAGGGGGGATACGACGAGGCGATCCTGCTTTCTCCGCAAGGATTCGTGAGCGAGTGCACCGGCGAGAACCTCTTCGTGGTGAAGAACGGCAAGCTGGTGACTCCGCCGGACGCCGCCGGCGCCCTCTCCGGGATTACCCGGAACACCATCACTACCCTGGCTGAAGAGATGGGAGTTCCCGTAGTCCAGGAGAACTTGATCCGGAGCGAACTCTACCTCGCCGAAGAGATCTTCATCACCGGAACCGCCGCGGAAGTCGTCCCGGTAAGTTCGGTCGACGATCGCCAAATCGGGAGCGGCCGGCCCGGAGAGATCACCCAGGAGCTTCAGAGCCGCTACTTTGCCATCGTCAACGGAAAGGACGCTCGCTACGCCCACTGGTTAGAGCATGTCTCCTAGCGGCCACGTCGAGATCTACGACACCACTCTTCGGGACGGATCCCAGCAGGAGGGGATCTCGCTCAGCGTCGATGACAAGCTCAAGGTCGCCCACCAACTGGACATCCTTGGGGTCGACTATATCGAGGGGGGATGGCCGGGGGCGAACCCCAAGGACGAAGCGTTCTTCGATGCGGCACAGCACCAGCTCAAGCTCCACACCTCGCGGTTGGTAGCCTTCGGCTCCACCCGCAGGGCGAATAGCAAGCCCGAGGATGACCCCAACCTTGCCGCTTTGATCGGGAGTGGGGCAAGAACCGTCTGCATCGTGGCCAAGGCGTGGGACTACCACGTCCTCCACGCACTGCGGACATCGACCGCCGAGGCGCTGGCGATGGCGTACGACTCCGTAACCTATCTCGTCGAAGCCGGCCTGGAGGTCTTTCTCGATGCCGAACACTTCTTCGACGGCTTCCGCAACAACGAGGAGTTCGCGCTCTCGGTGCTCAAGGAGGCCGAGCGCGGAGGAGCATCCCGAATCGTCCTATGCGACACCAACGGTGGGACGCTTCCCGGCGAGGTCGGACCGATCATCGACAGGGTCAGAGCCTCCTTGTCCCAGGAGATTGGGGTCCACTTCCACAATGACTCCGGCTGCGCCGTGGCCAACTCGCTGATCTCGGTAGACCACGGGGCGATGCAGGTCCAGGGGTGTATGAACGGCTACGGCGAGCGAACCGGAAACGCCAACCTGGTCCCGGTTATCGCCGGGCTGAGCCTTAAGCGCGGGATCCGGACGATACCGCCGGAGAACATCGAACTGCTCTCGGCCACCGCGCGGCACATCGCCGAGATCACCAACCTTCCCCTTTCCCCGCAGAGTCCCTACGTCGGTGCGTCCGCCTTCACCCACAAGGCCGGCCTCCACGTCTCCGCGATCTCACGGCGGCGCGACGCCTACGAGCACGTCGAACCGGCGCTGGTAGGGAACGGAACCCGGTTTGTGGTGTCCGAGATGGCCGGAAGGCAGACGCTTCAGATCAAGGCGGCCGAACTCGGAATCGCCCTCGACGATACCTCCACGGCCAGAGTGCTCTCCGAACTAAAGACCCTCGAACACCAGGGGTACCACTTCGAGGCCGCGGATGGCTCTCTCGAGCTGCTGATGCGCACCGCCACCGGATGGGCGCAGACCTACTTTGCGATCGAGTCTTACCGGGTCATGACCGACTGCTACGCAACCCCGGCGCCGCTAACCGAAGCGACGGTGAAGCTGGCGGTCGGCGGGAGGCGGGTGCTCGCCACCGCGGAAGGTAACGGCCCGGTCAACGCCCTCGACGAGGCGCTCCGAGCCGCGCTGATCGACGAGTATCCGGACCTGAAGCATATGAAGCTCACCGACTTCAAGGTCAGGGTTCTCGACTCCAACCAGGGCACCGACGCGATCGTGCGAGTGCTGATCGACTTCACCGACAGCGAGGTGGAGTGGACCACCACTGGAGTCTCGGCTAACATCATTGAGGCGTCCTTTAGAGCGCTGGTGGAGGGGTTCGTGCTGGCGTTGCTGCGCGCCAGCGAGCGTCGGCAAGCTTTTTAAGTCAGCGCGGCGGGAGTTCCAGACAAGCTGAGGAGAGGATCTAGTGAGTCAACCAGATCAGGTATCGACGAGTTTTGTGGAGGCGGCGCCAAGCTTCTGGAGCGAGCCAGTCGAGGCTCTGGTGGAGAGCCGGGTATCCGAACTCCACGGACGCCGACTCCCATCTGGAACTGGATTCGGCCGCCCAGGACCCGACCAGGGGTACGCTCTCACCCTCTTCAACCAGATCGAGGAGTCGCTGGTCTTGGTGGCCGGAGAGCACCACGACGACATCCGCGAGGGCGTGATCGCCAGTGCGCTCGCGCTGGCGGCTGAGGCGGGCAGGGGTCCATCCCTTCCCGACTTGCAGCGGGTGCTCGCCCACTACCGGCTCCAGGGAGACGCCGGGTCGGAGGATATCCGGAAACGCAAGCAGCGCTTCACCGGCGTCGCCCACGACTACGCAAAGCGGCGTTCCGCCGCCGACCAGCTGGTGGCCGAGCTGGCGACCGAGAGTTAGCCCCCCAGGATCACTCGGGGACCTTTTCCCCACGAGATGTAGTGCCACATCCAGTTGAGCATTACCGAGGCCTTGTTCCGCGATCCCAAGAGGGTTACAACGTGGAGACCGAGCCATGCGAGCCAGGCCAAAGTACCGTTAAGCCGGATTCCCACCGGCATCTCGGTGACCGCCGCCCTCCTGCCGATGGTCGCCATGATCCCCTTGTCCCGGTAGCGGAAAGGAGAGGTAGAACGCCCGTCTATAAGGGCAAGGATCTGCTGGGCAGCGTGCTTGCCCCCCTGGATCGCAGGCTGAGCCAGCTGGGGTAGCGGATCACCCTTATCGTTTACCGCCAGCCCGACATCGCCGACTGCGAAGATTGACTCGGAGCCGATAACCCGGAGATCCCCGCCGACCATGATCCGACCACCTCGTCCGGTTGGAAGGTTTAGATGGGTAACGACCTGGGGAACCGCCACCCCGGCCGCCCATAGCACCAGCCCATTCTCAATCTCCCGCCCGCTCTTCAACACGATCTTGCCCGGCTCGACCGACTCAACCGCCTCTTGGAGGAGGACGGTGACCCCCCGGGCTCGGAGTTCCCTGCGAGCGTACTCGGATAGATCCTCGTGGAAAGCCTCGAGCAGGCGCGAGTTCTGCTCGATAAGTACCACTCGCACGTCGTCCGGGTTGAGAGTGGTGTAGTCGGTGTAGAGCGCCTTGTGGGCGAGCTCCGCCACCGCGCCAGCCATCTCCACCCCGGTCGCCCCGCCACCGACCACCACGAAGGTAAGGCCACCGTCGCGGACCCCATGGCTGGCCGCCCGCTCGAACTGGTGGAAGACGTGGTTGCGAACATCGATCGCCTCGTCAAGGGTGTAGATCGCGTGTGAATGCTCTCTCGCACCCTTGATGCCGAAGTAGTTTGCGGTCGCTCCGATCCCGAGTATTAGGTAGTCGTAGTCGATGGTCTTCCCATCCTCCAGGGTGATGAACCGCTTTGCAGCGTCGACGGAGGCAAGAGTCCCCTGCTCGAAGCGGGCGTGGTTGCGCGCCCGAAGCACCGTCCTCAGCGGGAAGGCCACGTCACCCGGGTTGAGCCCAGCCGTGGCGACCTGGTAAAGGAGGGGCTGGAAGGTCGAGAAGTTGTGCCTGTCGACCAGGATCACATCAACTTGAGCGTCCTTCAGGGCATCCACCGCGCTCAGTCCGGCAAAACCGGCCCCGACCACTACGACCCGTTTGCGCCCACCGCCGCTCGAACGGAGCTCCGGCTTCTCCTTCACCACCCTCGACTTCAGCTGCATCATCTCCACCTCCGCACGTTTATCACAGGATACCAGCAGCTACCGGCGGCAAAGATCCAATCAGGTTACGGCTTGCACTCTCCCTCCGGAAGCGAGCAGCCGGATTGCCGGCCGCAACCGCCCGCTCCACCCGGCCACGATCACCGTATTGCCATCGGCCGCGTGCCGCTCCAGCACCTCCAACGCCAATGGCCCGATCTCCTCGTTCCAGGCGGCAACTATCCAGAGCGGTACCGGCCTTGCCATCATCATCGCCAACGAAAGTCCGAACCGTCCCTGGGCAGAGAGAGTTGAGGCAAAGGCTTCCCGGTGTCCCGCAACTCCGGCCGCGGCCAGCGCCGCAGAAAAGTCAAGTTCCCTGCCGGCGCGTCTGGGCCCTCCAAGGCGCACCGCAAGCAGCACGTGCTCAAGAACAGTAAGCCCCGGTACTGGTTGCAGATCCCGGGTTGCGATCGCGGTCACGGCCCGCGCCTCCACTCCGCCGGCCGCTGCGCCAAAGACTCTTACGCAGCTCTTGGCCGGAGGGACAAAGGCGGAGAAGAGAACAGGAGCCTCCTCTCCCTCTACGGCGGCCAAACTTCCCCGGGGTATCGAGAACGCCCCGAGATCGAGCTGCTTGCCACAAGACTCGAGCACACCCGACGCCTCGACGCACGCCTCGCGGTTCACGTGCCCCGCCACCACCGGGCGATCGCCACCCCGGAAAGTCCAACCAGGACTGCAAAGGAAGACCCGCCAACTGCGTACGCCGTTGCAAAGGGGCCAAAGCCCGCGTTATTCAGCTGAACGAATGGCGCCAGCGCGAGTAGCGGCAACGCCACGGCCGCTACCCCAGCCACCGGGCGAGCCAGAAGGTCGCCAGCTAGCGAACAGAGCACGGCCCCGCAACCGGCGGTGGCGACCCCAAGGCCAACGGCGATCACCATCACCTCGATCAGCGAGAAGGAGTTGCTTAACCAGAGCCAAAGCGCAAACACCGCAGCCGCTACCCCAGCCACCGGAATCGACCCTCTCCGCAGCACGTAGCCCCGCGCGACCGGGAGAAACGATTCGGCGAGTGCAGCCGCCGAGCTGGCTCCGGCGGCCAGGGAGGCGGAGAACAGCCCCAGCGACCCGGCGGCCACCGCAGCACCGGCGGGATCGCCGCCGATCAGAGCCTTTGCCCCCAGCAGGACCGAACCGGCGAGAGCAGCCTCCGCCGCCAGCCGCGAAGCAGGAGCGCGAAGTATGGGAAGCAGCCCCAGAGCAGCCCCAGGAGACCGGAGCAACAGCGCAATCCCCCATCTCCGGCCCCAGAGGTGGCGCTGCGTTCGCGCCGACAACAGCGTCGCCGCCATCGCGGCAAACGCTACGGCGAGCGCCTCCGGAATCCCGACAAACGCCCTCCCGTACGGGGTAAGAGCCACCAGCTCTACGCCCGCCACCGCGAACGGAACGACAAAAGGCACCCGGGGTCGACGGCACTCCGCCACAACGAGAACACCGCTCGCCAGCCCCACTAGCGCCATCCCCTCCAGTTGGGCAACACCTTGCCAGCCAGAGCGCATTCCAACTGCGATACCGGCGAGTGCAGCCGCCGCAACACCGCGCCAACCAAAACGCCAACGCCGCCGCAAGAGCACGCCAACCCCGCACGCCAACCCCACCATAGAGAACGCGATCTCCCCCGAGTCAGCCGGCGTCCGGCCAGCGGGGAGCACCAGCTGATGCCGCAGAACGGCGAGGCCGGCAACGAAGGCGGCAAGCGCCCATATGACGGCTTGCCACCGGACGCCGGAGCGGCTAGCCGCCTGATACCTCCGAAAGCCCCTTGCCGTGGCCAAGGAACGGCATCATCGAGCGAAGCCGAGCTCCTACCGCCTCGATCTGCTCCGCCTTCGCCTCGTCTCGGAGCCGATTAAACTTGGGTCTTCCCGACTCGATCTCCGAGACCAGCTCACGAGCGAAGCTGCCATCCTTGATTTCGCCAAGGACCCGTCTCATCTCCGCCATCGACTCATCGGTGATGATCCGCGGCCCCCGCGTCAACCCACCATACTCTGCGGTCTCAGATACCGAGAACCACATTCCCGAAAGGCCGTGCTCGTAGAGGAGGTCCACGATGAGCTTGAGTTCGTGCAAACACTCGAAGTAGGCCGACTCCGGCTGGTAACCCGCCTCGACCAGCGTCTTGAACCCGGCCAAGACCAGCTGGCTCAGTCCTCCGCACAGCACCACCTGCTCACCGAAGAGATCGGTCTCGGTCTCCTCGGCAAAGGTGGTGTCGAGCACGCCGGCCTTGGTCGAACCTATTGCCCAGGCGTAGGAGAGCGCGAGATCGTGTGCATTGTCGGTGGCATCCTGCCCTACGGCGATCAACGAGGGGATCCCTCCTCCTTCTTCGTAGGTTCTCCGCAAAAGATGGCCCGGCCCCTTGGGGGCGATCATGATCACGTTCACCTCGGACTCGGGAACGATCTGCTCGTAGCGGATGTTGAAACCGTGGGCGAACGCCAAGGTCATCCCGGGAGTGAGGTTCGGCTTCACCTGGGTCTCGTAGATCTCCCGCTGCGAGGTGTCGGGGGCCAGGAACATCACCATGTCAGCCCACGCCGTAGCCTCTGGGACCGGCATAACCTGGAGCCCGCTGGCCTCCGCCTTTTTCGCGGACGAAGACCCGTCCCGCAGCGCCACCCGAACCTCGACCCCAGAGTCGGCCAAGTTCAGAGCGTGGGCGTGCCCCTGCGAACCGTAACCGATCACCGCGACCTTCGTCGCCGAAATCAACTCCGGCTGCGCGTCAGCGTCGTAGTACATCTTTGCCATCTTCTATGAGACCTTCCCTCTCTTGGTCCTGCGCACCGGCTTCGGAAGCTTGCCGAGGGCAATCCTACCCGTCCGCTGGAGCTCCACCAGACCGAACTCCGCCAGGAACGCCTCGACGTCGTCCAGGCGTCCAGGCGGGAGCGCGAACATCAGCGTCAGCTGATCTACTCCGACGTCGACGATCTCTCCGTCGTACAGCTCGACCAGCTCCATCACCTTGGCCCGGTTGTGGCCCTCGGCCGCCACCGTAGCCAGCATGCACTCGTACTCGACCGCCTGGCTCGGGTCGACTTCGGAGATCTTGATCACGTTGATCAGCTTATGAAGCTGTTTGGTAATCTGCTCCAGCGAGGCGGTCTCCACATCAACCACCATGGTCAGCCGGCTAAAACGCTCGTCGTCGGTCGGAGCCACCGCCAGCGAGTAGATGTTGTAGCCGCGCCTCGAGAAGAGCAGAGCCACGCGGGCCAGCACGCCCGCCCGATTCTCTACCAGGACGCTGAGAATGTGGTGGCGTCCCTCGACCGGGGTGCGTATACCCCCAATAGGGACCAAATTGGAACGGTCGGTCATCGCTCGCCCCGCTGATGGGGAGGGAGCACGATCTCATCGTTGGTCGACCCCGCCGGGACCATCGGGTACACCTTCTCGAAGGTGTCGACGCGGAAGTCGATAACCACCGGACGGTCGTGGATCTGGTTCGCCTTCTCGATCACCGGATCGACCTCGCTCTCTTCCTCTACCCGGAACCCGACACCACCCATCGCCTCCGCCCACTTGACGTAGTCAGGCAGGTCGGGCGAGAGGTAAACCTCCGAATACCGCTCCTCGTAAAACATCTCTTGCCACTGCCGCACCATGCCCAGATACCCGTTGTTCAGGATCGCCACCTTGATCGGAATTCGCTCCGCAGACGCCGTTACCAACTCTTGGGCCGTCATCTGGAAGCAGCCGTCGCCATCGATGACCCAGACCGTGGAGCCGGGTCTCCCCACCTTGGCCCCGATGGCCGCGGGAACAGCAAAGCCCATGGTACCGAGCCCGCCGGAGTTTATCCACCCGTTTGGCCGCTCGAAGCGAAAGTACTGCGAAGCCCACATCTGGTGCTGTCCCACCCCCGAGACCAGGATGGTATCCGGAGTAGCCGCGGCCGAGATCCGCTCCACCACGTACTGCGGCTTGATCGGCCGCCCCGATGCCGACGGTTCATAGGAGAGCGGATAACGCTGCTGCCATCCGCGGATCTCCCCGATCCAGGGTGCGATCCTCAACTGCTCAGCCGGAAGCCGCCGAATCAGCTCCGGGAGGACCGAACGGAGGTCTCCGACGATCGGGATATCCGCACGCCGGACCTTCCCGACTTCGGCCGGATCGACATCAATATGGATAACCTTCGCCACCGGGGCAAAACCGTCGACTTTCCCGGTAACCCGGTCGTCGAACCGTGCTCCCAGCGTAATCAGGAGGTCGGCGCGCTGGAGCGCGGTAACCGCGGTGTAACAGCCATGCATACCGGGCATCCCCAGCGCAAGCGGGTGGGAGTCGGGAATGATGCCCCGCGCCATCAGCGTCGTGACTACCGGGATCCCGGTCCGCTCTGCAAGCTCGAGCACCTGGCCCGCCACCCCCGCGCGCATAACGCCGCCGCCTGCGTAGATAACCGGGCGCTCGGCTCCGGCAATGATCGCCGCCGCCTGCTCGATCATCTTCGGATGACCCTTGGTGGTGGGCTGGTAACCGGGAAGGTCGAGGCGCTTTGGCCAGTACCACTCCATTACCTGGTTGGCAACGTCCTTGGGAAAGTCGATGAGCACTGGCCCCGGTCGCCCGGACGTGGCGACGTGGAAGGCCTCCGCCACCACTCGCGGAATCTCGCTCGCCGAAGTCACCAGCCAGTTGTGCTTGGTAACCGACATGGTGATACCGGTGGTGTCGGTCTCTTGAAAGGCGTCACTCCCTATTGACGAGGTGGCCACTTGCCCGGTGATCACCACGATCGGAATCGAGTCGACGTAGGCGTCAGCGATCGCGGTGACGATGTTGGTCGCTGCAGGACCGCTCGTTACCATGGCAACGCCCGGCCTCCCGGTTGCCTGGGCATACCCCTCTGCAGCGTGGCCGGCCCCCTGCTCGTGACGGACCAAAATGTGCCTGATTGGGGAGTCGAGGAGCGGATCGTAGACGGGAAGTATCGCTCCGCCGGGAAGGCCGAAGATGGTCTCCACCCCCTGCATCTCAAGAGACTTGATCAGCGCCTGCGCTCCAGTGAGCTTCATCTCTTCTCCTCGCTTCCCCGGTGGACGCCTCCCGCAGGAACGCCCGCAACCAACATCCGCGCCGCCGATCAGGCAGCTAGCGCCGTGTCGGGCCACCCTCGCCGATCGTAGTCCCAGCGATGCCGCAGCCAGCTGCGGCGGTAAATAAAAAGACCCCCCAAGTAGGGAGGTCCTGGGCACAGCTTGAGGCCGTGCCCTAAGCAATAAGTACTACAACCAACAAAGCTGCCACGCGCTTAGTTTAGCTGAAACTCGCGCTTTAGCTGCTGGTAATGGCGCCGATTTGCGCCCCCTTGACCAGAGCGGCGTACTTGGCGAGCACTCCGGTAGAGTACCGCGGCGCTTCGGCAACGAATTGAGCCCTCCTGCTCGCGAGTTCTTCTGCAGAGACCAGCAGGTCGATACGGTGGGATGGGACGTCGATGACGATCCGGTCGCCCTCCTCGACCAACCCGATCGGGCCGCCATCTGCCGCTTCGGGAGCGACATGGCCGATGCAGAAGCCGTGGGTTCCACCGGAAAAGCGTCCGTCGGTGATCAATGCAGCATCGGATCCCCGGCCGGCACCCTTCATCGCTCCAGTAACTGCGAGCATCTCCCGCATCCCGGGGCCCCCTTTGGGGCCCTCATAGCGGATCACCACCACGTCGCCGGCGTCTATGGCCCCTGCCAAAATTGCGTCAAGGGCGCTCTCCTCCCGATTGAAGACGCGGGCAACCCCTTCAAAGTGATCCTGGTCGATCCCGGCAACCTTGACGACCGAGCCGTTGGGTGCGAGCGACCCGGAGAGGACGGCTATCCCTCCGACCTCGTGGATCGGGCTCTCGATTCGGTGGATGATCTCGCCATCGGCTCGGGGAGCGTCGTACTCCTCGATCTCTTCCCCAATACTCCGCCCGGTGACGGTCAGCGCGTCTCCGTTGATCAAACCCGCCTCGTACAGCTCGCGCAGCACCACCGGAACGCCCCCGATCCGATCGAGGTCGGTCATGTGGTACTTGCCGTGCGGCTTGGTGTCGGCCAAGTGGGGGACGCGCGCGGCGATCCGGTTGAAGTCGTCAAGATCGAGATCGACCCGCGCCTCGTGGGCAATCGCAAGGAGGTGGAGCACGGCGTTGGTGGAACCGCCAAGCGCCATCACCACGGAGATCGCATTCTCGAAGGCCGCCTTGGTGAGGATCATCCTCGAGGTAATCCCGAGTTCGAGAAGGCGCATGACCGCGACACCGGCATCAAAGGCGATATCAGAGCGCCGGCGATCGACCGCTGGTGCCGAAGCCGACCCCAGGGTGGCGAGGCCTATGGCCTCCGAGACCGAAGCCATGGTGTTGGCGGTGTACATTCCGGCGCATGAACCCACCGTAGGGCAAGCGTTCCGCTCAATCTCGTAGAACTCCTCCTCGCCCATCTGACCCGCCGAGTAAGCTCCGACCGCCTCAAAGACCGAGACGATGTCGATGGTGCGGTCACGGTAGCGTCCCGGGAGGATCGAACCGCCGTAGACAAAGACCGAAGGGAGATCGAGGCGAGCCGCCGCCATCATCATCCCCGGCAGCGACTTGTCGCAACCCGCCAGGGTTACCAAAGCGTCCATCCGCTCGGCGTGCATCATCACCTCTACCGAGTCGGCGATCACCTCCCGGGAGACCAGCGAGGAGTGCATCCCCTCGTGACCCATGGAGATTCCGTCAGAGACCGCGATGGTACCGAACTCCAGCGCAACTCCCCCGGCGGAACGCACCCCCGCTTTCGCCCGCTTGGCGAGGCCGGAGAGAGGCATGTTGCATGGCGTCACCTCGTTCCAAGAGGACGCCACACCCACCTGCGGCTTGGCAAAGTCCTCGTCCTGAAGGCCGACGGCCCGCAGCATCGCCCGCGCCGGAGCCCGCTTGGGACCCTCGGTAACTTCGGCACTCCTGATCTTCACCGAACGAACTTCCGACACCAAAAACCCCCGTTTACTCGGCCGGCGCTACAGGCCGGCGGCTCCTCTTGCAAGCTCCTCCAGCGCCGCCTTGGCCTGCGCGCCCGAGATCGCCTTCCCAAACTTCCGCATCACCTGGCCAAGCAGGAAGCCGGCCACCTTGGCATCACCGGCAACGAAACGCCGCCACTCTTCCGGATTCGCCTCGACTACCTCGCCAACCATGGCGCGAACGTCCTCCGCCCCTGATGAGCTCAGTCCAACCTTGGCCACGAGCTCATCTACGGTACCGTCGAAGCTTACAGCCTCCTTGAGCAGCAGCTTCACCTGCGATGGCGAGAAACGCTCCTCCAGCGCCACCACCTCCGCAAAGCGTTCGGGAGTTAGAAACCCGGCATTGCCAACCAGTGCAGCCAGCTCGTTTGCCGCTCGTGCCAGCACCAACTCCGGAGCCACTCCGATCTCGATGCCGGCAACCACGTACGGCCACACCTCCTCGGTGACCGCCACCTCGACCTGGTCGGAGCTGGCCCCTGGCATCAGCCCAAATAGCCGGACGCGCCGTCCCGCCGGAAGCAGAGGAAGCTCGCCCACAATCCGGTCGATCTCCGCTTGCAGCGGCGCGATGGGCGGCAAGTCCGGCTCTGGGAAGTACCGGTAGTCGTTCGCCTCCTCCTTGGCCCGCAGCGGCAGGGTCTTTCCGCTCGCCTCGTCAAAGTGCCGGGTCTGCTGGAGAATCGACCCGCCGCTCTCGTACTCGGAGATCTGGCGCTCGACCTCGTAACCGATTGCACGACCCAGCGATCGGAGTGAGTTGACGTTCTTGATCTCCACTCGGGTTCTCAACTCGGTGGAGCCAACCGGCCGGACCGAGACGTTCGCGTCGACCCGGAGCGACCCCTCCTCCATCCGGCCGTCGCTGGCGCCGGTGGCGACCAAGATCGCCCGCAACTCGCTCACGTACTCCTTTGCCTCCTCGGCAGAGGAGATATCCGGCTCGGAGACGATCTCCAACAGAGGCACCCCGGAACGGTTGTAGTCGATCAGGCTGTAGTCAGCCCCGCCGATCCGGCCGTCGCCACCTTTGTGAACCAACTTGCCGGTGTCCTCCTCAAGATGGGCGCGAACGATGCCAACCACCTTCCCGCTGCGGAGAACCACCGCGCCACCGGCGTTCACCGGAACGTCGTACTGGGAGATCTGGTAGTCCTTCGGCATATCCGGATAGAAGTAGTTTTTCCGGTGAAACTGGCTGGCCTGGACCCGTGAAGAAAGCGCGGAGCCGACCCTGATTGCAAGCTCGACCGCCTTGGCGTTGAGGACCGGAAGGCTCCCGGGAAGGCCGAGGCAAACCGGGCACACCGAGGTGTTCGGCTCGAAGCCGAAAGCGTTTGGGCAGCCACAGAAGAGCTTGGTAGCCGTCTTGAGCTCGGTATGGACCTCGAGCCCGATCACCGCCTCCCACTGCGTCATCTCTCTCCCTCTTCCGCACGGGCTGACTCGAGGGCAAATGCCGCTCGCAACAGCCGTTCCTCGCTCAGGGCGGGACCCATCAGCTGCACACCGATGGGAAGGCCATCCTCGTCACCGAAGGGAACCGAGATCGCCGGGTCTCCGGAAAGGTTCGAGGGAATGGTGCAGACATCGGAGCGGTACATCTCGACCGGGTCCTCGGAACGCTCGCCGATCTTGAAGGCGGTCGTAGGCGAGGTCGGAGAGAGCAGGAGATCGAAACGGGAGTAGGCCTCCTGAAAGGCGGTGCGCACTAGAGACCGAACCCGCTGGGCACGGAGGTAGAAGGCGTCGTAGTACCCCGCCGACAGCGCGTAGGTCCCCAGCATGATCCGGCGCTTGACCTCGTCTCCAAACCCCTCCGACCTGGAGGCGACCATCATCTCCTCCGCGGTCTCTCCGTTGCCCCGGAAACCGTAACGAACGCCGTCATAACGGGCAAGATTCGAAGAAGCCTCCGCCGGGGCTACCACGTAGTAGGCGGGGAGGCCGAGTGCAAGTTCGGGGATGGAGATGGTCTCGACCTTCGCCCCCAGTTGGGCAAGAGTCGCCGCCGCCCGTCCAACCGCTGACGCAACTGCGGGCGACGCGACCTCGAGAAGGTCGGAGACTAGGCCAACCCGGAACGAGGTCACCCCCTCCATGAGCGCGTTTACCAGCGCCGGAATCGGGGCGCGCAGCGACGTAGCGTCCATCGGGTCGTGCCCGAAGATCACCTCGGCCATCAGTGCGGCATCCTTCACCGTGGCCGCCATCGGTCCGATCTGGTCCAGCGAGGAGGCGTAGGCGAGCAGTCCGTACCGCGAGACCCGGCCATACGTCGGCTTAAGGCCGACGATGCCGGAGAGCGAAGCCGGCTGTCGTATCGATCCCCCGGTGTCGGAGCCGAGCGCGAGAAGCGCCATCCGGCTGGCGATCACCGCCGCCGAACCGCCCGACGACCCGCCGGGTACCCGATCGAGGTCGTGGGGGTTGCGGGTGATCTTGTACCCGGAGTTCTCGGTAGAAGAACCCATGGCAAACTCGTCGAGGTTGGTCTTGCCGATGGCGATCGCGCCGGCCGCAAGGACCCGGTCTACCACGGTGGCGTTGTAGGGAGGGACCCACCCTTCCAGAATTTTGGAGGCGGCGGTGGTAGGAAAGGCGGTCGTGCAAAGGTTGTCCTTGAAGGCGACCGGAACACCGGCGAGCGGCCCCAGCGCCGCTCCGCTCGCCCTGGCCCGGTCTACCGCTTCGGCGGCCGCGATCGCCGCGTCGGCGTCCAGGCTGAGGAAAGCGTCAACCTCGGGCTCCTGCACCGCTACCTGGGCGAGATAGGCCTCCACTGCCTCTACCGCCGTCACCTCGCCACTCCTCACCGCCGCGGAGAGTGCGCCGGCGTCAAGTGTAAGTATGCCGTCGGTCACTCCGGCTCTCCCAGGATCTTCGGAATCCGGAAGAACTCTCCTTCGACGTCGGGGGCCGATCTAAGCAGCATCTCGCGTGGAAGACCCGGAACCGCGACGTCCTCCCGAAGTACGTTCACCAGATCCTGGGTGTGGGCCATCGCCGGCATCTGGGCTAGGCGATCGTCGTCCATCGCCCCGACCAGATCGAGTATTCGAGACAACTGCTCCTGGTGCGCGGCGACCTCGTCCGGTGCGAGATTGAGCCTCGCAAGTCTCGCCACGTGAACGACGTCAGCCTTGGAAATGCCAGATGTCATGGGGCCAATCCTAGACCGTGATCCCAGCGATCAAGAGGTAATCGCCTTCAGCGCCTTGCCCAGCGGATCGGCAGGGCCGCGGGCTGCGAGTGCCTGCGCCAGGCCAAGGAGCTTGGTCATATCCCCGGTAACCAGCACCTTGCCTCCCAAAAATGCCTCGATCGCCCGCTGTGGATCAAGGTCGACAAACATCACCTTGGCGGTATCGTAGTCGAGGGAAACCGTGAGATCAGGATCCTCAAGCTCACCAATGCCGATCTCTAGGTAGCCGTTCGCGGTGCTCAGATAGGCCTTTAACGGTTCGGCCTGGAAGGGGCACCCGCTGACGATCTGGTTCAGCCTCACCGCCCCCTCGATACCGATCCGGTCCGCTCCCAGCCGCGCCGAGATGGAGTGGAACTCCTCCAGCCACTCTGAACTCAAGAACTCGTATCGCTTCAGCGAGTCCAGCCACCCGGGATCCAACTCTGCCACCGCCAACCGCCTTTGCAACGTCTCGATCTAGAGCTTAGGCAGCGAGAAGCGCGGGCAGTGACGCGCGATCATTGTGCTGCTAGCGCTACGGCTGACCCGTAGAGCACCGTCGTGCCCGCAGTGGGATTTTCGAGAAACACCTGCCCGCTGTTGAAGATCGGGTCGACCTGCACCGTGAAGCCGCCGGCGTTAAGAGTCGCCTCCGCGGCTGCTAGCGGATCGCCAACCACGTTGGGGACCTGCACGTAGTGTGGACCCATCGAGATCGTGACGACCACCTGGGAGTTGTACGCTTCCACCTGGCCGGCCGCAGGGCTCTGGGAGACCGCTTCGCCGGCGGGAATCGAGTTGGAGTAGGCCTGCTGGAAACTCGCGGAAAATCCCGCCGCGGCCAGCTGCGACGAGGCCTGGTTCTGGCTATCGAGGTAGACGTTCGGTACCGGCCTTGGTGGCGGCCCGCTCGAGATCACCAAAGCCACCCGGGTTCGAAAGCGGTAGGTGCCCGGTCGCGGCAACTGCGAGATGACCGTTCCGGCCGGTGCCGAGGTCGAGTAGGCAGCTGACCGGCTCACCGCGAAACCGAGCCGCGAAAGCTGATCGAGCGCGGTAGCGCTGGGGGTTCCAACTAGGTTGCCAAGGCGGATCGGAGCGTGTCCACGGGAGACGACCAAGGTGATCTTGGCATTCGCCAGCACAGTCGACCCGCTCCCTGGGGAAGTCGCGGCAATCTCGCCAGCAGGGTAGGTTGCAGAGTATCGCAACACCTCGCCGACATGGAGAAAACCATCCCGGTGAAGCAGGGCGGCGGCAGAGCTACCACTGCGGCCAACGAGCGGCGGAATCGATATCGGGCGCAGGTAGTGGTAGGCAGCAAGCCCCCCTCCAACTAGCGCAAGCAAAAGGAAAAGCACGAACAACCAGGGCCACCGGCGGCGGCGCTTGGCCCGTTCGGGTTCGCTGGCGGGCTGCGGGCGGTCGAGGACGCCAGTAGCCGAGGCCCCGGCCATCTCGGTAAGCCCGTCTGCAAAGGATCCGGCGGTTGCAGAGCCGGGCACCACTTCGTGCCGGGTATCGTCCATGATCGCCTCCGGGGAGTCCCGGGCGCCAGGCGAAAAGACGATCGGCGCTGGCGTGCCCAAGTTCGCAGCTACCGCTGCGAGCCGCTTGACCACGTCTTTGGCCTCCAGGCGGTCTGCCGGGTCGCGCTCGATCATCGCCATCACCACGTCTAGCAACTCGTCCCCCGGGTGAGGGTTGACGACCCGTTGATAGAGGCGAGCTTGGGCAATCAGGAGAGGCGTATCGCCGGTGAAGGGGAAAACCCCGGTAGCCGCCTCGAAGAGCACCAGCCCCAGCGAGTAGACGTCGCTCACCTCCCGCGACTTTTCGCCGGCTGCTTGTTCCGGAGACATATAGCGCGGGGTGCCGATTGCCCGGTTGCCAGCCTCGGTGATGGTGGCTCCGGAGAGAATCTGGGCGAGGCCGAAGTCGGCGAGGCGCACCCTTCCCGAGTGGTCAAAGAGCAAGTTCGCCGGCTTTATATCCCGGTGAAGAAGCCTCTTGCCGTGGGCGTACTCTAGAGCTTGCGCGGTGGCGTGCCCGATCTCGGCGACCTGCGCCCGTGACAGCCGAATGTGCCTCTGGTAGAGCATGCTGAGCGAGCCGTTCTCCATCAGCTCCATCACCAGGAAGGGTTCGTCGTTATCTATCCTCCAGTCGTAGATCCTGACGATATTGGGGTGGTTGAGCTGCGCGGTGGCCCGAGCCTCTGCGGCGAAGCTCTTCATGAATGCGGCATCCCCGGAGTACGCGCGCAACATGAGCTTTATCGCCACTCGTCGGCGAAGATCCAAGTCCAGAGCGCGGTAGACGACCCCGCCCCCGCCGCTTCCGATCCGGGCCTCGATCCGGTACTTCCCTACCAGCACCCGGCCCAAGTTCTCATCTCTACCTGTCAGAACCCACCCCTCGCGAGCAGCCATCCAGCGTCAACCAGGCTAGCCAAACAGAGCACTCATCCGCTAGGTAGGTTACCACCGCCAACTATCCTGGCCAGCCCATCAAGACCGATCACCGGCACCCCAAGCTCCTCGGCGCGCCTCAGCTTCGAACCTCCGCCCTCGCCAGCAAGCAGGTAGGAGGTCTGCGCCGAGACCGAACCCGCCACTTTCCCTCCATGCTCGGCAATCAGCGCCGCCGCCCGGGTCCGGGACAGGCCGGGAAGAGTTCCGGTTATCACAAAAGTGAGGCCCGCGAGTTCGGTTCCCAAAGGCTCGCTCGGAACCTCCGGGGCGCCGTCGATGCCCGCTTCAAAAAGACCTTGGAGAAGTTGCGCGCCGTACTCGTCAAGGCGAAAGCTGGCAAGCGATCCGGCGATGGCCGGCCCAATGCCGGGAAGCGCCTCGAGATCCGCTGCCGTGACGGTGGCCAACGCCGAAAGCCTGCCCAGCACCGGTGCCACAATCTCCGCGACCTGCAGCCCTACACCGTCAATTGCGAGCGCAAAGACTAGCCGCGCCAGGGGCTTCGATCTCGAGGCCTCGATGCCCGCCATCAAGCGGCGAAGCGTCTTCTCCTTGACCCCGGGCAATGCCGAAAGCTCCCGCTCCCCAAGCCGGTAGATATCTGACGGAATGGTGACGAAGCCCATCCCAACCAACTGGGCAGCCCTCTGTTCCCCGAGGCCGTCGATGTCGAGGGCATCTCGAGACCCAAAGTGGATCAACCTCTGTACCAACTGGTCGGGGCAGAAGCGGTTCGGGCAAAATACGTCCACCTCGCCGGAGCCTTGGACGAGTGCGCTCCCGCAGCTTGGGCACGCCTTCGGAACGACAAAGGGTGACGCGCCCTCGGGCCGAAGCCCCAAAACCGGGTAGAGCACCTCGGGAATGACATCGCCAGCTTTGCGAATGACCACGGTATCGCCCACCCTGACGTCCTTCGCCGCCAGCTGGTCGAAGTTGTGAAGGGTCGCCTTGGAGACGACCGATCCCGACACTCTAACCGGCGAGAAGACCGCAAACGGGGTCACCTTCCCGCTCTTTCCAATTGAGATCTCGATCGCCTCCAACACCGTCGTCTGTTCCTCGGGAGGGAACTTGTAGGCGATCGCCCACCTTGGCGCCCGGGCCGTCGAGCCTGCAATGAGGCGGTCCTCGATCCGATCCGCCTTCACCACTGCCCCATCGATCTCGTACTCGAAGCCGTGCCGGTTCGCTGCCAACTCGGCCAGCGCCGCAAGAACACCATCACGATCAACCACCCGGGCATGGGGTTCGACGGCAAAGCCCAAAGAGGTCAAGAAGGCGAGGGCTTGGTGATGATGGTCGATGGCCGGGCCAACTTCCAGCTGGTAGGCGAAAAAAGAGAGGTTGCGGCGCCTGGTTATTGAGGGATCCTTCTGCCGGAGGCTGCCGGCCGCAGCGTTCCTCGGGTTGGCGAATGGCGCCCGTCCCCCCAGCTCGGAGGCGTTCAATTCCGCAAAAGCCCGCTTTGACATGTAAAGTTCGCCCCGCACCTCCACCACCGGCTCGGTGGTAGCGATCCGTGCCGGAATCTCGCTGACCGAGATGGCATTGGCGGTAACGTCCTCGCCGACGTTACCGTCCCCGCGAGTTGCGGCGGACGTCAAAATCCCCTCCTCGTAGCGGAGGGCAAGTGCAAGGCCATCGATCTTGAGCTCGAAAAAAAGCTCCGGATCCCTTCCAAGCAGCCTTGTCAGCCTCGCCAGCCACGACTCGAACTCTTCGGGAGAGAAGACGTTGTCCAGGCTGAGCATGCCGGAAGCGTGCCTGACCTCCTCGAAGGTTCGCACCGGCGGGGCGCCGACCCGCCTGGTCGGCGAGTCCGAAGATGCAAGCTCCGGATGAGTTTCCTCAAGGCTACGCAGCTGCGCAAGCAGACTGTCGTACTCAGCATCGCTCATGATCGGGGAGTCAAGCGCATAGTAGGCGATGCCCGCCTGGTCGAGGATGCGCCGCAACCTGAAAATCCGCTCCCCGGCGTCAAGTCCCACGCCGTTGCTCACGCAGTCACCATCGCCGAGGCGGCGACCAGGTCGCCGTGGTAGAGGACGACAGTCTGCCCCGGCGCGATCCGCCGAGCTGGGAGATCGAAACGAACCGCCTCCGGTCCAAGCTCGCCACCGACCGCGCTCCCGTGCGCGCTCCCCTGGATCACCCCGGATAGCTGCCCACCCTTCCCGGTAAAGTCGGTGAACTTCTCCACCGGCAGCTCGCTAACCATCAAGTGCTCCGCGGTTCCAACCGTAAGCGTCCTGGTCACCGGGTCCTTATCCACCACGTACCGGCGCATGGAGTCGCCCAGTCCTCCGATGCGGCGCCGCTGGCCAATGGTCACGGTCTCGAACGGGGCACCGTCCTCTACGGTGACGCCACTCACCGGATCGTAGACCCTTGCCGGGTTCAGCGGTCCGAAGCGAGAGAGAAACTCCTCTTTGGAGCTTCCACCAGCGATAAAACACACCTCCTGCGAGTCCGGCTTGGAGGCAGTACGAAGCCCGGCTGCGGCGGCAATCCTACGGATCTCCTCCTTCTGATAGGAGCCCACAGGGAGGAGGAGCCTCTGGGGGGCATCGGGAGGCATCACCGCGATGACGTAGGACTGGTCCTTCCTGGCATCAACCCCCCTCTGAATCAACCTCCGGCCCGGCCGCTCCGCGATGCGGGCGTGGTGGCCGGTAGCCAGGTAGTCAAAGCCAAGCTCCATCGCACGCTCGAGAAGCAGGTCGAACTTGATCGACCGGTTGCACTCGATGCAGGGATTGGGGGTCAATCCGGCCATATAAGCGCCAATATACGGCGACACCACCAGGTTGCCAAAGTCGTCAGCAAGGTTGAAAACCAGGTGCTTGATACCGAGCTGGTGGGCAACGAACCTGGCGTCCTCAACATCGGAGACCGAACAGCAGCCGCTGTCGGTGGCTTCCCCCCAAAGCTTGAGAGTCACCCCGACGACCTCATGCCCCTCCTCCTTGAGCAGGAGCGCCGCGGCAGAGGAGTCAACACCTCCCGACATCGCCAGCAAAACCTTAGCCACCAAGAACCTCCAGCGCAAGCGATGGGAAATCGGTGATCACCGCGTCTGCTCCCATCTCCGCGAGCGCCAGCATGTCGACAGGTTCGTTGACAGTCCACACCCACAGCGCCACCCCGTCGTCGTGGGCGGCAGCGACAAGATCTGCATCGATGTACGAAGCCCCCAGGAACCGGAGTGGAAGTGAAAGAACTTGATAGCCTGGCTTCACGCCGCACCCGAGCCGCGTCAGCAGGTTCCACCCAAGCGCCTCGAAGGCGGTCGCCGCGCTACTGATCTCCGGGTATTCGCGTCGCAACCGCGCCATCGGCGGGTCAAAGAAGGAGGCGGCGACCACCTTCTGTGAACCTTCCCCGGCGATCCTGGCAAAGTCGCCCTCCAACCAGCTCTCCTCGCCAAGATCCTCCTTGATATCGGCGGAGATCACAAGATCGCCAAAACGCGCAACGACCTGATCAAAAGTGCATGGAGGCACCCGGCGGCTGCCACTTGGATCGAGATCGAGCGATACTTCGAGTTCCCGGAAGCTATAACCGCTCACCGGACCCTGCATGTTTGTCGACGGATCGAGACGGTTGTCGTGAAACACAATCAGCTTTCGATCGACGGTTGGATGGAGGTCAAGTTCGATCCCATCCACCCCCAAGGCAGCCGCCCGATCGAACGCCTCCATGGAGGATGCAACCGCCTCGCCAGCACCACCCCGGTGCGCCAAGATTAACGGCCGACCCGCCGCTCTGGTAAACGCCATACCAATCAAGGCTAGCAACTAGGATCGAACTCGTTGGAATGCTAGATCACCTTCTCTTCGACTTCATAAATGGCCTCAAAGGAAGTCTCAACTCCTCAATGCTGGAACGCTCCGGGCTGGAGGAGCAGCTTCACGTGGACATGCTTCTGGGCGATGCCAGTTTCGAGACGTCATACAGCCTCCCAGGCGAGGCGCAGCCGCCGAGGGTGCGCGCCGATCTCTCGGTCGAATGGCCGACCTGGAGCCAGAGTGCTTACCGCTCATGGGCCATCGGCGACGGGTTGGATGAACCCGTCGAGTTGATCATCGAGGTGGCGGTCCGGTTCACCGGGCTCAGGGAAGCGATATCAGACCCTTCGGAGCTCTCCCACCAGCTTCCCGAGCGCTCTGGCGCCCTCCTCAACACCGCGATGGAGCTTCGCGGGGTAACCACGGAGTGTGCCTACGATGCCACCACCAAAGAGCACGAGTACAGTGCCGAGGCGGTTTTCGAGGCGACGCTCTCCCTTGACGAGGCGGTGCTCGAAGACTCAACCAAACTTGGCGACGCCATCTCCCAGCTCATCAGTTGGATATCCTCGCTCTTGGTGCGGGCGAGTGACATCCCGCTCGTATACCAGTAACGCCGCTCCTAAACGCTTGGCGGAACTGAACCCCGCCTTGTGGGTGGCTCCGAACGGTCTTGGGCCACAGATTCCGCCGAAAACATTTCCTCACCCATTTGGGTCTTTTTGGCGTTTGCGCGGTTGCCCTCTGGCCTCACCG
>JAKARV010000045.1 GCA_021819205.1 Actinomycetes bacterium | reverse complement strand
ACTCCTCCGTCTACCCCTTCAACGCCACCACCGGGCGGGAACTCTGGCGGGCAGACTTCAAAGGCAACGCGATGCCGACGCCCGCGTACTATAACGGCAACCTCTACGTGCCGACCGGCGGAGGAAACCTCTGGAACTTTGACGCCGCCACCGGCACCGTCAACTGGAAAGTCGCCTTGGGTGGCTTTGACTCCATGTCGTCGCCATCGGTCTACGTCAACCAGGCTACCGGTGCCGCCGAGGTGGTGGTCGGCACCTCGGACACCAACCACCTGGTAGCCGTGAACGCCGCTACCGGCGCCATCAACTGGACCCAACCAACCAGCTTGAACATCTTCAACACCGGCATGGGGGACAACTCCCCTACCATCGACGCCAAGAACGGGATCATCGTCCAAGACTCGGTGGTCGACTTCAACCCGGCCACCAAGACCTGCAACCTTGCGGTCTACGCCATGAGTGCCACAACTGGCCAGGTGTTCTGGTCGACGCTGCTCGGTAGCGGCCAGGCGCCGCCAGCCTACAAGGCCGGAGTCGCGATGATCCACAATGGGGTGGTGTACGTCGGCTCCCCGGTTACCTCCACCATCTACGCCATCCAGGAGGCGACGGGGCAAATACTCTGGAAGCTGCCGCTGCCCGGCTCCGGCCCGGCCGGAGCCGGGCGTGGCGCTCCTACATACGCCTACGGGATCCTCTGGGCGGCTGAAGGCGCCAACCTGTACGCGATCGATCCGCAGACCGGCGCGATCCTCGGGACCTTCTCTCCAGGAGGAAGGTTCGGCATCGTCAACCCGGTGATCGTCGGGGGAACCATGTACCTCGACAACTCCTACGACTGGGTCCAGGCGGTGCCACTCTCGAAAATCTACCCGGCAGTGACCGTAGGCGCTTGACAAGCCGCAAGAGGAGGCAGGTGCGGACTTACCTCCTCTCAGTTCCGTATACCTCCGGAGCAACCGCACCCTCTGGTTTGTTCACTCCCTCAAGATGGTGCCAAAATCGTCTTAACCTGAAGGGCGTGGCGATCAACCGGTTACGGTGAACTCACCGTACGCCCGTAGATCGGAGGCACTTTGGAACGTTCAACTCGCCGCAGCGTCGCAGTCGCTCACGGAGACGGCATTGGCCCCGAGATCATGGACGCTACCCTTGCCATCCTCGAGGCGGCCGGGGCCGACTTGGATATCATCCCCATCAAGATTGGGAGCGCGGTTTACGCGGAGGGGATAACTTCGGGCGTCTCCGAGGAAGCGTGGGAGGCGATCAGCGCAACAAAGGTGGTGCTGAAGGCGCCGGTAACCACTCCCCAGGGAGGCGGTGTGAAGAGCGTAAACGTTACCATCCGCACCGCCTTCGGCCTCTTTGCCAACGTACGCCCATGTCTCTCCTATGCTCCTTACGTTCCCACCCGGTATCCCGGGATCAACCTGGTAATCATCCGGGAGAACGAGGAGGACGTATACGGCGGTATTGAGCACCGCCAGTCGCATGATGTCGCCCAAGCCCTCAAGCTCATCTCCCGCTCCGGCTCGGAGCGGGTGGTCCGGTACGCCTTCGAGTATGCCCGCCACTTTGGGCGCAAAAAGGTCACCTGCTTCTCCAAAGACAACATCCTCAAGATGACCGACGGCCTTTTCCACCAGGTATTCAACGAAGTGAGCTCGGAGTACCCGGATATCCAGGCCGACCACTGGATCGTGGATATCGGCACGGCGCGGCTTGCCGACACCCCGGAACTCTTCGACGTGATCGTCACCCCCAACCTCTACGGCGACATCATCTCCGACGTCGCCGCCGAGATCGCCGGCTCGGTTGGGATGGCCGGCAGCGCCAACATCGGCGCCAGAGTGGCCATGTTCGAAGCGATCCACGGCTCGGCGCCAGGGATCGCCGGTCAAAACGTCGCCAACCCTTCCGGCCTCCTCCAAGGGGCGATCCAAATGCTTTACCACCTCGGCATGGGGGCTGTCGGCAGCCGGATCAACGATGCCTGGCTCTATACCATCGAGTCGGGCGTACACACCGCCGACATCTTCGACACCGTCCACTCCACCCAGCTGGCAGGAACCCGGGAGTTTGCCGCCGCGGTAATCGCCAACTTGGGCCAGGTGCCCCGCAAGCTTGCCAAACACCAAAGCGCCGCCAACCCAGTATCTTTCTCGGTTGCCCCTACAAAGAGAAGGTTGGAAGAGAAGCGGCTCATCGGAGTCGATGCCTTCTTCGAATGGCACCAATCCCCTGAAGAGCTTGCCCAAAGGGTGCTCTCGGTCAACCTCGACCCATTCCAGCTAATCATGATCTCCAACCGTGGGCAGACGGTTTACCCAAGCCGGCGCCCTGAGACCTTCCTCGTAGACCAGTACCGGTGCCGTCTCCAAGCGGCTTCGCCGATCGGGCACGGCGACCTTGTCTCGCTGCTGGGGAGGCTGGTAGCGGTTGGCCTGGACCTTTTGAAAATGGAGGGGCTGTTCGAATTCGATGGAATCGCCGGCTACTCGTTGGGACAGGGGGAGTAGCGAGCCTTCACCATCGAAAACCGATGGCTACTGGGGCGCGGCGCCGCAGCCGACCCGGGAAAAGTCAACGATCCCGTTGCGCATGAGGTTGGATCGCGGAAGGACCGAATCAAACCCGGCCGCAAGCGCCGCCTTCGCTAGATCCCGGCGTACGTGCGGATAGTACCCTACCAGGCACCCGTGCACCAACCGCCGGACTTCCTCCAGCTCCAAGTTGCCACTTGAAAGATCGACCATTACGGCATCGAATCCATTCACCGGACCGGCAAGCGCCGGCGAAACGACCGTGCCTTCCACCGCCTCGAAACGGGAAGCGTCCATCAACGAGCGGGTAAGGACCAACACTTTCATCCTCCACCTCCTGAAGCCGAGCCTAGTGAACTCCCAACAACGCCGAAGTCAACCGGAGAGGAGCCGCACAGACCAGCTCGGCGTGATGGGAGGATGCCGGTGTCCAGGTGACACCGCGGCTTATGCGTACTAGGTTGGAGCCGATAGATAGATCGACAAAGGAGTCGACATGTCCGTTACTACGCCAAAAGGCGGCAATTCCGTGTATAACGACCTGAGATCAGCCCAAGCCAAGTTGATCGAATCGCTGGAAAGCTCCGGCAAATCCGACTGGTTCGATCAGTTCCTCCGGGCATACACGCACCGGATCGAGCCCGAAGAGGAGAGCGCGTTCTCGCCGGAGTTCGTGATCCAGGCGCTCGCCACGCAGTGGAAGACGCTCACCGAGTTCCACGACGAAGACCTGTGCGTTGTCGACATTTCTATCGGGAATGAGTTGTTGCGGAGGCGGTGCCTTCCTGATGGCAAGATCTTTTCGGAACGGCTGGCGGTAGAGAGCGCGGGCAGCGGGACGATGGTGTCAATCGTCTCCAAAGACATGGACTTTCTGGTCGACACGTTTTTGCAGACGCTGCGGGAGCGGAACGACCGCCTTACCGCAATGCATCCGGTCATCCTCTCCTCCGTCATCGACCATGCCGAGCTCGCCACTTCGCTAAAGAGCGGGGATGGCTTGGTGTCCTTCTTTGCCGCCAAGTTCCCGGAACTGCCGACCCGAGCCGAAGTCGAGCAGCTTTCCCGCAAACTTGCCGACCGCTACCAGCAGCTAAGTTCCTTCATCCGGGACCGGGAGCGCATGGTCGCCGATCTGCTCCGACTGCTAGAGGCGGGCGAGTTTTCCGACGCCGCGGTGGAGGCTGTGCACCCATCTACTTCGGCGCTCGCCCACTTCCTTCCCTTTTCCGAAATCCGGCGGGCGGCGCCGGGCGAGGAGACTGCCCTCGGAATAGAGCTCCATGATCTACCCCAAGTCGCCGGTCATCCCCAAGAGCATGGCTTTGCCATCGAGATCCTCCCCGCCCGCTCCGAGATCCTCGGCGGGTCCGTGCTAAGAACCCTAACCCACAAGGACAAGCGGGGCGAAGTCACCTTTGTCGGAGTCTTCCGGCCCCAGTTAACCGGGGCCATCGGTCTCGCCGCGCCCGAGGTGAGCGCGCGGGTGGAGCAGGTCCGGACCGCCTTCTCCCTCCTGCCAAGCGCGCACTCTTACCGCGTGCTGCGGGACTTCGTGAGCTCGCTCACCATTGATCTGGTCATCTCCCTGCCCATCGAGTCGTTTGTTGAACTCTGCAAGGTGGGCCTCCTGATGGAAGAGGTATCCCGGACCCAGGTCTTCGTCCACCGCGGAGCGGTCGCGAGCCGGCTGGTGGTGATCGTCCCGGCAGACCGGATCGATGTCGGGATCGAAGAGCGCCTCGACGGCCTGGTTGCAACGGAGTGCCAGACCATGTTCGCGCGGCTTTCGCGGACCCTCTCCGAGCGGAGCCTGGTTATCGAGTACGGCCTGTCTGGCCCCGTCGATGAGGAGAGCCTGGAGCGGTTGAAGGACTCCCTGGAGGCGGTCTCCACCCCGTGGAAGCTCCGAATTCGAGCCCAGTTGCGCGAGACGGTTCCGGCCGGGCGGCTGGGTCCGGTCCTCGAGGTGCTCGACGTCTTCGCCGCAACCGTGGAACCCAGCTTCATGCTTGACGAGCCCGACGAGCGCGCCCTGCTGGACCTGGCGACGATCGAAGAGCTTCTTCGCTCGGGAGAGCGAGTCAAGGCTCGGGTGATGGTGGACGGCGAACAAACCCACATCCACCTGATAGCGCTCGACGATCGGCCGACCCTCACCGACATGGTGCCGGTTATCGAGAACCTCGGGCTCAAGGTGATCGAGGAGCTGCCTTACCGGGCCCGCGTGGCGGACCAGGACATTTGGATCATCGACCTCGAGGTCTCCACCGGCCTCGGCCTGGTCGCAGGATCCCTTGACGAAGAGATCAGTGGCCATCTGGAGGAGTTCCTCACCCTGGTTTGGCAGGGTGAGACCGAGAACGATCCGCTCAACCAGCTGTGCCTCTCCGCGCGGCTGGATGCCCCGGCCATCGAAATTTTGCGGGCTCTCGCCGCCTACATCCGCCTTGGAACGCTGGGCTACTCTGAGAGTTACGCCCGGTACGCTCTGGTGGCAAACCCGCAGATCGCGGCGAAACTGGTAGAGCTCTTCTTGCGGCGCTTCGACCCCGAGAACGCCGGCCCCAGCCGCGCGGGAGACGTCGCGGAACTCTCCAAGAAGATCGCCGACGAGTTGGCGGCGGTGACCTCCCTTGACCACGACAAGATCCTCCGGGGGATGCTCGCCCTCATTCAGGCTATGACCCGAACCAACTTTTTCCACCGGCAACGGGAGACGCTCGCCTTCAAGCTCGACCCCGCCAAGCTCGGATTCCTGCCCGAGCCGAAGCCGATGTTCGAGATCTACGTCCGCTCCGCGACCACCGAGGCGGTGCACTTGCGCGGCGGCAAAATTGCCCGGGGAGGGATCCGCTTCTCCGATCGGGTCGAAGACTTCAGGACCGAGATCCTCGGGCTGATGAAGGCCCAGAACGTCAAGAACGCCGTGATCGTCCCGGTAGGCGCGAAGGGGGGCTTCATCGTTCGCGACCTCGACCCCAAGGGCGGAAACGCCGACCGGATCGAGCGCTCTTACCGGGTCTTCATGAACGCTTTGCTGTCGATCACCGACAACCTGGCGGCCGGGGAGATCGTGCCTCCCGACCGGACAGTCCGCTACGATGGGGACGATCACTACCTGGTGGTTGCGGCGGATAAGGGAACGGCAACCTTCTCCGACATCGCCAACCAGATCGCCATCGAGCGCGGCTTCTGGCTGAACGACGCCTTCGCATCCGGAGGATCCAACGGTTTTGACCACAAGGAGATGGGGATTACCGCCAAAGGAGCTTGGGTTTCAGTAGCCCACCACTTCGACGCGCTGGGAATCGACGTGGCAGCTTCCCCGGTTACCGTGGTCGGGGTCGGAGATATGTCCGGAGACGTCTTCGGAAACGGGATGCTCCGCTCCAGGCAGCTTCGACTGATCGCCGCCTTCGACCACCGGCACATCTTCCTCGACCCAAACCCCGATCCGCTTCGAACCTTCGAAGCCCGGAAGGCGCTCTTTGCCAGGGGTCCGGGGACTAGCTGGGAAGACTACCCGGCAGCCCAGATCTCCGAGGGGGGAGGCGTCTTTTCGCGCACCCTCAAGCAGATCCGCGTCTCCCCGCAGGCGGCCGCGTCGCTCGGGATCGAACCGGGAGAGCTGGAGCCGGCACAACTTATCCACGCGATCCTCGCTGCGCCGGTAGACCTGCTCTTCAACGGCGGCATCGGAACCTACGTAAAGGCATCTTCGGAGACCGACCTTGATGTGATGGACAAGGCAAACGACAGCGTACGGGTCAACGGTCGCGAAGTCAGGGCCCACGTTATCGGCGAGGGAGGAAACCTCGGCTTGACCCAACCCGGGCGGATCGAGTACTGCCTTGCCGGAGGACGCTGCAACACCGACTCGATCGACAACTCGGCGGGAGTCGACACCTCCGACCACGAGGTCAACCTCAAAATCCAGCTAGACGCTATGACAGCAAGCGGAACGCTCTCTCCTGACTCCAGGAACGCACTCCTTGCGGCCTGCCAGCCTGAAGTTGAGGAGCAGGTTCTTGCCGACAACGTCTACCAGAACTGGGTGCTTTCGGCTGCCGAAGTCCGCTACGCCACCGCGTGGGACGAGATCGACGCCCTCCTCTCGCACTTGATAGAGTCCTCCGGCCTCGACCCGAAGGTTGAGCACTTGCCCAACCCTGGGACGAGTGCCACCGGCACCCCCAGCCGCAAGCTCTCCCGGGCTGAACTCTCGATAATCATCTCATACGCCAAGCTCGACCTCGACCGGCAGCTCATCGACTCTGATCTCCTTGAGCACGACCTAACCAGCACGCTCTTCGCAAGCTACCTCCCGCTACCAATCCGATCCCTCCCCGGGGCGCTGGACGCCCGTCACCCGCTCCGGCGCGAGATCGTTGCAACCACCCTCGCCAATTTGCTCGTGAACCACGTCGGGATCTTTGGCGTCCACTCGATCGCCACGGCAGGGAACTTGAGTTATTTGGAGGCGGCAGAGTACGCCGCTCTGGCGATCTGGATGGTCGACGCAGAACGGATAACCTGGGAGCTCATCTCGAAGAGCACCGGTCCCTTCGCGGTGAGGATGGAGGCATACCTCGCCTTGCAGTCACTTCTTAGAAGCACCGCCCTCGATCTCCGCAAAGTGGTTCCCCACCCGTCTGGACTATTCGACACCGGCCGCATCGCCGAGCTCGCCACTGGGGTGCGCGAGGCCGCCGAGAAGCTGCGCACTCTGGACGTTCCGAACCGCTGGCTCGAACGGAGAGCGCTACTTGAGTCCGGGGGTCTGGATGCGAACACCGTTGATCTGCTCTCCCCGGGGCGATCGCTGGCGGTCTACATCCAAGCCCTGACGCACGAGCGCGAGGCCAATCCCGCGCAGCTGGCCGAACGGATCTTCTCCTTCGAGGCGGCAAGCGGGGTGTCGGTAGTCCGAGAAGCGCTCGACTCGCTCCAACTTACCAGGGCCGACGAGATCATGGCTCGCCAGGAGATCGAGGATCGCGTCAACCACTTCGTCCTCGCATCGCCCGAAAATATGCCGGCCGCCGCGTCGGCGGCGTTAAGACGGATTGCGGTCGAGCTATCCTCCGGGCGGCTGATGCCAGCGCTCCTCCAAGCCCTGTACCTCTAGCCGGGCAGCGGGGCTACCCGTGAACGCGGTAGATCGCCACCGCGGCTCCGCCAGCCCCAAAGCTGGCTAGCAGCCGCGAGTGCGCGATCATAATGGGGAGGAAGGGGATCGAACTCTGTGAAGCCCGCATCCCTGGCGTCACGATGACGTAGCCCATGTCCCGCCATCCAGCCGGAAAACGCTTCTCGACCTCGGGATCGGTGTTGATCTTGTAGAACCAGACAACCCGGTTCATCTGCCAGCCGTCGTGGACCAGGTCTACCCACATCGAGTCGCCGACGAGGACCGGGAGGTTCCGGTCTCCATGGGCAGCCATCCAGTGCTCGGCTGCGAGCGCCGGCTGGTCGATGCTCGGAAAAAGCTTGGCGACGTTCCCCCTCACCCAAGTAACCGACAGCGTCGACATCGCCACGATCACCAGAACAATGGAAGTTGCGCGTGGAGCCGAGCGGGGACGCCATACCCTGACCAAGGTGTCGGCAATACCCCCCATGGCGAGACCGGCGAAGGGGAGCAGCTCCACCGGGTAAGTTACCGGCAAGTACCCGTTGCGCAGCGACATCACGACCCCGATCAGCAACGCAAGTGCAAAGGGCCAAGAAGATCGCGAAAGCCAACCAAGCGCCGCTCCCGCAACGATCAGTACCAAGATGACCGGGTCGAAGCTCATCCACTGGTGAAGCAGCTGGTTGGCTACGGTACCGGCAACGTAGATGTGGCCGCTTGGAACCCGTTGCACCAGCTGCCAGTACGCGGCGCCAAGAAGGCTAACGTGACCCGGGCCCGGGATGAACTCGTTCTTGCTGATCGCGTAGAGAAGGTAGAGAAAGCCCGCAGACCCGGAAACCACCAAGAAGGTGGCGATCGTAACCGTTCTGGTCTCGCGACCCCACCTCCTCCATAGAAGGTAGAGAACTACCGGTGCGTAGAGGATGGCAGTCTCGACGGAAAGCACTGAAGCAGCAAGGGCCAGCGCCGAAAGTACCGCGCTCCCCAACCGCCGGCGGCGATCGGCGGCAAAGAAAAGCGAAACCACCAGAAAAAATACTGCGATATTGTCCAGCTCGACCAGCCGTTGCAAGTAAACCGCAAGCGGCGACAGCCCAAAGATTACAACCGCGACTCCAGCACCAAGCCACGAAAAGTCCAGCCTGCGAGCGAGCAAGATTAGAAACACCGCAGTTGCGGCGAAGATGACCAGCATGAACTCACGGTCAGTGGCTACCGCAGTGGGCCCCTCCGGCAAAAAGGGCTTGGTGATCGTTCTCCACAGCGCGAGCAACATCCAGCCAAGCGGCGGGTGATCGTACCAGTAGGTGTATGGCGCGAGCTTGTCAAGGTGAATCAGCGCCCAGGCTTGGGCGGTATAAGTCCCCTCCTCATCGGTCGGAGACGGGTTGTTGAACAGGTTGAAGGCATGTACAAAGGTAAGGCCGGCAACTACGATTGCCAGCAGCGCCGGGCCAACCCAGGCGCCGTACCTCTTCGGTTGCCTCGCGAGAGGCGCCTCGGCGGCCTGGGGCACCTCTAGCAAAGTCATCGATAAGCCTTAACCGAAGCGGAGGTCTTCTGGCGCTCGAGTTCGCGGAGGTCGATGATCTGGCCACTGTGCTCCCGGTGCGACCCTACGTGCTCGGTCTTTGCCCAGCTGTGATTGCCCCGGATCTCCCGGAACACCGCAAGCACGAGTGCCAGCCCCATCACCAACTGGTAGGGAATGATGCTGACAATCAGCCAGAAGACGTCGCGAACCCGGATCCGCTTGCCGCCTTCGGTCCGGCGAAGGCGGGCGAGCGCGTCGAACTCGAGAACCAGGGCGACCAGCTCTACGAAGAGCGGCACGAAAGCGGCAAGAACCAAATCAACAGAAAGAGACCTAGTCAAGCCGACAAAGAGAAGGATTCCTGGGAGCATGAGGGCACTCAAGAACTGAAAAAACGGCGCCGCCAGCGTTACCAGGGCCAGGAGCTGGCGTTTCAACGAAAGCGAACGCCACTCGCGCTTCCGCACGATCTGAATAAATCCTTGATACCAGCGGACCCGCTGTCTCACAAGCCCTGAAGTTGACGGCGGGGACTCCTCCCGGGTGGCAAGAGCTTCATCGTATCTCACGGTTACCTTAGCCCCAGTGGCAGCGAGGCGGACTCCGATGTCAGCATCCTCGGCCAAAGATTCAACATCCCAACCCCCGACCGCATCGACCGCCGACCGCCGGAAAAAGCAGGTATTACCGCCTATGGGCATGAATCCCAGGTGCGCCTGATAGGGGAGTCGGCTCGAATACCAGAGCGCGTACTCTACCGCGTTCCGGATCGCAAACCAAGGTCCTTCGAGGTTCACCAAGTGAACGCCTCCCTGGACCACATCGATCTCTGGATCCGCCAAGAACTCGTTCGCAACCCGGTAACAGAGCCCCGGGGCTACGTCATCTTCGGCATCGAGCACTCCGACGATCTCGGTCTCGACCTCCGGCAACGCTGAGGCCAGCGCCTTCGGCTTGCTCTTCGGCCAGGAATGGTCAATTACGATCTTCACTATCTCCGGGTAAAGATAGGCGGCCGCTTCCGCGGCTGCAAGCGTCCCCGGGTCATCGTGGCCCACGATCGGTACCACGACAAGCCCTGGGTAATCTTGGTGGCACAGCTTGAGAAGCGTCTCCGTGAGCACCTGCTCCTCATGCCGCGCGGGAACCAAGATCGCCATCGACGGCATTACGCCACCATCGACGGGAAATGCTCCACTCCACGACATCTTGGCCGCGTTCCCTGGCGAGTGCCATCTAAAGCTGTTGAACACAACGCCCTGAACGGCGGCAACAGTCGTCAAGACCACGCAAAGCAGAAACAAATAATCTATCCCATGCACGGTATCACCACCTTACGTGTGTTTGGCAACCACATTACGCATTCTTTCCGACCACCATTTCATAGAATAGCCCAATAAGACCGCAATCAAGCGAACAAAAGGCGCCGCAGCTAAAACAAATTGTGAAGATTAATGAGACTCGCCGACTTCCAAGGCTCCACCCACAACCCATATTTGCTGCTCCGACCGCCATTACTCAGTAATTCTTAATCGATTTAACACGCCTTATTTTCATGCCGAAGGTCTTGACATTCGAAAGACTCAATTCACGTCGGTTGTTGCTAATTAATAAATTGTGCACGCGTTGTGGTGGCCTTACTACACATCGTGATTTAGTTTGCTGCCATGGTGGTCGATAGCACTATCATGAAAACTTTTTTCGGCAGTCTCGCCACCAAGCGCAACCTCATACGGCAACTTTCCGTGTTTGTTCTAGCCACATTAATCGCGTTTCTCGCCTTCCAAACAACCACCAACCGGCCCACAGCCGTCCTGCAGAAGACATCCACTGCACTTTTCCCTCCCGATGCGCCCGGAACCGTTCACGGACCGTTCTCGGTCTCGGGCAACATCATCGTCGACTCAACCGGATCGCCGGTATACCTTCACGGTGTGGACTGGCCATCCCTCGACTGGTCCTGCACCGGTCAGTGGGCAAACTCCAGCCAGAACGGCATCAACCCTGCCGAATTCCAAATCATGGCAACTCAGTGGGGGGTAAACGCAGTCCGAATTCCGGTCAACGAAAACTTTTGGCTATCCAGTTCCTCGAGTTACTGCCCCAACTATCGATCGACGGTGGAGGAGGTCGTCCACCTGGTTGAGCAGCAGGGCATGATCCCGATCATCGACCTGCACACGGGCGGACCGATAAACACCACGACCCCCAAGAGCGGACCTGAGTGTGCTCCGGACTCAGGAAGCGTTACCTTCTGGAAACAAGTCGCCAACGCATACCAGACCGACCCGAACGTCCTCTTCGAGCTTTACAACGAGCCTCACGGCATACCCTGGTCGATCTGGCGGAACGGCGGCGATATCACCTGCAGCTCAACCGGACTCGCCTATCACGCGGTAGGAATGCAACAGCTTCTCCAAGCCATCCGGGGCGCAGGCGCCCAAAACGTAGTCCTTGCAGACGGGATAGATTTCGCGTCCAACCTAACCCAAGTCCCCGAATATGCGCTCGCAGGATCGAATGTAGCCTACGTATACCACCTCTACGTCAATCAGAGCGACCCCACTACCCCGAGTACCTGGAGCGCACAGCTCGGATCGACCACGCAGTTGTTCCCGGTTGTCGCAACTGAGTTTGGGGTGCTCGGCTGCCAGACTCCCTACCCCTCCGGCACAGAGCAACAGATCCTGGATTTCCTTACCGCCAACGGTATCGGCTACACCGCCTGGGGATGGTGGGCGGGAGGGTGCGGCTTCCCCTCGCTGCTCAGCAATGAAAGCGGAGCCTGCTTCGACGGCGGCTGCCAGGTCCAGCCGGAGAACTTGGCGCTCTCCAACGGCACAGCTACGGCAGCACTTCCAAGCGAGGCAACCAGCGTCGCCCCCCAGCCGCAAAGCACCCCTGTGGCGTCGACCAACGCCATTTACACCAACTCCGAAGGGCCCGCATCCGACCTAGTCGTGCGAATAAACGTACCCAACACCGTCCCCAAAGGTTCCGCAGTGACCGCAACCCTTGCCAGCAATGGACAGACCATAAGCACAACCAGTGCCACCCTCTCCCCCGGAGACTTTACTCTCCCGGTATCCACCGGCCTATATCAGTTTGAACCGACCACGCTCTCGATTACCGTCCCCACGCAGGCTACCGTCGCTGGCATCGTGCCGCTCGCCGGCACCGCCGGCTCCCTAGCAACGATGGGCGCGACCGATCCCTCCTGCGCCGCATCGCCAACCTGGGGCCCGGTAACGGTGACCGCCAGCGCCTGGAAACTCCAAGCCACGATTACCGGAACCGGGTATCCGGCATTCCGGATTGCAACCCAAACTTGCCTGCCGGCCGGGAGTACGCAAACCTACGTTCACCTCTACTATCCCGGACCCAGCGGCGTGATCTCGGTGACACCATACGGCTTCACCACAAACTGGAGCGTCCGCTTCGGCACCTCCATGTGGCTAACACACGGCTGGAACCTCGTTCCGATGATGGCCACCGGATCCGGACCGTTGCCCCAGGAGGGGCTGCAGGTAAACAACCCTGAGGGTTGGAGCGGCACTCTCACAATCGCAAAACTCTACGCCATCGTGTCGTAGCTTCGAACCCGCTCGAAGGTAAGGGTTGGGAGCTGCTCCACACGTAGTCAGCCATACAACGAGAACAGATGTTTTAGCGGTGTACTAAAGCACGAATCTAACCGAGTGGGCACGAAGACAGGGCATCCACCCGCAGACCGCTT
>JAKARV010000016.1 GCA_021819205.1 Actinomycetes bacterium | reverse complement strand
CGTAACCCCGAGGGATTGGAGTCCAGCTTCTACGAAGAATGTCGACCCGGAACCTGCGAGTGTCGGAGCGGCTCCAAAGCGGCGTTCAAAGTGTTCCAGTGCTTCGCCCAGTGCTGGCTCCACTTCGACGGCCGCCGCTAGCAGGTCGTTAGATCCGCCACCACTTCCTACCCGGTCGTATGCCGCATAGACGGCCGCGGTCGAGATCGAAAATGGTGGTATGACAAGGGTGAAGGTCAGCTCTTCATAGGCGAGGGGTTCTAGCCTCTCGCCCAACCCGGTTACCCGAGCCCTTCCTCCTCGGAGACAGAAGGGAACGTCGGCCCCGAGAACGGCTAGAGTCTCGGGATCGCCACGGAATCTTGCGGCCCGAAGCACGGCCGCGGCGTCGGCAGAGCCGCCTCCAAGACCTCCGCCAGCCGGAATTCTCTTTTGGAGAACGATGGCGGCACTCCGCCCCACCAGCTCCAGGGCTTTTATGGCAAGGTTGTCCCGGTTGGTTGGAATGTGGCTCCAGTCCATGCCAAGTTCAGGCTCCGCACCCCATGCGGCGACGGTAGATTCGGCAACGTCAAACTCCACAAGGACCTCATCGGCGAGCGAGAGCGATACGAACTCCGCTTCAATAGCGTGGAAGCCGCCAGGCAGCGTTCCAACAACTCGGAGTCCCCTGGTGAGTTTGGCGGGCGCGTCAATTTGCACGGAGCACCCCCGCATCGATCATCGCCCTTCCCAGGGCGATCCAGTCGGGGACGGCGAGGTTTTCTGCACGGTTGCGCGGATCGATTCCCGAGAGGCGGAGCGCCTCGGCGGCCTCTCCGGCAAAGATCCGCCGCAGCATCTGGCGCCTGCGTCCAAAGCCAAGCCGGACGGCCGCAACGGTGGCGCGGTATAGCGCTGGATCTACGACCGATAGCGGATCCTCGATGCGGGTAAGCGAGACCACCTTGGATGCGACCTTGGGTGCGGGGACGAAAACCGATGGCGGAACCTTTGCAACCGTTGCGACCGAAGCCAGCAGCGCCACTCGGACGCCAAACGCCGATGCTTGGCGGCTGGGTATCGGTGCGAGGAGGCGGTCGGCCAGCTCTGCCTGGATCATGAATACCATTCGCTCGACAAACCAGGCCGACTCCAAGGTTCGCAAGATGATCTGGGAGGCGATGTTGTAGGGCAGGTTGCCGACGGCTACGGTCGGCAGCTTGGCGACTCCAAGGCGCTCGAAGTCGAGTTTAAGGATATTCGCGCGAATCAGCTCGACGTTGGGGATTGCCCGCTCCGCCAGCACATCCTCAAGCTGGTCAACCAGCATCCGGTCGGTCTCCACTGCAACCACCGTCTCGAAGTAGGAGGCGAGCGGCAGGGTGAGTGAGCCGAATCCGGGACCGATCTCGAGCGCCCTGACGGTGGTTGTCGAGGCTGCGGCTTCGCAGATCTTCCTCGCGATGTTCATGTCAACCAGGAAGTTCTGTCCAAGTGCCTTCGATGGCTGGAAACCTGCCGATCTGAGCCTTTCGAGCAATTCGCTGCGGGTAAACGCGCTGGACACCTGGAGAAATTCTAATCAGCGCGGGGACGCAACTATGTCTAGTCATGGCGGTAACGCGATGGTTGGCAGATCGCGCCCATGCCAACCGACGAGACGAAGGTATCCAGATAGCGTGGGAGCAACCCTCCCGAGCTTATGCAAGGTTTCTCCGCCGCCTGGCTGTGCTTTGCATCGTCCATGGCTCCAAAGCCATCAGGCGGTCTGGTCAGTTCGATGGCACCCGCAGTCGAAACGGGTGCGTGGTGAGGCGCGGTACAAAGCCGCCAAGCCTGCTGGCTATGGGTGGCTGTGGGTCATGAGAAACTCGGCCAAAGCTCCAAGTGCCACGACCAAAAGCACGACTCCCACGAGGGCTTCGATTATGCAGCCCAGGGTGCGGAGCGGATGGAATAGTACGTGGCCAATCAGGAGCAGTACCGCAATCCCGATGATAATCTCCATTACACCCCCTAACGGTAGCCAACTCGGCGGCGACTCTGGCAGAGCCTAAACCCTTGAAGGCTGGTTGGCAACCCCAAGGAGCCCCGGGCGGCAGGAACGCTTTGGCTACCCCGTTGCCGATGGTCCCGCCGGCTCTGGCCTTCTCCGTTTCGGCACGCGTGGCTCGCTTCCGCGCGATCGGGCAAGGATCGCGGCTGCAGGGGCAAAGGGCTCGCCGATCTTGGGCCGGAGATCGGTCTCCCCCCGCTTGGGCCAGTAGGCCGCTGCGCGTTCTGCCAGGGCGGTTATGGTCAGCGCGGGGTTGACCCCAAGGTTGGCGGGTATCGCCGAGCCGTCAAAGACGTGCAAGCCCGGGCATCCGAAGACGCGGTGGTACGGGTCGACGACTCCGCTAGCGTAAGAGTCGCCAATCACCGCACCGCCAACAAGGTGAGCGGTCATCGGGATGTTGAAGATGTCGTTCACCCCGCCTTCGGGCGTCCCGCCGATGAGTTCCGCAACCTTGCGCGCCACCGCGTGGCCCGCCGGTATCCATCGTGGGCTGGGGTCCCCCACTCCCTGACGGGTTACCAGCCGGCTCCGCAAAAACGTTCGCTTCAAACTCCCCGAGAGCGAGTTGTCCAGGCTCTGCATCACCAGCACGATGATGGTCTGCTCCGACCAGTGGCGGAGGTTGAAGTTTTGGAGGAATGGGAGCGGGTTTGAGGCCGCTTCCGCCAACCACCGCAACGATCTTGGGACCCGCCCGCCCCCATCTACCAGGATGGTTCCCAGGATGCCAAGAAGGTTGTCGCCGTGTCCAAAGCGGACCGGCTCGACGTGGGTTCTTGCCTCCGGGTAGAACGAGGAGGTGATCGCCACCCCTTTCGAGTAGTCGGCTTCCGGCTTGAAAGTTCTGGCTCCGAGTATCGCCTCGGAGTTGGTCCTGATCAACTCGCCCAGGCGTGGAGAAAGCGTTCGAACAGTCCCTGCCGCGCGCATCTCCTGCAACAGCCGTTGGGTACCAAGAGCGCCAGCTGCGAGTACGACGTCGCTGGCGACGTAGGTGGTAGCGGGCCGGTTGAGCACCGCTGTCCTCCTCGTCGAGACCCGCCACCTCCCGTCTGGAAGCGGTTCGATAGCGGTTGCCGTTGTCATCTCGTGGATCACGGCTCCGAAAGTTTCGGCGAAGTGAAGGTAGTTCTTGGGTAGCGTGTTCTTGGCTCCGTGGCGGCAACCGGACATGCATTCGCCGCACTCGAGGCACCCTGTTCGCGGCGGACCGGCACCGTCGAAGTAGGGATCTGGTACGGTCTTTCCCGGCTCTCCGAAGAAGACACCGACCGGGGCCAGCTTGAAGGTTCTTCCTACCCCAAGCTCCTCCGCCACCCTCTTCATTACCTCGTCGGAAGGGCTCATACGCGGGTTTTGGGTCACTCCGAGCATCTTGCTCGCGAGCGTGTAGTACGGCGAGAGCTCGTCCTCCCAATCGGTAATCGAGGCCCACTGCGGGTCTTTGAAGAAGGTCGTTTCCGGCTTGTAGAGGGTGTTGGCGTATACCAGGGATCCGCCACCGACTCCGGCCCCCGTGAGCACCAGGGCGTTGCGCAAGAGGGTCAGCCTCTGGATGCCATAGCAGCCCAGCCTCGGGGCAAAGAGGTACGATTTGATCGACCACGAAGTCTTGGGGAGGTCGGTGTCGCCAAACCGCCGGCCGGCCTCGAGCACGTGCACGCCGTATCCCTTCTCCGCAAGCCGGAAGGCGGCGACGCTTCCACCGAAGCCGCTTCCCACCACGACCACGTCGGTCTCGATAGGCTCGTTCTTTGCCGTGGCGCGCCCAAGCCTGTTGGCGCGATGCCTTGGCAATCTTTCTTTCACGGCGACCCCCAATCGAAATCGGTACGACTTTGCCAAAGATCCGACATTTTCCACTTCGAATGCTATCCCGGCCACCTCCCCGTTTGTGGGCGGCGATGATCAAGCAGCGGGATGCGGCCCTCGCGGCCCGGCGGTTAGTGTTGGTTCGTGGACCCGAAAAGACCTTTGCGCTTCAGCGACCTCTATGCCAGACCGCTGCCTGGCATTTGCGAGCCGCTCTCGCCCGCCTTCTCCGGTGACGGCAGATACCTTTTCTACCTGTTGCCAGATGCATCTCGAGCGCTTTCGCTCCACCGCACGGAGATCGAAACCGGCGAGGATCGGGTGATCGTCGGGGGTGAATCGGGTGTCGCGGCGAGCGCTGTGGAGGAGCTGCGCCGAGAGAGATTGCGGATCGCTTTTTCCGGGGTGAGCTTCTATACCTTGCTGGGACGGGACAGGATCATCGTCAACGCGGGAGGCGGCTTCGTTGTCTGCGATATCGATGGGATTTTGGACGCGGAGTACGACCTTGAAGGCGCTCGAGAGTGCATTGCCTGCGACGAAGTGCGGGCGGTGGCGATGACGACCGGGGAGGAGGTATGGCTGGTCTTTCCTGGAGAGCGCCGCCGGATCGCGACCACCAGCGGGAAGTCGCTTGGCGTTGCCGAGTACGTTGCTCAGGAGGAGCTTGGCCGAATGTCTGGTCTCTGGGCGACTTCGGGTGGTGAGATGATCATCGCGGCCGAAGTCGACGAGTCGATGGTGAGCGAGCACGTCATCGTCCGAACCGACGTGCATCCCAACACGGTGGAGAGGTACCGCTACCCGTTCGTGGGAGAGGCGAATGCCGAAGTTAGCCTTCGTGTTTTTATCAGCGGGGGGGAGGCGGCGGGGCCGTTTCCGCTGCCGGTGGCGGGCGGATACCTTGCCAGCCTCCACTTTCTCGATCGCGAGCGGGCGGTGGTCGGCATTCTTGACCGGGCACAACGGCGCTTGGAGCGGCATCTGCTCGGTGCTTCCGGTTGGCTCGGCCTTTGGCACGTCGAGGAGGGGGAGCCGTGGGTTAACCTTCCCGAGGGCGAATTCGCATACCAAGGTGGACTGGTAACGACGTCGGAGGCGCCCGACTCCAACCGCAAGGTGATCGTTATCGATCGCGATGGGCGAGAGCGCGCGTACGGTGGACCGCTTGTGACTGCGTTGGCCGGCGTGGAGGGGGGAAGGGCATTTGCGATCGGCCATGAAGGCAACCCGCTCTCGCGTTCGCTGTTTGCACTGGATTTGGCCAGCGGCAACTGGGAGGAGCTGGCGCCGGGGTGCTGGCTTGCGGCCATCGCTCCCGAAGGCGAAGCATTTGCCGAAAGCCGATCGGCCATGTTGGAGCCGCAGTCGCTGGTGGTGAGGCGCGGCAACACGGCCAGGGTCGCATGCCGCTCCGAGCCGGTAATCGATCTGCGCCCACCGGAGCTGGTAACCGTCGAACTGGCGGACGGGAGCAGGGGTTACGCCGCCGTATACACGCCGACCGACGGAGTTTCCGAAGGCCGTCCCGGCATTATCTCGGTATATGGTGGACCCCACGTGCAGACAGTCACCGACTCGTGGTCACTCACGTACGACCTGTTTGCGCAGTATCTGGCTCGCCAGGGAGCTGTGGTGATGAAGCTCGACGGGCGGGGAAGTTTCGGCCGCGGCCGCGAGTTCGAAGCACAACTGGCCGGGAGGATGGGGACTGTCGAACTTGATGACCAGCTGGCTGCCGTCTCCTACCTGGTGAGCGAGCGGGGCGTAGACTCCTCTCGCATTGGCATCTATGGCTGGAGTTACGGCGGCTACATGACCCTGATGGCGTTGACGAAGGCTGCGGGAGTCTTTCGTGTTGGTGTTGCCGGGGCTCCGGTGGTGGATCATCGGTGGTACGACTCCGCCTACGCCGAGCGTTACATGGGGATAGACCCGGGCGTCGGATATGACGCTGCCAGTGTGCTCTCCTACCTGGATAGGCTTTCCGGTTCCCTCATGGTTATCCATGGCGGTATCGACGAGAACGTGCACTTCGGCCACACCGCTACTCTTTTGGCGCGTGCGGCGGAACTTGGCAAGGAGATTGAGCTGGTCTTCCTCCCTTCCTCGCGGCATTCGCCGCAGGGTGAAGCCAATCTTCGCCTCATAGCTGAGAAACGAGCTCGCTTTCTGCTTTCAAACCTGGGGCTTGACGCTGGAATCTAAGCTCATTAGCTGATTCTGCCGTTATCGTTATGGACAAGCGAGTGGAAGGGACGCTTGATTGCCGGCCAAAGATCTGCCACCAGTAAACGCTGGAGTGGAGGATGTCGGCATGGAAACCGTCTTGGTTGTTCTTTTCTTGCCGCTTAGCCGAGATGCGCGCTGGCCTCGATCTGGTTTCCATCAGGTGAGCTAGGGTGAGCGCGCATCTTCTTGGCTGGGCGAGGAGAAGGGAGATAAAGGGGGTGAAGGCGTTTCTTGGCTCGCTCGCGCGCGGAGTCGTGCTCACGCTTTCGATTTTGCTCGTGGTCGTTTTGGCTGCGGACGTCGTGGAGACAGCGAGAGCTCCTTCGGCGGTTTCACAGCCGGTGAGGCAGTCGACCGTGGTACTCTCCGTCTCGGCAAACCCCTCCCACAAGCTGACTGGAATCGGTGCCTCCGGAGCGTGGTGGTCATCTCCGGTCTACGCCCTAGGCGCCAAAACCCGTTCCCGGGTCGGTCAGCTTCTCTACTCGAAGAGCGGCCTCCGTCTCTCGCAGTTCCGCTTCAACATCGGTGGCGGCGGAGTGGGAGTTGACACGCCGTGGAAGGCGCCTCCCTCTTTTTACCAGCCCAACGGTACGCTCAATCTGGCTGCCGACCCGCAGGGAGTTTTTTTTCTCAAGCAGGCGAAGCGGTACGGGGTCAAGGATTTAGTGGGCTTCGTCAACTCGGCTCCGCCCGAGTTCACCTCAAACAAACAGAGCTGCGGCGGCTATCTCCTCCCCTCCAAAATCGACGCGTACGCCCAGGAACTTGCCGCCACGGTGGCGGGGATTGCAGCGACTTACGGGGTCCGGCTCTCGTACCTCTCGCCAATGAACGAGCCGGCCGGGTCGCAGCCGGCGTGCCGCCAAGAGGGCATGAGAGTTCCGGTAGCGGAGCGGGGACCGCTCATCGTGGCTCTCGCCCACGATCTGTCGGTTGTCGCGCCGTGGTGCAGAGTGATCGCCGACGAGTCATCCTTCGTGAATCACCAGTTCTTGGGTGCCGCCCCGGTGTGGACCGCGTATCCGGGCGTCAGGGGCTCGCTGGCGGCGCTGGCCTTTCACGGCTACGACTTCCCTTCAAAAGCGCTTCTCTCCAAGGTCGCGGCGCTTTCGAAAAAGGTTGGAGTTCCGGTGTGGGCTACGGAGATCTGCTGTTACGATGGCGCCGGATTCGGGTACCAGTACGACCCGACGATGACATCGGCGATGTGGCTCGCCACCACCATCTACAACGATTTGATGGTCGCAGGCGCCTCCGCCTTTGATTGGTGGCTAGCCCTCTCACCGGACCTTGGCTGCGATCCGGCGGCCGATCCAAGCTGCTTTCGAAGCGTCAACGTTCTTGGTCGCAACGACGGCTTGATCTACTTCGATTTGAACGGGCTCGCCGACGGAGACCGCCAGCTTTACCTTACCAAAAGGTATTACGTTCTCGGAAACTTCTCACGCTATCTTCGTCCAGGCGCTAGCCTGGTGCCGGTGGCAACCTCGGACGCTCGCGTTGAAGCGCTGGCGGCGGTTGAAGGGAACCAGGAGGTGGTGGTGGCGATAAACCTGACCCCGCAGGGTTCGCCAAACCTTCCCCTCCAGATCGATTTTCCCGGAGGGAAAGGCGCGCTCATCCCTGAGAAAGCGGTCTCGACCTCTTCGTCCAAGAGCTTGTCGAAGATCGATCTGCCGACTGTATCGGGGCGGATAGCTTTGGCTTTGAGCGAGCCGTTTAGCGTTACTTCATACGTGTTCCGGATCGGGCATCGTTTGGATCGATAGGAGGTTTGGTGACGAGCAGGTACGCGTTGATTCTTGCTGCGGGGAAGGGAACGAGGATGCTCTCTAAGCGCCCCAAGCCGCTGATGAAGCTGTGTGGAATGTCGATGCTCGGCCATGTTCTCGGAGCCGTCGAGGGTTTGGAGGATCTTGCCAGGGTGGTAGTGGTCGTTGGCCACGAGGCTGATCGAGTGGAGCAGGAGATCTCCCGCTCGGTCCGCGGTGCGGTTGATGTCGTGACCGCGATCCAACTCGACCAGCGGGGTACCGGGGACGCGGTGGGCGTCGGGCTTTCTCGCCTTCCCGACCTTCTCCCTGGCATCGCGGCATCGGAGAGCGAGCTGCTGGTGGTGCCGGCAGATACCCCGCTCATCTCTGCAGAGACCCTGAATCTGCTCGCCGACCACCATCGCCATGGCCGCAACGCCGCCACCATCCTCACCATGAACCTCGATGAGCCGGAAGGGTACGGGAGGATCTTTCGTGACCGCAAAGGCGAGGTGCTCAAGATAGTGGAGGATCGGGAGATCGAGGGGCCGGGAACTGAGCTTCGTGAGGTGAACACGGGAATCTACCTGTTTGACCTCTCCGTACTTCCTGCCGCTCTGCGCCGCATTGCCCCCACTAACGCACAGGGGGAGTACTACCTGACCGACGCCATCGAGATGCTGGTCCAGTCGGGTTACTCGGTGGACACCCTGGTCGTTCCGGATCCAGTAGAGGCGATGGGGGTGAACGACCGCTACCAACTAGTCAAGGCGGAGGAAGAGATGCGTCGCCGGATCGCCATCCGGCACCTCCATAATGGCGTGATGATGGTGAGGCCGGAGACGATCACCATCGATACCCAGGTGGTTATCGGAAGGGATACAACGATATGGCCGAACACTCTTTTGCTGGGCGAGACGGTAGTTGGCTCCGGCGCTGACATCGGCCCCGAGTGCCGGCTGATCGATACCCAGGTGGGTGATGGGACGACGCTGATAAAAGTGGACGCGGTAGGGGCATCAATAGGATCCGGAGCCACGGTCGGCCCCTATGTGGCGGTGATGGATGGCGGCGCTATCGGCGATAACGAAGTGGTCGAGGCGTTTACTCGTATCAAGTGATTCGGCCGCGCAGGGAAAGTTCCGATCGGGCGGCGGGGGCGCTAGATTGGTTTGCGCAGAATTTCTTAAGGAGTAGCCGTGATGGAGCTTGTACCTCGCAAAAGACTCGAGCTCTTTAGCGGCAGAGCCCATCCCGAGCTGGCCCTCGAGGTGGCGAGATACCTGGATATAGAGCTTGGGGCCATCACCCTCAGGGAGTTCTCTGACGGAGAGATCATGTCCCGGTTCGATCAGTCGGTGAGGGGAAAGGACATCTTCATACTCCAGAGCCACGTGGGTCCGGTCAATGACTCGATCTTCGAGCAGCTGATCATGGTGGACGCGGCTAAGCGCGCGTCCGCAAAGCGGATCACGGCGGTCTGCCCGTACTACGGCTACTCGCGCCAGGATCGGAAGTCCTCGGGCCGGGAGCCGATCACCGCCAAGCTGGTAGCCGACCTCTTCCAGGCGGCTGGCGCCGACAGGCTGGTTGCAGTGGATCTCCACTCCGGGCAGATTCAAGGGTTTTTCGACGGCCCCGTTGACCATTTGACCGCCTCGCAGGTGCTCACAAACTACCTCCGCGCGCAGGTAACCAAGGATCTTGTCATCGTCGCGCCGGATGCGGGCAGGGTAAAGGTCGCCGAGCGGTACGCCCAGCGCCTTGGGGCAAGCCTTGCTCTTGTCCACAAGAGCCGGCCCAAGGGAACGGCGAACGTGGTAACCGCCCTCGAGGTGGTCGGTGAGGTGTCGGGGCACCACTGCGTCATCGTAGACGACATGATCGATACCGCGGGAACCGTTACGGCAGCAGCAGACCTCTTGGTGAGGAGGGGCGCACGGGAGGTCTGGGTGATGGCAACCCACGCGATTTTGTCGGGACCGGCTCCCAAGCGGTTGATGGACTCTCCGGTCACCAAGGTCGTAGTCACCAATACGCTTCCGCTCTCCGGGGACCGGCTCATCCCGAAACTGGAGGTGGTCTCCATCGCGAAGGTGCTTGCCGACGCCATCGCTGCCGTCTTCGAGGACGGCTCGGTCTCGGAGCTTTTCCAGGGGGACAATCTCTCCTGATGCGCGAGCCTTGTATGCTGGTTAGTTTGTCATGCCGATGCTTACTTAAGGGGTAACTGTGGTACAGGTTGTTGCTGAGACCGGCCGGGAGGCCGGCTCGAGGGCGTCGCGGCGGTTGCGCAGGGAGGGGAGTGTTCCCGCCATCCTCTACGGGAAGACCCAGGAGCCGCTCCGGCTTTTTGTCAACGCTCATGATTTTGAGACTGCGCTCAGCCACAGGGTGACCACCGGGGTTCTGTTGGACCTAAGTGTTGAGGGCTCCACCGTGCTCGTCAAGCTCCAGGACGTCCAGCGCCATCCGGTACGCCGGGTGCTTTCTCACCTTGACTTTTTGGCTGTGGACGCAGCGGAGGAGATGGAGGCGACGGTGGAGGTACTCGCTGACGGGGTCGAACTCTTGATCTCTTCGATCGTGGTCAAGGGCCGGCCGGCGATGATACCGGCCGTGGTGAGGGTGAGCGCTGCTGATATCGCCGAAGAGGTAGTGCTTGCCGGAGGCATTCAGTTGCCGAAGGGAGTTGTCCTGGTGACAGCGGCGGATACGCCGGTTGCCAGGCTTTCCGAGGAGGGTTAGCTACGGAGGTTCCGTCGGCGCTCCGGCGGGTAGCGGTGGTCGGGCTGGGGAATCCCGGCTCCAAGTATCGAGATACCCGCCACAACATCGGTTTTCGAGTCCTCGAACGCTTCGCGGCCGAGGCTGGCGCGACCCTTGGGTACCGCCACCACTCTCTGCTCGGCCAGGCACAGATTGATGGGGTTCGAGTTTTGGCGCTCCTCCCTCAGACCTATATGAACGAGTCCGGAGTAGCGGTGCGCGAGGCGCTCCGCTACTTCAAGATCGCCAACTTGTCCGATCTGATAGTCGTCCATGATGAGATCGATCTCGCGGTCGGCCGGGTGCAGATCAAGCAGGGTGGTGGCCTTGCGGGCCACAACGGCTTGAAGTCGGTGGCGCATCACCTCGGTTCCAGGGATTTCACTCGAGTGCGGATTGGCGTTGGACGGCCGTCGAGCAGAGAGGAGGTCGTTGGCTACGTTCTCCACCCCCCTGCCTTGGAGGAACGCGAACTGCTCGAGGTGGCGATTGTGGAGGCGACCGCAAGCGTCGTTGACCTTATCAGGCACGGTCCCAACCGGGCGATGAGTCTTCACAACCATCGGGGGTTGCCGGAAGTTGGCTAGCGCACTCCTGCTTGGCGTGGCTAGCCGAATGGGAAGGCTTGTCGACGAAGGGGGCGGGATGCCGTCTCCGCTGGCTGTCGGCCTGGCGGCACTGGCGGTTTCACGGGGTGGCAACGTTGTTGGGATACTTCCCACCGAAGCCGAGGCCAAGCAGGCCTACGATGACCTGCGTGAGATCGTCGGGGACGAGTCCCTGTTCTACCTGCCGCCTTGGGACACCCTTCCTTTTGAGCGGGTTACGCCATCGGTGGAGACGACCGGGGAGCGCTTGCGGGCTCTGCAGGCGCTGCGCAAGCAGGGCGGATCCGGCGTTATCGTGGTTGCGAGCGCCCGGGCTGCGCTGATGCGCCTCGCCAGTACCGCTTTCGATTACGAACCGCTAGCGCTTGCGCGCGGCGGACGTTACCGGCTCTCCAGTGTTGTGGAGACCATCACCAGCTGGGGCTATGTACGCGAACCCCAGGTGGGCGCGCCTGGAGAGTTTTCCCTTCGCGGATCGATTCTCGACATCTTCCCACCCAACGCCGCCATCCCAGTCCGCGCCGACTTTTTCGATGACGAACTCGACCGGCTGGCGGAGTTCGACCCCACGAGCCAACTGAGCAGCCGTCCTATCGAAGAGGTCGTCGTGCTGCCGGCCCGTGAGATCAGGATTAACGCCAAAATCGGTATGGAGTACCGGCGCCTTGCGGAGCGAGTTCCAGCCCTCGGCGACCGCATCGAGGCGATGCTCCAGGGGTCGGCGAGCGACCCGATCGAGGCACTTTTTCCGCTCGCGGTTGCCGTAGACGCGCCGATCTTTACCGACCTGCTCGGCACCGGGGACACGGTAGTGGTGTCACCGCCTGGTCCGCTGGCGCTCTTTGCGGAGCGGGTGCGCGCAGACGAGGAGACTCTGATACAGGCGCTCGCCCCTACGTGGAGCGTCAAGCCGGAAGAGATTGAAGCCGGCCTTATCGCTTCGGTGGAGCGGATCAAGGCGACTCCGGCGCAGCTGATCGAGACCGGGACCGGAGATCTGGTCATCGACCGAATCCAGCTCGACTACCGAGACTTCGAGGGTGCGGTGGCGACGATCGGACAGTTTGTCAATCAGGGCTACCGGGTAATCCTCACGGTGGCGACTGCAGGGAGGCTGCGTTCTCTTAGGGACGCTCTGGCTGCTCACGAGCGCTACGGCGCAGTGCTGGAGGAGCCTGCCGCATTGCCGGAGGCGGCGGGGCTCTACCTTCTTTCGGGAGTGGCTTTGAGTTCCTCGTTTGTGCTGCCTCGACTCCGGGTTGCGGTGATTGCCGACGCCAACCTAATCCGGCCGCTGGTTGTACCGCAGTCACATCGGCGTACCGTCCGCCGTGCAGACGCCCTCCAGAGTTTTGACGCCATCATGCCGGGGAGCTACGTTGTTCACGAATCTTACGGGGTTGCGATCTACCGGGGTCTTGCCCGGAAGTCGATGGGTGGAGTGGAGCGAGACTATCTTCACCTCGGTTTTGGCGGTGGCGACAGCCTTTTTCTTCCGTCGGAGCAGATCGGCAAGTTGGCCATCTACGTCGGCTCGGAGGAGCCGCACCCTACCCGGCTTTCGGGTGGCGAGTGGCAGCGGCAAGTGGCAAAGGCCCGCCGTGCGGCTAGCGAAGTAGCCCAGGAGCTGGTCGTGCTGTACCAGAAGCGGCTGGTTACCAAGGGTAACGCGATGATCGAAGATACACCATGGCAGGTGGAGATGGAGGGGGATTTTCCATTCGAGCTCACCTCGGACCAGGCTGGGGCGATAGCTGTTGTCAAGAACGATCTCGAACGCGTGGAGCCGATGGACCGCATGGTCTGCGGTGACGTAGGTTTTGGGAAGACCGAGGTTGCGATCCGGGCAGCCTTCAAGGTGATCCAGTCCGGCTACCAGGTGGCGGTGCTGGCCCCGACCACGCTCCTTGCCGCGCAGCACTTTGAGACATTTTCCGACCGCTTCGGGAGTTATCCGGTCACTGTCGGCATGCTTTCGCGCTTCAACTCGGGCAAGGAAGCTAAGGCGGTCATGGCCGGCCTCTCCGACGGGTCAGTGGACTGCGTGGTGGCAACGCACGCCCTCTTGGGCAAGGGGGTCCGTTTCAAGCGTCTTGGGCTTTTGGTGATCGACGAGGAGCAGCGCTTTGGCGTAAATCACAAGGAGAAAATTAAGCAGCTTTACCCCGAGATCGATATCCTCACACTTTCGGCAACCCCGATCCCGAGGACGCTGGAGCTTTCGCTGGTCGGCATCCGGGACCTTTCACTCCTCCGAACCCCGCCGCTCGATCGGCAACCTATTCTCACCCACGTTGGTCCCGATGACGACGGCGCGATAGAGGAGGCGATCCGCCGCGAGATGGTGCGTGGTGGCCAAGTCTTCTACGTGCATAACCGGGTGAAGGACATTGATCGGGTAGCCGGGAAGATCCAGGCACTGGTCCCTTCGGCGAGGGTGCTGGTAGCACATGGGCAGCTGCGCGAGAGCGAGCTTGAGCGGGTGGTACAGGAGTTCTGGCACCGCAAGGCGGATGTTCTCGTATCAACGACCATCATCGAAAATGGAATCGATCTCCCTTCGGTCAACACCTTGATCGTTGATCACGCCGACAAACTGGGCTTGGCGCAGCTTCACCAGTTGCGGGGGAGGGTGGGGCGCTCTGGCCAGCGGGCTTACGCATACCTGTTCTACCCCCCGGGGACCCCGATACTGGAGACCGCGGCAGAGCGCTTGAAGACGATTGCCGACAATACCGATCTTGGCGCCGGCTATCGGATCGCCATGCGCGACCTCGAGCTGCGGGGAGCAGGTACCATCTTGGGCCAGCGCCAGTCCGGGCACATGTCCGCAGTAGGTTACGAACTCTACGTAAAGCTGGTGCAGGAGGCGATCGGTTCGATGACCAGCGTTGCGGCGATCGAGGCTCCGGAGATCGTCATCGACCTTCCGGTCTCCTACTCCATCCCCGAGGCGTACGTTTTCGAGGAGGCTTCAAGGATGGATTTCTACCGCAGGCTCGCCACGGTAGAAGCAGAGGACCAGGTGGATGGGATCGCGAGGGAGCTTGCCGACCGGTTTGGAACGATGCCCCCAGAAGTCGGCAGTTTGATCGAGATGGCCCGCCTTCGGGTCGAGCTTCTCGCCTCCGGTGTTCGGAGGGTGGCGGCGAAGCGATCTCCAAGAACCGGGCAGATGGAGGTGGCGATATCTCCAATTTCGCTCTCTCCATCCAAGGAGCTGCGGCTTCGCCGCCTCGCCGGTTCGTGTTTCAAAGGCGATCAGCTCAGCATTCCGCTCCCGCGTGGAGCCGATCCAATCTCAACCGTGCGTGAGGCGTTGGCAGGGCTGGGGGTCGTCACGGGCATTAACGCCAAGTAGGCTTGGGGCGGATACGCGGGAAGTAAGGAGAAAGATGCCAAGCCGGCTAGCTAGATTGATGCCGCTGCTTTTGGGCGGGGTGCTTGCGAGCTGTGGAACCATCAGTTACGCAGCCAAAGTGGGCAATACCACCATATCCCAGGCTTCCCTTGATCACGAGCTTCAGCAGGTCTCATCGAACAAGGCTTTTGTCGCGCTGCTAAAGTCCAACCACTCTACGGTCTTTGGCCCTGGCGGGAAGAGCTACACCATCACCTTTGTCGACAACATTCTCAATCGCCGGATCACCATCGATCGGATCGAACAGTTGGAGAACCGGCTCCACGTGACCCCCACTGCTCTCGAGAGCCAGCTAGGGAAGGCGCTGGCGGAGCAGTCGGTAGGTTCGCAAAGTGTCTTTGCGCAGTTCTCCGCGAGCTACCAGAAGCAGTTGATCTCCGACACCACGGCGATTGTCACGCTCGAGGCGCATTTGGCGCACGAGACCATCACCAACGCTTCGGTCGGCGCATACTACGCGGCGCATAAGGGCGAGTTCGTAACCTACTGCGCCTCGGAGATCCTCACGGGCACGCCGTCCCAAGGCCAGGCCGCCCTGGCCCAGCTCAAGTCCGGGAGGTCCTTTGCGACGGTTGCCGCGAAGTACTCGCAGAACGCGGCTACCGCCTCCGGGGGAGGCGCGATCGGGTGCGGAACCCTCGCCAACTACCTGCAGAGCTTTGGGACTTCGTTTGCGAGCGCGGTTGCGGCCGATCCGGTCAACTCGCCGACTCAGCCAATCCAGCTGTCGCAGGGCTGGGCGGTGGTCGAGGTAACTTCTAAGTCGCAGATTCCGCTGTCGCAGGCCAGCCTGCTGGCGGTTAATGACATGGCCTCCGCGGGCCAGGCCAAGCTGAACGCTACCATTGCCAAGGCATCCGCGAGCACGGGGCTCTCGGTCAACCCGGTCTATGGCACGGCTAAGAAGGTTGGGGGCGTGCTCCAGGTGGTGCCGAGTTCCACCAAGAAGTCGATAACTGCCCAATACTTTACGCCCAAGTCCTCCTAGCCGTCGTTTTTCGCCGCGGCTATGGCGCGCCACACCCGCTCACCGGTGAGCGGCATGTCGATGTGCCGTATCCCCAGGTGGCTAAGCGCGTCTACCACGGCGTTCTGCACAGCCGGTATCGCCCCGGTGGTTCCGGACTCCCCGATTCCCTTCACGCCGAGCGGGTTGAGCGGAGTTGGGGTCTCCTGGGTATAGGTGTTGAATTCGGGCAGCTCCGGAGCGGAGATGGCGGGATAGTCGGCGAGGTTTGCCGTAAGCGGGGTTCCGTCGCTGGCGTAGACGAACTCCTCCATCAACGCTTGTGCTGCGCCCTGGGCGATGCCCCCGTGAATCTGCCCCTCGGCCAGCATCGGATTGATCAGCGGCCCGGCGTCATCGACGGCGGTATAGCTCACGAGCTTTACCTTGCCAGTTTCGGTGTCGACTTCGACAACGGCGAGGTGCGACCCAAAGGGGAAGCTCGCACCGGTGGGCTCGAAGTCCGACGTCGCCACGAGGTCGACGCCGGCACGCTCTGCTTCGCTGGCGATCTCGGCCCAGCCAATCTCGGTGGTGGGCGAACCCGCTACCATGAGGCCGTTTGCGCCTGGAACCATGTCTTGCGGGTCCGCCTCCAACAGCGAAGCAGCTAGGTCGCGGGCGGTTGCAAGGAGCGCTTCGGACGCCTCGCGAACCGCGGAGCCTCCAGCCTGCGCCGAACGCGAACCGAAGGTTCCGACGCCCCTGGGAACCAGATCGGTGTCACCCGTAATCACGGTTATCGCCTCCATTGGAAGGCCGAGGAGGTCGGCCGCGATCATCGCCCATGCGGTTTTATGCCCCTGGCCATGTGGTGAGGTGCCGGAGAAGACGGTAGCGCGTCCGTCGCGGTCGATGCGAATCGACGCGTACTCACCGGAAGTCAAGCCGTTGGTGATCTCTACGTACGAAGAGAGCCCGATTCCCAGCTGGAGCGGACTTCCAGCTCGCCGCCGGCGTTCCTGTTCCGAGCGGAGTTGCTCGTATCTCCCCTCCTCTAGGACCTTCTCTAACGCCCCCGAATACTCACCGGAGTCATAGCGCGCCCCACTGGCGGTGGTGTAGGGGAACTCGCCGGGATCGATGAAATTCCGCCTTCGGATCTCCGCGGGATCCATTTGAAGTTCTGCGGCAAGCCGGTCGAGGATCCGCTCGAGCGCCGCCGCCGCCTCAGGGCGTCCGGCCCCGCGGTAGGCCGCGATCGGAGTGGTGTTCGTGGCTACCGAGACGAAACTCCCTTCGATCTTCGGGATTCGGTAGGCACCGGACGCCATCAAAATTGTGAGGTTGGGGAGTTGGATTCCAAAGAACGGGTAGGCGCCACCGTCCTGGACGATGTGCAGCGTTAACCCGAGAAGGCGTCCACTGGCATCGGCGCCGGCGGTGACGTACTGGATCTGCCCTCTCCCGTGCACCAGCCCGAGCATCGAGTTCGATCGGTTCTCCACCCACCGGACCGCGCGCTTCATGCGCCACGCGGCGTACGCGGTTAAAATCTCCTCCGGGTAGACGGAGGCCTTTGCTCCAAATCCGCCGCCGACGTCCTGCGTTCTTACCAGGACTGCGTTGGGTTCGAGGCCGAGGCTCTTGGCGATCACTGCCTTAACCCGGTGGGCCGATTGGGTGGATGCATAGGCTACGAGCCGCCCGTCAGGGGTCACCTCGGCACCAAGCGCTCTCGGCTCCATCGGTGCTGGCGCCACCCGTTGGTTCACTATCCGCTCGGAGACGACAGCCGCGGCGCCACTAAAGAGGTCTGGGTCACCGGGCGCGGAACGCTCCATGAGCACATTCGACCCATCAAAGAGATGGTTAGCACTGGTGGCAGCCTCCTCCGGGTCTATCAAAGCTGGCAAGGGCTCGATATCCGCCCAAACCAGATTGGCGGCGTCCTCGGCGATGGCTGCCGTACGGGCAATCACCATCGCTATCGGCTCACCGACAAAACGGACGCGTCCAGAGGCGAGGAGGGGGCGCGAGGTGTCGGGTCGGTTGGGAGCCGCCGACGGGAGTGGGGGAAGGTCGATATCGGCCGCCGTGTAGACGGCCTCTACACCTTCCATCGCGAGCGCCGCGTCGATCTCGATAGCGCGGATCAGACCATGCGCGACCGGCGACACGGCGAAAGCAACCTCAAGGGCATCCTTCCAATCGAGGTTGGCGACGTAGCTTCCGCCGCCGGTTAGCAGGTGCGGATCCTCGGTGCGGACGACCCGGTTTCCCAGTATGCTCATACCCTCCCCAATCTGGACTTTTTACTCCAGGCTAGCTTGGAGGAGTCTTCCCGTTGCTGTACAGCGTTGACGACGGTAGAACCTGGTATGGAACCGATCCCTTGGGATACATGCCATACTGGTTGCGGGCGATCTCGCCCACAACCGACGGCCGGTTCAACTGTGCAATCGTTCTCCGGTAGGTACGGTTGGCCGCAGTGATCTGGGCGAGTTGGGTCCGATCGGCCCGCACCGCTAGGTAGGTGGAGATAAGCTGCCCGGTGGGGAAGATGGCGGCGAAATAGATCCCGACCGCTACGGTCGCAGCTATCGCGGTGACCAGACGGCGCCGGGATCTCGCGCTCATGGCCGTCCTTGCGTCCAGTCGCGCCACGATGCCTGCAACCCGAGCTCCTCCTCGATCCGAAGGAGCTGGTTGTACTTGGCCCCCCGATCGGACCGCGCCGGTGCTCCGGTCTTGACCTGTCCACTGTTGGTGGCAACCGCCAGATCGGCGAGGGTGGTATCTTCGGTCTCTCCGGAGCGATGCGAGATTACCGTGGCGTAGCCGTTGCGTTGAGCCATGGCGATGGTGTCCAAGGTCTCGGTAAGCGTCCCAATCTGGTTGAGTTTGATCAGGATTGAGTTCGCAACCCTGCGCTCGATGCCTTTGGAGAGCTGGACCGGGTTAGTCACGAAGACGTCGTCACCGACCAGCTGGAGTTGGGATCCAAGCTCAGTGGAGATCAGCTCCCACCCTTCCCAGTCGTCCTCCGCCATGCCGTCTTCAATCGAGACGATGGGGAAGGTCCCGGCGAGGTCGGCATAGTATGCGCTCATCTGTTTGGAGTCGAAATCGCAGTTCTCACCTGCCAGGTGGTAGCGGCCGTCGCTGTAGAACTCTGAGCTTGCCGGGTCGAGTGCCAGCGAGACGTCTTGCCCCGGGCGGAGCCCCGCCGCGGTGATGGCCTTCACAAGCAGCTCTAGAGCCGCTTTGTGGCTCGGGAGATCGGGAGCAAAGCCGCCTTCGTCGCCAACCGCGGTGGAGAGGCCACGTTCCTCCAGGATCCGCTTGAGCCTGTGGTAGATCTCCACCCCCCACCCGATAGCCTCGGAGAAGCTCGCGGCTCCGTGGGGAACGATCATGAACTCCTGGATGTCAAGGTTGTTGGAGGCGTGCACACCGCCATTGATGACGTTCAGCATCGGTACCGGAAGGGTGTGGGCGTTGGCACCCCCGAGGTAGCGGTACAGGGGAAGTCCGGTGGCCGCCGCCGCCGCCTTCGCAACTGCCAGCGAGACGGCGACGATGGCGTTCGCCCCAAGCCTGGCCTTGTTCGGCGTTCCGTCAAGATCGATCATCGCCTCGTCGATCAACCTCTGGTCGAGAGCCGAGATCCCCGCTAGCCGAGGGAAGATCTCGCTGTTGACCGAGGTGACGGCGGTGGTGACGCCTTTCCCCCCAAAAGCACCGCCGCCGTCGCGGAGCTCTACCGCCTCAAGCTTCCCGGTCGAGGCTCCGGATGGGGCGATGGCCCGCGCGACCTGGCCTCCAACCAGCCGCACCTCCGCTTCCACTGTCGGATTGGCGCGAGAATCGAATACCGCTCGAGCTCGCAGGGTTTCGATCGCGGTCGAACCGGGCACTTAACCTCCTAGATCGTTCTCATGGCCAATCTAGCACGCAACGTAGCGGTCAGGTTGATGGTTCTTGAACTCTGATCCGGTCCTCGAGGTCCCGGGCGGCACTCCGAAGGAGCTGCTCCAAGTCGCCACCGCCAACGATGTAGGCAAGAGCGGCGGCGATGACGGCGTGCTCGGTTGCATCTTGGCTGAGCTCGGCGCTCATCTCCTTGGCCAGATCGTTGGTGCCGGTTAGTGCGGCTGCTTTCTTGGCGAGCTTCTGCAGCCGGAGTGCAGCAGGCAGCGATTGCGGAATCCCGTCGGCGATTGAGTTCCGCCCCTTCTGCTCCTGTTTGCTCCTCTCCCAGCGGGCGAGAACCTCCTCGGCGTTGTGGGCAACCTGGTCTCCAAAGACGTGCGGATGCCTGGCAACCAGCTTCTCGGTCAACTTGGAGGCGATGCTCTCCAGATCGAACTCTCCCTCTTCGCTGCCGATGTTCGCGTGGAAGAGTACCTGGAGAAGGAGATCCCCGAGCTCTTCTTCCAGGTGCGTGGAGCTCTCCGGCGACTGATCCGCGGCTTCGATCGCCTCGATCACCTCGTAAGACTCCTCGATTAAGTGCTTGGCGAGGGATTGATGGGTCTGCTCCGCGTCCCAAGGGCAGCGGCTTCGGAGCTCTGCTACCACCTCCACCACCCGAGCAAGCTCCTCGTGCCGATGTTTCAATCCGATCAGCGCCAGTGATGACAGATGGTCAGCGGCTGCCAGTTTGGGATCCTGGGCGTTCTCGACGCTAGCGACGATCTCGTCGGAAAGACCGAGGTGGTGCAAAAAAACCACCTCGGCTCCGGCCTCTAGGCCAGCGAGGGCAAGATCGCTTGCGATCATCGGATCATAGGCCTGCAGCGCGAGCACATTGCCGTGATAGCTGCCGAGTTGGCCAGCGAGCGACGTAGCGTCGGCGACCGCAAACCCCTCAAGGGGGTCGAGGCCCAGCCGCTCCAAGGCGAGATCGATCACTCCGGGGCTTAGTCGGATCTCGATTGCGATATCGTCTCTCTTTCGCAGGAGCGCCACCGCCGCCTCGGCGATCAAGGGGGATCCGGGAACGAGGTAAGCTACCGGGCCGTCGGAGGAGCGCGCTAGGTCGGCAACCCGGCTGGCGATCCGGGCGTAGACCTCTTCGAAGCTGGTGGAGGCGGCGTAGAGGTCGTCGCACGAGATCACCGGCACCTGCGGCTGGAGTGCTTTTGCCAACGCTTCCTCCAGGCCGGGGTGGCTCAGCGTCCGTACCACCACCGCGTTCGCGTCAAAGAGCGAGGCGGCTAGCAACTGTTGTCCACCTGGCGTACTCATTCCGGTGCCGGTGACGATAACTTTGGGAAGCACACCACCAGGATACCTAGGAGCGTTCCCTGGATTGGCTACTCGGATGTCGAAGCGGCGGACTGCCGCTCGACCTCCACGTCCTCGGTGATTGACCCGTCGCGTAGGTGAATCCGGCGATCGGTCATGCCGGCTATCTCGCGGTCGTGGGTCGCGATGATCACGGTAACTCCGGAGAGGGTTTTTAGCGATGTCAGCGTCGCCATTACCTCTTTGGCAGTGGCCGAGTCGAGGTTTCCGGTCGGCTCGTCGGCGATGATAACGCTCGGCTTGTTTGCGAGCGCCCTCGCGATCGCGACGCGCTGCTGTTCTCCCCCCGAAAGTCGGGAGGGGAGGTGATCGAAGCGGTGACCGAGAGAGACCTGTTCGAGGAGTTCGGCGGCCCGAGCGGTCCTTATCCGGCCCTCCACCTTGTTCGGAACCATCGCGATCGCTACGTTTTCGGCAGCGGTAAGCGTCGGTATCAAATTGAAGTTTTGGAAGACAAAGCCGATACGAGTCGCCCGGAGTTTGGTCAGTTCTCGGTCGTTGAGTTTGGAGAGGTCGGTGCCTGCAAGCTCTATCGTGCCCGAAGTCGGCTTGTCGAGCGCGCCAAGAAGCTGGAGAAGAGTGGATTTACCGGATCCGCTCGGACCCTCGAGGGCAACCATCTCCCCGTGCTTGATGGTTAGGGATACGCCGCGTACCGCCTCTACGATTACACCGCCCTTGGAGTACTGTTTCGCTAGGTTAACGAGCCGGTAAAGCGGCTCATCGTGGGCATCGGTGTTAGTGCCGGTCATCTTCTCTCCATCCTGTCTAACTAGTTGAGGTCTCGAAGCGCGGAAGCCGGCGCCAAATGAGCAGCTCGCCACCCACCGGCAGCGCCGGCGATCGCCCCTCCGACCAGGGCAGCCACGAAGGCGAGCCCGATGGTCGAGAGGTGGATGGGCGCGGTCAGGTGCACTTGGGTGGTGATCAGCCCGGTGGTGGACTGGTGGACAATGGAGCCGAGCGTCGAGGCTCCGACCGAAAGGCCGGTCTCGGTCACCGAGAGCGCAGGTCCGATAGCCCCGATTGCGGCGCAGATCGCCGCGCCTATCCCAATCCCGAGCACGCCGCCAAGTACGCCGATACCCACCGTTTCTGCCATTATTTGCCCGACGACGGAGCTACGGCTCCAACCGATCGCTCGCAACGATCCGATCTCCCTGACTCGCTTCGACACGTTGGAGAGCGTCAGCATCCCTGCGATCAAGAATGCCGCAACGATAACCACCACCGCCAACGCTCCGCCCAAGTCGGTAGCCAACTTGCTGGCGTTCGCCAGGCTGCCCGTAACTTGGTCGGCGAGGGACTTCGAGTTGAGAACCGTGGCCCCGGGGAGGTCGCGGTGGATAGCGGCGGTCACCGCTTTCACGTCGGAGGCGCTCTTCACGGTTACCAGCACTTCATTCACATAGTTGCTCGCCGATGCAAGTTTCTGCATTGTGGCCAGCGGGAAGTAGATGTCGGAGACGTTACCGGTGAGCGTGGGGGATACAAGCCCTTGAATCTTGTAGGAGGTCCCGTTGATGGCGAGGGTCCCGCCTGCGGATAGGTGGTTGGTGGAGGCATAAGCGGTGTTTACCAGAATCTGGTTGGTTGATCCCGATGAGAACCAGTTACCCGAGGTTACCTGCGACTTGGTAACCAGCCCGCTGGTCTGGTTGGCCGGGTTGATGCCGGCGACGGTAAAGCTCGAGGTGGAGATGTTGGTGGTGGGAGGGTTTAGTACCTGGGTAATGGTGCGCTCTGGCACCACTACCTGCTGCTCATAGCTTATTTGTGCGGGAGTGAGGCACTGGCTGAGGAGAGGGTTGTTGGCAAACTTCCTCAGTCCGCCTCCGCCTCCGCTAGGCGCGCCAACGCCGCTCTGCTGGAGCAGGTTGAGGATGCAACTTCGCTCCGACGCCTTCTGGGCTGCGGTAAGAGCGGGCGGCGTGACGGTGGTGTTGATGGTCTGGCCGCCGGTCTTTACCGAGGCGACGATCTTTGGTACCGTACCGGTTTCGTGAAGTGCCTGAAGGTAGAGGGCGCCCTCGGCAGAGGTGACCCCCGCGATCTTTGAGACGTCCGTAATCGCTATCGAGGGAAAGGTGATCAGGGTGCCGGGGACAAAGAAGTCGTGGGTAAAGTGCGTTCCGGCCGGCCCAAGCTTCGCCAGATCGGTGATGACAGAGGCGTTGTTGTTGAGGAGCGTGGCTACTTGGCTGCTTCCTCCGGAAAATCCGCCGATGCCCCTAGCAAAGAATCCGCCTCCGCCTTTACCAAATCCACTTCCGCCGGGGTTGGAGCTGGAGCTGGAGCTGGAAGAAGTCGTGGAAGTGGTTGGTGCGACGGTTCTCGTGACGATGATGCTGGTTCCCACGGAGCCGAGCGGAGAGAGCACCTTGTTCTGAGCGGAGGTTAAGCCGTCTGAGACGCCAACGATCCCCATTACCAAGCCAACGCCGGCAGCAAGGCCGATAGCGGTCACTGCCGTCCGTCCAGACCTCCGCCTCAGCTCGCTCCAAACGTAAGCCTGGTTTGCCACTTCTACTCCTCTCCGGATCCTGCGCGGCGCCGACGATATATCTCGTACTGTCGAAGAGTACGGCCTAGAGCTGTGAGCTATCTGGAAAATTGGTTATGAAATTGTGGTCCGTACCCGCGCCATCAAGTCGACTCCTGGCGTTCGGGACTGGTTTATCAGCTGCTCTGGGATCCGCGGTAGCTGTTCAACAGGTAGATGCTGACTTCCTTGGAGCTGTCGAAGAGGTCGCAGAGAGACTCTTTTCCGTTGATTACCGCAACTAGTGAAACCGCATGCCGCGCAGTAATTGAGAGCTGCCTTTCGGGGGGATCGGTTGGAGAGGCAAATGAGTCGGTGGCTGCGATCTCCAGAGGGAAAGCAACTCCGGTGATACCGGCGAGGTCAATTGCAACCCGGAGCATGTCGGGTCCGTTGCTGCTCGGAGGGATCGTCCAGTTGAAGGTGAGCGGGAAGTGGTATTCGTCGGGTGCATCGGCGCCTTCCGGGAGCGTGGCCATCGCATCTTCGAAGGAGAGCAGGATCCTCGGGTCGACGTCGAGCGCTAAATGGAGGTCTATGGGCTGCCCACACCCCTCCTCCGGGTGCAGGTCAACCTCCCACCACTGTCTGAGGGAGTAGGTCTCGACAAAGTGCCGCTCGTCGTGCACGTGGAAGCCATGATCGATGGCGTGATCCTTGAGGTCGGTGACGAAGCCGGCTATATCAATTGCTGCCACGTATAGAGCTTAGGTACTTTTTTCGGAGCTTGGGAGGGCGTGGCGGCACTGCCTGGCATTCGGGCAGCGCTCGCAGCGCAATGCCCGTTTTGGGTCGAGCGCCAAGCCTCCCCGCCTGAGGAGCCGAGCAGTCAGCTCCAAATCCAAAAAGCAAGCGTCGAGCTCTTGTGCCGAAAAGGCGTGCAGCGAGTTTCCGGGTCCGGCTACGATTCCGCCTGCAGCAAGACCGGCACCAACGCGGGCCAGAGCGAGTTCAGCTCGAGCTATCTCCAGCGGCTCCGGGGATACAGACAGCTTGATCGCGGTGCCGTCGACTACTGCGATGTCGAGGCTTCCATGGACTTTTACTCCCTCAAGGTCGATCTCAAAGCCTGTTTGAGAGCTGGCAACAGCTGTGGAGGGTAGCAGTTGTGCGAGTTGCGACGCGGTTTCAACGATCTCGGTTACCGTCTTGCCAGCGCTCGCTCTCGGGAGCCACGGAAGATCGCGGGCCTGTGGAGGGTCGCCGGCCAGCGCTCGCACTAAAAGTTTCTCGACATGGCGCGCTCCGTAGCGCGAACCGGAAAGGCCAAAACGTGCTGCAGGGCACCAGGCTGCTAATGCGAGCTCCCGTGATCCGACGCGGGGGTGCGGCTCCACCGCATCGCGGGAGAGATCTACTCTGGCCAGTTGGAGCGGTGCTGGACGGCTCTTTGGCGCCCCGTGCGCTGCCGCCTGCTCGTCCGCGCCAATGCTTTTGACCTCGGCCACCTTGGCCAACTGCTCGATAAGCGTTTCAACTCGGAGATCGGAGGCGAACCCGGCTATAAGGTAGTCTCGCGCGCGCGTCAAAGCGACGTACCAAAGTCGGCGCCGTTCCTGTTCATCCCGCTCTGAGGCGAGAAACCGGAGCAGTTCGAGATGGCCCGACGGCTGTTCATCCACTGAGATGCCGATTCCGAATTCGGCATCGATCAACGGCTGGATCTCGCTTCTCGAGGGGCGATCGAGGTTGGCCACCACCACCACCGGCCATTCCAGCCCCTTGGCGGCATGAACCGTTAGGAGGCTGATGGATTCGCTGGCACCCAGGAGGGGACGCTCGATTCGGCTACCGGTGTCGATCAGCCTGCGCACTTCGAGGACGGCTCCTCGCAGGGACTGCCCGCGCGAGTCGCAGCCAGCCACCAAGTCGCAAAAGCCGTTCCAGTCGGCGAGCATACGGCCAGTCGGGTCTAGGTCGGTGAGCATCGCCGGGTAACCGAGGGCTGTGGCGACCCGCACTAGCGATTCGGCCGGCGACCGGTTTGCGAGCTCGAGAGAGGCGTTTAGCGAATCGAGGCGCAGGTCTCCTGGGAGCGCGGCAAGAACATGGTCGAAGAGGCAGGAGCCGCGCGGCCGGCCCGCAACTGCGGTGTAGATCTCCTGATCGGAGAGGCGGACCATCGGCGAGCGAAGTAGCCCTAAACACGCTTGATCGTCGGTGGGGTCGGCCAGAAAGGCAAGCAAGTTCAATCCATCTCGGGCCGGTTGCGTTCCCATCAGGTCACCGCCGCCGACGACCGCAGCCGGCAGCCCTTCATTCCGGAGGATCTCCCCCATCCCGTTGAGGACGCTCCAAGTGGAGGAGAGGATGGCGATGTCCCGGTACTGCAGGGGCCTTGGCCTCCCGGTATCCGGGTCGCGGACCGGGTATTCCTGAGCAACCAGCGAGCGGATCCGCCGCGCCAACAGCACCGCCAGTGATTCCCGCCGCTCGGCGATCCGGCGACCGTCCTCCTCGACAAGGTAGACCTCGATAGGAGCCGCATCTGGGCCGGCTATGGAGGAGTCGATCGGCTGGTACTCGGGGAGGAGTGGGGCGAAGACGCGGTTGATGGCGGAGGTCAGCGAAGATACGGTCCGGAAGCTTTGAGAGAGCGGAATTCGCGCGTCAGCTCTTTCGGCCTCTTCAAGGAAGGCCTTGGGTTCGGCTCCGCGAAAGCCGTAGATCGACTGCTTGTAATCTCCGACTACGCAACGGCGTTTTCCTCGTGCTAAGGCTTCTATCAGCCGGGCCTGGCGAGGATTGACGTCCTGGAACTCGTCCACCAGGATTGCCCGGTAGCGTTCTTCGAGTTCGATGCGGACGGCGTGGTCGTCAAGTGCAACGAGGGCCCGCTCCTCCAAGTCGTCGAAGCGGAGCCGGCCGGAGTCCACCGTCATCCCGCGCATCCTTTCCGAGACCGTCGGCATGATTTGGCGCAGCGCTTCGACGCGCTCGCGATTGCGCTCGTCCTCTTCCGTCCAGCCGAGGAGGACGTACTTGGGAAGTGAGCGAACGATCTCGCGAAGTTCCTTAATCGTGTCCTTCACCGCGTTCAGCTCGCCCGGGAGCCAGTTCTTGGGTGATCCCCCCCGCAGATCGGCGCCGGCGATCCGGGCGAGGGCGGTGGACGGTGTTGCGCGAATCTGTCCGAGCGCGGCAAGTACCTCGGAGCGGGAAGCCTCGATCCGATCTCCGGTACGCCCCTCCATGGAGGAGAGGAGTACCTCGAAGCCGCTCCAGTCGATTTTGTCGACGCTCTCGGCGGCATCGCGCTTGATCTTTTGGCGGGCTCGGTGAGGATCCGCCAAAAGGGCGGATTTGAAGCGTTCTGGATCGGCGATAGAAGCCTTCGCCAGCCTCTTCAGGATGGGGTAGGGGATGCTCGGCGGCCCGGGTAGCGCCGCCAAAAGGTTCGGGAGGTCGATTTCGAGCAGAGGGGCGAAGCTGGCTTCGTCGATGACTTCGAAGTCTGGGAGTACCCCAGACTGCAGGGGAAACTGCCGGCATATCTGTTCGGCGAGGGAGTGGATGGTTGAAATTGGAGCCGCCTGGACCCTTAGAGTGACAGGATCGCTCTCGCCGTATACCCTAGCCATCTCGGTCCAAGTACGCTGGCGCAGCTCCTCGGCTGCCCGTCTGGTGAAGGTTACGGCGACGATCTGGAGCGGATCGAAACCCTCGGCAACAAAGTTTAAATACTTGGCCGCCATGGTCTGGGTCTTGCCGGTGCCCGCGCCAGCATCGAGAAGGATGTTGCCGGTTGCTTCCACGGCTTGCCGTTGCTGAACAGTAAGTTCCATCAGGACTCTTTCCCGGCGATATGGGGCCCGACCCGACAAGCAAGCGCTGCCACACACCAGCGGCAGGCGGCTTGATCAATGTCGGGCTGCACGCGGAGGTGTCCCGCCGCAGCCGCCCGGCGCACTTGTTCCAACGCGGCGATGAAACTTTCTGGCTGCAGCTTCGGCGTTCTAAAGCGCCTCGCCTTCACTAGCAAGTACTGGGCTTCGCAGACCGCCCCGACCTTCTGCTCTACCAGGCTTGAGTAGATGGCTAGCTGGACGTCCACGGTCGCCCGTCCCTCCTCGTCCTTGATTCCCTTGGGCGCATCCGAGGAGTACTTGTAGTCGATGATTCGGTAGCCGGCACCAGGTACGGTGTCGAGGCGGTCGAGGCGGCCGAAAACCTCAAACTTTTCGATCGTGCCTTCCAAGTTAAGCTCCACCGCCACTTCACCGACTCGCCGGAACCCGTCCAGAATCGTTACCGCGAACAAATCTTCGAGAAGGTCGCGCCTGAGCAGTGGCCAAGATACCGCAGATTCCAGCGCTGCGCCTTTGCTATCGATCAACTCGGCGAGAGCCGCACGATCGAGAAGGTCGCCATGTTTCACGACCTCTTCCAGCACGGAGTGGGCGACCAGCCCGATCGCCGCCGGCGAAGGTTCAAAGCTTTCCGGGTCCCGCTGACCTATCCGCAACCCCCACTGGGCAAGCCATTTGAAGCCACACTGTCCGATCGCGTTGATCGAGGTGGGGCTGAGCTTTCCAAGCTCGATCGGCCTTCCAATGTCCCCCAAGAAGGGTCCAAAATCTGGAGAGAAGAGGCGCTGGCGTTCGATGTTCACCCCATCGGAAACCGCCACGCGCAGAGGTCCCGAACCGAGGAGAGCGAAGTCCGCGTTGGATACCGCAAAGCGCTTCGAAGGCGCCGTTGCTGCCAACTCGATTCGATCTAAGAGCCAGCTGGGTTTTTCGGAGAGCGAGGAAGAGAAGGTCGCCACCATTCGCGTAGAGGGCGCATGAATAACCGAAAGTGCTCGATTCCACGCTCGGGCTACCAGGTCACGGCTGCTTCTCAAACCGGCGATTCGGTCTCGCAGGGTGAGAGGGATGGTGGCGTCGTCCCGCAGCGGGGTTGGCAGAAAGCCCTCGCCAGCGCCAGCAAGCAGTATGGTTCGATAGGCGCCTTCCGGCAGAAATCCGACCGGGATCACGGCGACGCCGTCTGTCGTTCCCGAAAGTTCGGCGGTAGCCGCAATTGCAGGCAGCGTAGAAAAGAAAACCTCGCGCCGCATGTGCTGCGCACCATCACGGTAGGTGGAGTTCAACGCGGCGATCAGCTGTTCAAGGAGGATGTTTTCGCCTGAAACGACCTCCGTGGCTGCAAACATCAGCTTTTGGATGACATCGAAAACCAGTTGGATCCAGCTGTCTGCATCGAGGTCGCCGGGTGCGAACGTAGCCCCGAGAACTTCGTGGAGGTGTTGGGTCGCATTCGGACTGCCGATAACCCGTCCGAATAGGGCGTACTCAACCAGGTCTTGAATTCGCCTGCGGAACCGGGAGAGCGCGTGGTCGGTTCGGGCAAGCTCGAGCCCGCACGCCGCGGCTTGCAACTGGATCTTGCTCCGGTACTCGTCGGCATCGGAGAGCACTATGGCGATCTGAGACGGAGGGACGCCGCCGGCGATAACCTCTTCCTTCGCCGCGGCCACGATCCAGGCGGCCTCTTCAGCGGGATCGGAGAAACGCAGCAGCTGGCGTTCGGGTGTGAGTGCCTCCGCCGCCTGCTCTGGTTGCGACCATCCCGAGTCTAGAAGCTCCTTTGCAATTATCTCTACTTCTGGGCGCGGCATCCATGAAGGTATGTAGATGGAGGAGTCGCCATCAGCCGTGGCGTTGATCAGGGCTAGCTCTCGAGGGGTAGGGGCCTCCATCAGCGCAAACGCGCATCGGCTCCGCACAAACGGGCCTTGCGCGGGGATAGCGAATCGCAGGATAAGTTTGCGCCGATGGGCTTGTCGGAGCCACTCCTGCGCCACCTGGGCCAGTCGTTCTCCGGTGGGTGACACCGTTTTGAGCTCCTCCAGGTTCACGCCCTGTCCTACCAACTCGGCTAGAGCCTGTCTGGTGGCGAGGGCGTAACGAATTGGGTTGGGAGATTGCAACTCCGAATAGGCGGCCAGCAGAAGTTCAAGTTCCACTTGTGGGGTCGCCACCCGGATATCGGTAGCGGAGGCCGCGCTGGCGTGACTCCACACCCCGCCCTGAAGCGTTGCTCCTTCTCCCGAGCCCTGCTGTGCCGCGGGAGTCCTGCGAAGCTTCCCCGGCCCCTCCACGTGGGGAAGTTTAAAGGAAGGCTCGGATTTCTGGTCACTCAAACTAGCTAGTTTTTTCGGTGGCTTCTGATCGCAGAGCGCGCCGCGGCCGGTGCCGGCCGGACCGGACGATGCGAAATCGTGCAAGCGCATTCCTGCTTGTGCGCGCCCCAGGCCCCGATGCCCCTAACGTAGTCCGCTTGAAACGCTGGCGAAAATGTCCGCAGCGCTCTTAGGCTTGATCCGCTTTTGCAGTCGGGGAGGGAATTTCCCGGCAAAACCGGCTTTCCATGCGTTCAGGCAGGGAAGTGTCTGATCCGGGAGGAATCGCGGGCAAAGGCTGGCTGAACGCCGTCGTCCATCGCTTTCCAAGATGCGGCGCTTCTTGGTCCATTGACTCAGTGGATGAGCACTGTCGTCGTGGTCTCCGAGATGCCATGGCGCGTGATCGACCAAAAATGCGAGTCTCCAGAAGCGCCTAGGGTCGCAACGTCATGCCGCTCGCAGAGGACAAAGGGAGAATCGCTCTCTTGGTCCACCGAACCCGGTTGTTTTGAGTGATGGCTAGCCGTTTCGTCGTGTCGGAAGATTTTTGCGATGACCCGCTTCGGGGCCGTCGCCTTGCAGCCGGCGCCCGACCTGGTCTCGTCGACCACGTTCCGGGCCCGGTCGTCTGCCGCAAAGACGGACGCGCATCATCGCCATTTTGTGGAAAGGTCGTCTTTTTGATGTTAACGGGCTCTTGGCGTGCGGCAAGAGCCTTCAGCTACGCAGCGTCGGTCATTTGCGATCGGCTCGCAACTTCGATGCATTCATCGGTTTTTGCGGCCAATGCATTCGGAGGCAATTCGAAGCGAAGGACGGCAGGCCAGTGCGGAAATTGGCATCGGCTCCTTGCCGAAACGCCTGCATGCCAGCCCGGGTGGAAGCCTCCGGTTCCTAGCCCCCGTTTCGGTTAACGCTGGAGGCCGAGGGGGCGGCTTTCCGGATCATCGCTTCCGATGAAGCTTTGGAGATGCCGGCCAGAAGGTTTGTCAACTCAACCGGCAGCACGAACTTGGTCGAGGGAGACTGGGAGAGCTGTCGGAGAGTGTCCAGGTATTGAAGGGTCAACGTGTTGCCATCGGCCCTGGAGGCGCTGGCAATCATCGCATCGAGCGCCTCCGAGAGGCCGGTGGCCTTGAGCCGGGCGGCCTGGCGCTCCCCTTCGGCAAGTAGGATTGTCGCCTGCTGTTGCCCTTCGGCGGCGAGCACGGCGGCCTGCTTTTGACCCTCTGCAACCGTGATGGCGGACTGCTTCTGCCCCTCGGATTCGGTAACAACCGCCCTGCGGGTTCGCTCGGCCGACATCTGGCGGGTCATCGCCTCTTGAACTCCAGGTGGCGGGTTTATCTCGCGTACTTCGACGTTTGACACCTTTACTCCCCAGCGCTCGGTCACCTCGTCAAGGCGGGTACGGAGGGATGAGTTCATCTCCTCGCGGCGGGAGAGGACGTCGTCCAGCGGCATATCTCCGACAACGCTGCGCAGGGTGGTTGCGGCGACGTTGAGTGCCGCTCCTGAAAAGTCTTGCACGGCAAGTACCGAAGTTACTGGATCGAAAACCTTGTAGAACATGATGAAGTCAATCGATATCGGTGCGTTATCCTTGGTGATTGCGGTCTGGTGGGGAATCTCGAAGTACTGCTCGCGGAGGTCGACAAGAGTGGTTCGATCGACGATGGGGTTGATCAAGACCAGACCTGGTCCCCGCGAACCGACCGCCCTTCCCAATCGGAATAGGACGATGCGTTGGTACTCGCGCACGATTTTTACCGTCCTGCTGGCGAAGAACAGGACAAGAACCACGACGATGGCAAAACTCACTAAATAGGTCACGGTGCCTTCACCTCTCACTCTTGGTAGAGACTTCGGGTACGACGAATACCCTTAAGCCCTCGACGCGGGTTGCGTAGACTTTGGTTCCAGCGGCGATCGGCTGGCCACTCTCCGATAAGGCGCTCCAAAGATCCCCACCGATCTTCACCGTTCCCATCGGCGCGATGTCGGTGATCACGGTTCCGTTGGAGTCAAAAACCCGGGATAGTTCGTGACTGGCGTTTGCGGCGTTCGCACTTCCGCGAAGCCCGCGAAGCGCGAAGGCCACCACCGCTCCGGTGCTGGCGAGTACGGCTAACAGAAAGCCGATAATTAATCCCGCCGAGACGTGGCTCGACGAAATCAGAATGGTAGTAACGACTCCGATCGCCATTCCTGTCACTGCGGAGACTATCGACCCGTGGGGACCGATGTGAAGGCCCAAAAGGACGAGTGCGAGGATCGCCAGAGCTGCTAGCACGAGTAGAACCATATTCAGGCCCCCTTCCTCACTATGAAGCGTATCACTTCTGGTAGAGAAGGTTGTTGCGGTGGTTCTGGCCATTTTCAGCTGGCTCACCCCAGTTGAACGCGCAGGGGACGGCGCCGCCGAAACGGGGAGAACGCTTGGCGCGGTCCCAGCGCATCAAAATCACTCTAGTCGCAGGTACTTTGCGTGGGGTGAGGACGGATTGGCTGTGTACGGAAGTTCCCCGAATCCTTGGCGGACGTCTAATTTTCGTGATAGCTTCACTCCTTGCGGAACTGCCGCAACCTCGAGCAAATCGGAGGCTTTATGCGTGTTGAGATGAAGGTAAACGGGGTAACCCGTTCTGCGGAGGTGGAGGATAGGACGCTTTTGGTCCACTTCATCCGCGATGTGCTTGGGCTCACGGGGACCAACGTGGGTTGCGATACATCGTCATGCGGTGCTTGCACGGTGCTGGTAAATGGAGAGTCGGTCAAATCGTGTACAGTTCTTGCTGCCCAGGTCAGCGGGGAAGAGGTTACCACCATCGAAGGGCTAGCCGAACCCGACGGGACGCTCCATCCATTGCAGCGTGCATTTCAGGATAACCATGCGCTTCAATGCGGCTACTGCACGCCGGGCATGGTGATGGCGTCGCTCTCGCTCATCAACGAGCACCCCAACCTGGACGAAAAGGCGGTGAGGGAGGGGCTCGAAGGCAATCTTTGCCGTTGCACTGGTTACCACAACATCGTCAAGGCGGTGCTGGCCGCCCAGGGAGAGATGGGAGCGAAGCTGTGAGCGCCGCAGAAGCCAAGGGAGGAGTCGTCGGAACCAGGAAGCTGCGCCGGGAGGATCCGGAGCTGCTGGTTGGCCAGGCGAAGTTTGGAGATGACCTCGCGATTCCGGGCGCACTCTACATGGTGCTGGTCCGCAGCCCCTTCGCGCATGCAAAAATACAGTCCATCGAGTCGGAAGCTGCGCTCGGGGTCCCCGGGGTCGTTGGCGTCTATACCGCTGCTGATCTGGCTGGAGAATGGGCCGGGCCGATGCCGTGCGCCTGGCCGGTAACCCCAGACATGAAGAATCCTCCGCACTATCCGCTTGCGGCAGAGTTCGCGCGCTACGCAGGAGACGGCGTGGCCGCTGTGGTGGCAACGTCAAAAATGGCGGCGGTGGATGCCGCTGCTTTGGTGTCGGTAGAGTACGAGGAACTTACGCCGGTGTTGGATCTGGAGGAGGCGGCCTCCGACGCTACGGTAATCTACCAGGACTTTGGAACCAACACGAGCTTTGTCTGGACGCTTGAGCCGGATCCAGATGGTGTTCGGCAGGCTTTCGATCAGGCGGCGGTGGTGGTCACCGAGCACTACGTGCATCCGCGGCTTATCCCTGCTGCGATGGAGCCAAGGACGATCGCTGCGGTGCCGAGCCCGATGGGGGACGAGTACACCGTCTACTCCTCCACCCAGATTCCGCACATCTTGAGGGTGATGCTCGCGCTGACCGCAGGGATCTCCGAGACCAAGCTCCGCGTGGTCGCTCCTTCGGTAGGTGGAGCTTTCGGCTCCAAGCTTGATGTGTATGCAGAAGAACTTCTCTGTCTCGCGCTCGCGCGCAAGCTTCGGCAGCCGGTCCGGTTTACCGAAGAGCGCGGCGAATCGACGATGGCTACGGTTCACGGACGCGGCCAGGTCCAGCAGATCGAGCTTGCGGCCGACCAGAACGGCAAGGTGCTGGCAGTGCGGGCTAACATCCTGGCCGACATGGGGGCCTATCTGCAACTGGTGACTCCTGGGGTTCCGTTGCTGGGTGCGTTCTTGTACCACGGGTTGTATGACATTCCTCACTACTCCTTCACTTGCACCGGGGTGTTCACCAATAAAACCCCGACGGACGCTTACCGCGGTGCGGGTAGGCCAGAGGCAACCTTTGCCATCGAAAGGGGAATGGACACCCTTGCTGACAAGCTCGGTATTGATCCGGCAGAAATAAGGCGGAGGAACTTCATCGCTGCCGACAAGTTCCCCTACTCGTCGGCAGCCGGACTCTCATTCGACTCTGGCAACTACGGGCCAAATCTCGAGAAGGCGCTGGAGCTGGCTGGCTACTCTTCGCTCCGGGAGAAGCAGGCTCAGAGGATCGCAGCTGGTGATAACCACCTTCTGGGAGTCGGAATCTCCTGCTACGTGGAGATGTGCGGCTTGGCCCCGTCCCGAGTGCTTGGTGCGCTCAGCTACGGTGCGGGGGGATGGGAGGCCGCCACAGTAAGGGTTTTGCCCACAGCAAAGGTCCAGGTTGTGACCGGCACGGCACCGCATGGCCAAGGGCACGAGACCAGCTGGTCGATGATCGTTGCCGATCGTCTCGGGGTTCCACCCGAGGATATTGAGGTGCTGCACTCCGACACCGCCATTAGCCCGCTGGGGATGGATAGCTACGGTTCGCGTTCGCTCTCGGTGGGGGGCTCTGCGCTATTCCTTGCCGCCGACAAGGTGGTGGAGAAGGCGAGAAAGATCGCCGCCCATCAGCTGGAGGTGGCCGAGGAGGATTTGGACTTCGTTGGAGGAAGTTTCAAAGTGAAGGGTTCTCCGGAACGGGAGATGCCGCTCGCCGGCATCGCTTTCGAAGCCTTCACCGCGCACAACTTGCCCGATGGCCTTGAACCCAACCTCGAGGCCTCGGTGACTTGGGATCCACCCAACTTCACCTTTCCGTTCGGCACCCACATTGCGGTGGTCGATGTAGATCAGGAGACCGGAGATGTAGATCTGCTCCGGTACATCGCGGTCGATGACTGCGGAAACCAGATCAACCCGATGATCGTCGAGGGACAGATTCACGGTGGCATTGCCCAGGGTGTAGCCCAGGCCCTTTTCGAGGAGGCCGTATACGACACTTCGGGTACGTTGGTAACCGCGTCTCTTGCAGATTATCTGGTTCCCTCGGCGGCCGAACTCCCCAGCTTCGAGCTCGCCAACACGGTCACTCCATCGCCAACCAATCCGCTCGGAGTGAAAGGGATTGGGGAGGCCGGGGCGATCGGTTCGGCGCCAGCTGTTATAAATGCGATCGTGGACGCTCTCAGCCACCTGGGGGTTACCGATTGCCCGATGCCGGCCACGCCGGAGCGAGTTTGGAAGTTGCTGCAGCAGGCCAAGGCACACTAGTAGCGAGGAGTCGATAGAAGTGTTCCCGTCAAAATTCGAGTATCGCCGGGTTGCGAGCGTAGATGAGGCTGTCTCAATCCTGAGCCAGGAGGAGGACGCAAAGATCCTCGCCGGAGGTCATTCGTTAATACCGCTGATGAAGTTGCGGTTGGCATCGCCAGAACTCTTGGTCGATATCACCAAAATCGAGAATATGAGCTACATTCGTGAAGACGACGGTGAAATCGCCATCGGAGCGTTGACCCGCCACCATGCATTGGAGACTTCGGAGTTGCTGGCGCGCGAGGTACCGGTGCTTCCAGCCGTTGCCGCAACCGTTGGCGACCCCGCGGTGCGCCACTGTGGGACCCTGGGGGGTACCGCATCGCATGGTGACGGAGCTTCGGATCTTCCTGCGGCTCTGCTCGCGCTGGACGCCACTTTCGTGGCAAAGGGGCCTAAAGGCGAGCGCCGCATCGCTGCGAAAGACTTTTTTACCGGATTTTTGGAGACGGCGCTTGCGCCTTTCGAGGTGCTAACGGAGATTCGCGTTCCTAAGGGGTACCGCTCCTACAGCTTCCAGAAGTTCAATCGCCGCGCTCAGGATTGGGCGATCGTCGGCGTGGTGGCCGTTCGCAATGGAACAACCAATATCGGTTACGTGAATATGGGGGTGACCCCCCTCCGTGCAACCGCGGTCGAGCAGCAGCTTGCCTCTGGTGCGAGCGACGATGATGCGGCTGCGGCGGCCGCCGCCGGGTTGACTCCGCCCAGCGACATCAACGGCTCCTCTGAGTACCGTGCCCACCTGGCGGGGGTTCTCGTCCGGCGAGCGCTCTCCGAACTAGGCTAGGAGGGAATGGACAACGGGGGGAAGCTTGATGTAGCTGGGGTTCACTCTCCGGGGGAGCTGGCGGAGCGCCTCCGGAGAGTGGGTTACCTGGCAGACCGGCGCCTCGCCACCGCTCTTTTTCTATCTCTCGCCCTGGAGCGCCCACTGCTCCTCGAGGGCGATGCCGGGGTCGGAAAGACCGAGGTCGCGCTCTCGCTGGCGCGCATCTTCGGTGGGAACTTGATCAGGCTTCAGTGCTACGAGGGCATCGATGCCCAGCAGGCGGTGTACGACTGGGACTATGCCCGGCAAATTTTGCATTTGAAGGCGTTGGAGACCGTTGGAAGCGCGACTGGCCGGGACGTGCGGTCAATGGAGGCGGAGCTGTACTCGGAGAGTTTTTTGATCGAGCGCCCGCTTCTGCGGTCGATCTCGGAAACCGATTCCGGTCATCCGCCTGTCCTGCTTATCGACGAGATCGACCGGGCTGATGACGAGTTTGAAGCCTTCCTTCTCGAGGTTCTTTCTACCTTTGCGATCTCGATTCCGGAGCTGGGACAGAGGGTTGCTGAAGTGACGCCGATCGTGATCTTGACGTCAAACCGAACCCGTGAACTCCACGATGCGTTGAAGAGGCGTTGCTTGTATCAGTGGGTCGAGCACCCCGACTTCGTACGGGAGGTGGAGATCGTGCGGATGAGGGCCCCGGGCGTTGAAGCGGATCTGGCGCGGCAGGTGACAGCTGTCGTTCAAGAGCTGCGCGGGATCGGATTGTACAAGCCTCCGGGCGTGGCGGAGACGATCGACTGGGCTGAGGCGCTCTCGCGCCTCTCGGCCACAGTGGTAACTGCCGAGTGGCTCGACGCGACGATGGGTGCGGTGATCAAGCATCGTGAGGACGAAGAACGGTTGCGGAGTTTTGGCATTCCTGAGCTGCTAAGGATCGCGATGGGGCGTCAAAGCTCGTGACTCCGGTGGAGCTTGCCGTGGTGTTCGCTTCCAGGCTACGACGAGCTGGCGTAGCGGTGCCGGTTGAGAACGTCCAAGTTTTCGTTTCTGCCCTTTCGCTCCTTGGCGTAAAGGATCCAGAGCTGGTCGGCGAGGCTGGCATAGCTGCGCTGGTGAAGCGGCCCCAGGACATCGATCGCTACTGGGCGGTGTTTGGCGAGCTCTTTGGCTCTGCGATTCCTTGTGAGGAGTTTGGCGAAAAGACCTCGGTAATCGGACTGGATGGAGCGAGCGACGATGACGCCGGCGATGACGGCGAAGAGTTCGGCGCCGATAGGGTGGTACGCTACAGCCATACGGAACAACTTCGTCAAGCCGATCTCGCCAAGCTTTCTTTGGAGGAGAGAGCCGAGGCGCTTCACATTCTCGAGACCTTCCGTTGGGGGGCTCCACAACGCCGGTCGCGCCGGCTGCGCCCGGGACCCGGCGGCCAGATCGACTTGAGGCGTACGCTGAGGCGGTCGGTAGCGACCTTGGGGGACCCGATAGCTCTGCGCCGGCGAAACCAGGGAATCCGCCCGCGTCGGATGGTGTTTCTTCTCGATATCTCCGGATCGATGGCAAGTTACGCACCGGCGATGCTACGGCTCGCATGGAGCGCGCATCGAGGGCTGGCCGAGGTAGAGGTGCTTACCATTGGAACGCAGTTGACTTGGGTAACGCCCGCGCTCGCACACCTCGATCCGGACCGCGCTCTCGCGGAGGCGGGACGCCGTATCCAGGACTGGTCTGGAGGTACCCGCCTCGGCGAGAGCATCTGGGAGTTCACGTCAAGGTATGGCTCCCGGGGAATGGCTCGCGGTTCCGTGGTGGTGATCTTCTCGGATGGCTGGGACCGCGGAGATCCGGGGACCATGGCAGCCGCAATGAAACGTCTTTCGCTCCTTGCCTACAGAGTCGTCTGGGTGAACCCACTGGCGGGTAGCGATACGTACACCCCGGTGGCTCGGGGGATGGCGGCCGCCCTTCCCTCTCTGGACGCGCTCCTTGCGGGGGAGAGCGTAGCTTCGCTCGAAGAGGTGGCGCGGTTGGTCTGCCGGATTGGAGGTCGTCGTGAAGGAAGTACTCGGACAGGCGCTTGTTTGGCAGCAGTCGGGTAAGCGATTTGCTCTAGCTACTGTGGTCGCAGTCGAAGGCTCCGGGCCCAGGGAGACCGGGGCCATGATGGCAGTGGCTGAAGACGGGCAGGTCGTCGGCTCCGTATCGGGTGGCTGCGTAGAGTCTGCCGTAGTGGCCGACGCACTCCAGCGCATGGGCGCCCCGGGCCCAGTCTTGGAGCGTTTTGGGCTTCCCGGGAGCGGTGGCGCAGCCGAAGCGACGACGGTAGCTTTTGGATTTTCAGACGACGAGGCAATGGCGGTCGGCCTAACCTGTGGTGGAACCTTTCACATCCTGATAGAGCCGAATCCGCCAGCCTTCCTCGGTGAACTCGTTGGCGCTCTCGACGAGGCTAAAAGCTTTGCCCTCGCACTCGTGTATGCCCACAACGAGGAGCCGGGGAGTTACTTTGCAAGCGAGAACGCGGGCACGGAGTTGCCTGCGATCGGCTCGGCGATGGCGGTTTTCGAAGACGGGACGGTGCTGGGTACGCTGGGCAACGCCAGCCTCGACCGCGTTGTTGCGAGAGATGCGGTTGGGGCAATTTCACAGGCGCGAGGGACGCGGAGGTTCTACGGTCGGCGCGGGCAGACGCGTTCCCGGGAGGTATCTGTGGTCACCTCGGTCGCTGGCAAGCCGCCCAAGATGGTGATCTTTGGCGCGGTTGATTTCACCGCTTCCCTGAGCGAGGTCGCGAGATTTCTCGGTTATCAAGTTGTGGTCGCCGACGCGCGGCCGGTTTTTGCAACCCGCGAGCGCTTTCCGGCCGCGAGCGAAGTGGTGGTGGCCTGGCCAGACGCCTACTTGCGCGAGCACGGTGGAGAGCTCGGTGCGCGCGATGCCGTGTGCATACTCACCCATGATCCGAAGTTCGACGTTCCGGCAGTTATTGCCGCCCTCGCTACCAGGGCCGGCTACATCGGAATTATGGGCTCACGCAGGACTCAGGCCGATAGGAGGGCGCGGCTTCAAGAGGCGGGCATCGACATCGCGGAGTTTGAGCGAAGGGTTTGCGGCCCTATCGGCCTGGATCTGGGAGCGCGGACGCCTGAGGAGACAGCGATCTCAATAGTTGCCGAGATAATCAGCCGCCGGGAACATCGATCGTCGGGCTCGCTTTCAACGGCAGATGGATCGATCCATGCCGAGGGTGCGATGACGTGGTAGCCGGACTTACCGGAGTCGCGATACTTGCCGCAGGATTGGGGAGCCGTTTTGACGGAAGTTGCCATAAGCTTTTGGCTCCAGTCGACGGTACGCCGCTGGTTGATAGGACGTTTTCTGCCGTCTCCGGCTCGGGGTTGGCTCCGGTAGCGGTCGTAGTCTCCCGAGCAGACGTGGCCGCGAGGATTCCGTACGGTTTTTTCACTCTGTGGAACCGGAATCCGGAAGCGGGGATGGCGGCGTCGCTGGCGCTGGCCGCGGAGTGGGCTGCTGGTGCAGGAGTCGAGTTCCTGCTTGTGGTTCTGGGCGATCAGCCGTTGGTGCAATCCGCATGCTTGCGCGCACTGGCGCAGGAGCGAATGAGCGATCTTGCGATACCCGTTTACTCCGGTCGGCGGGGGAATCCGGTCCGGGTGCGAAGGTCGCTGCTCGATCGGCTTCCACGGATCGGCGATGTTGGGGCACGTCTGCTCTTCGATGATTCAAGCCTTGACGTTGTCGAAGTAGAGTGCACCGGCGATCCCCTCGATGTCGATACCGTCGCGGACCTAGAGCGGCTCAGCCGTAGACTCTCAAAGAGGGAGGAGTAGCAATGGACATTACCAACGAGTTTGTAGTTCCTGTCGACGCCGATAGCGCTTGGAAGGTGCTTACCGACCTCCCGCGCATCGCTCCTTGCCTGCCTGGAGCGAAGCTGACCGAGGTGGATGGCGATTCCTACAAGGGGACTGTGAGGATCAAGGTGGGCCCGATCACCGCGAACTACTCTGGAACCGCCACGTTCACTTCGCTCGACCCGGTCTCGAAGGTTGCCGTGCTCCGTGCCGAAGGTCGCGAGACCAAGGGCCAGGGCAACGCGAGCGCTTCGGTAACCGCCAAACTTTTTGAAATTCCAGAGGGCACCCGCGTAGTTGTTGAAGCCGATCTCAGCATCTCGGGACGGGTAGCCCAGTTTGGAAGGGGAGTGTTCACCGAGGTATCAGCAAAGCTCATGGGAGAGTTTGCTGCCGCGCTGGCCGATCTGATCAGCAACTCGGGAGAGCCGGGGGCAGAGAGTCCTACCGAGGAGATTGCGGCCCAAAATCCGGGAGCGGATCGGAGTGGCGAGAAGGTCACTCCCAAGGCGGTACCGGTTGGCCAAAGCGAGGAAAAACCCGCGCTTAACCTCGTTGGCGTATTGGCCAAGCCGTTGCTGAAGCGGATCGCTCCCGTGGTCGCGATCGTCGCTGTGATCGGCTATCTTCTGAAACGCCGCCAGAGGTAGGGAGGTGGCTGGCAAGGACGATGTGGCGGCGGTTGCCGCCTTGATCGGACGGCCACCATCGATACCTTTTGAGGTGCGCCTCCGATCGGCGAGCGGATTGCCCTGCGTCATCGAGTTGGCTCCGGTGGATATCAACGGCTTTCCCCAGTCGAACTGGTTCTGGCTGGTCGACAAGGAGCTTGCTCGAGCGGTCTCGAGGCTCGAGTCTCGAGGCGGGGTCGCAAATGCCGCAGGCGCGGTTAGCGCGGATGCGCTCGATCTATCCCACCGATCGCATCGGAGAACTGCGGGCCGTGGCGTCGGGGGTGCGCGTGCCGGGGTCAAGTGCCTTCATGCCCATTTAGCTTTTTTGCTTGCAGGCGGGTTCTCGCCGGTCGGAGTCTGGACCCTCTATCAACTTCTCCTGATGGAGCCGAGCCTGAAGTCGACCGCCCTCGTCAACTGGAGGGTTGCAGGGCCGCAAGGGTAGCATTGAAGGCGGCCTATTATTGGTCGCGTGCCCGGATGGCGGAACGGTAGACGCAGGGGGCTTAAACCCCCCGGGCCCCAGGGCCATGCGGGTTCGAGTCCCGCTCCGGGTACGGGTATCGCTGGGAATACGGTGCTAGGTATGTGCGTTTGCTCAGGGGAACGTGTAGGGAAGGATGAGAAATGGCGACACGGAACCTCACCGCGGCCGACTTTGACGAGGTGGTAAAGGGCAACGACATAGTGCTGGTGGACTTTTGGGCAGCCTGGTGCGGACCGTGTAGGTCGTTTGCTCCGGTATTCGAGAAGGCATCCGAGGTACACGAGGGAATTGTCTTTGGCAAGGTTGATACCGAGGCTGAGCAGCAGCTGGCCGCGGCGTTTGGGATCATGTCGATACCGACCCTGATGGCTTTCCGGGATCAGATTCTTCTTTACTCGCAGCCAGGAGCCCTTCCCGGTGCGGCGCTTGAGGATTTGATCTCCCAGGTGAAGGCGTTGGACATGGATGACGTCCGCCGCCAAGTGGCCGAGGCGGAGGCTGGCCAGCAGGCCTAGCCGTGCATCTCGGCCTGGAACTGGCAGCCGGCGAGGAGTTCGCATACGGCAAGCTCCTCCCCGGCGAGATCGAGGTTTCCGGGTTTATTGGCGGGGAAAGGGTTGTTCCATTTGCTTCCGTCACCAAGCTCGCTGCCGCATTGGCAGCGATGGTAGCCATCGAGGAAGGATCGCTCGCGCTCGACAGCGGTGTCGGTAATTTTCGTCTTTGCATAGCCAACTTGCTGAGTCACTCTTCGGGTCTCGAGACCGGCAACTCTTCCGATCCCCGCCTGGCAAAAGCTGGCGAGGTCGAGCCGGTGTTTGCCCCTGGAACTAGGCGTGTCTACTCCAACTTTGGTTTTGAACTAGTCGCACAGGCGATCGAGGAGAGTTCGGGAATCGACTTTTCGACCTATCTTGCCGAGGCGGTTTTGGAGCCAGCGGGCGCCCGGTCCGCAACGATCGATAGCCACGCACTTGGTTCGCCTGGAACTCGCGGAGCGGCGTTCGGGCTACTGGGAACGCTTGCCGACATGGTTGCGTTGGTTCGGGCTTTATGGGCCCCTGGAGTAGTTTCACAAGAGTCGCTTGAGATGATTCGCCGGCCGTTTCTTCCCGACCTTCCCGGCGTGCTGCCGGGCTACGGCCGTATGGAACACAATACGTGGGGCCTTGGTGCCGAAGTGAAGGGGAGCAAGACGCCCCACTGGACGGCTCCCAGCTCATCACCCGCAACCTTTGGCCACTTCGGACAGAGCGGCACGTTTATCTGGCTAGACCCGGAACTCCATCGTTTTGCCGCCTACATTGGCGCTAGCGCATTCGGCGCTTGGAGCCGTGACCGGTGGCCGAACATCAACGAGGAGGTTATCCAGACCTCCTAGGTTCTGGCTACCCGCACTCTGCAGTATGATGGGCCGCGGCAAAGCGGCCGCCACGCAGTTGCCAAGGAGCGCTCCAGGATGTCAGTTGAGCCGCAAGTCTGGCCAGTCCTCGATGATGCCGCAATGCATGGCCCCCTAGGGGAGTGGGTCGCTTTGGCCGCAGGTTATACCGAGGCCGACCCGGCGGCCGTGCTCGCGACTGGGCTAGTGGCTACCGGGGTGGCCGCTGGAAACCTTTCTTATATGCGGGCAGGAAACGCCCGGCAGGCGGCATCGCTATTCGCACTGATCGTGGCGGATACCCCGAAGGCCAACCGCGGACTGTCGTGGGCGATCGTCAGGGAGTTGGTGATCGCGATCGACCCTCATCTGGGAGCGACCCGGACTCTGGGAGGGTTGGGTTCGGGACGCGGCGTAATCGACGCTCTGGTCGGTCCGCCGCCGCACGGCGTGGAGCGCACCGGTCCGCCGCCATTTCCGGGCGCTAACGACCGGCTGCTGGTGATCGAACCGGGCTTCGTCCGGGCTCTTGCCACGGCAGCTAAGCCGACCTCGTCTTTGCAGATGCTGATCCGCAACGCATGGAGCGGAGAACGCCTTGAAGTGGCGGGCAGGGGACGGAAGGCGATAGCCGACCGGCACCACATAGGTGTGGTTGCTCACGCCACTCTCGACCAGCTTGGGAGCAGTCTTTCGCTCACCAACGCTGCGGCGAGTTTGATAAACCGTTTTCTCTTCGTGTTGGCGAGACGACAGGGTGCCATCGTTGACGAGGGGAACGTTCCAACGGAGCTGACGAGAGATTTTGCGAGTCTGATCTCCAAGAACCTTGCCAAGTCGAGATCCGCCGGACAACTGCAGCGGACCCCGGACGCGGATGAGCTTTGGCGTGATGCCTACGCGCGTTTGGCTGAAGATGATCCGGGCGGGCTTCTTGGGATAGCTTTGGCAAGGGGGAGCCGGCACGCCATGCGGCTTTCGCTGGTGTACGCGCTCTGCGATGGCTCTCCGGTGGTCGACGTCCACCACGTCCAAGCCGCACTTGCCTTTTGGGGCTACTGCCGGGCCTCGGCAGAGTTGATCCTTGCCGGCCGGCAAAGGGACCTCGCCGGTGAGCTTCTTGCCGCGCTGGAAGCTGCGGGCGCAGCCGGCTTGACCCTGAGCGAGCAGATCGACTACTTTGGCCGGAACGTACCCGCTGAGCGCCTCAAAGAGGCGCGGAGGTCGCTCGAGGCGGCTGGACTTGTGGCCAGCACCCGGGAGCGGCGTTCGCCTGCGGGGAGGCCGGCGACGATAACGCGGGCGATTCGGATCCAGCGAGGCGCAATTCCGGGGTAGTTCTCTCGTAAACCTCGTTAGATTCGTCAAGACCGATCACCCATTTACTCAAAGGCAAGCGGAAGTTGCCGCTGCTGTCGCGCAAGGTTTACACCCTCGCAAGGTTTGCGCCACGCTTTCGACGCTGTCGATCCTTACGGTTCTCGATGATGGCGGCGGAAGTCTCCGCCGCCGGAGGGAGAAAGGGGAGCAATGCTTCATTTCGATGCCGTTCTGTTCGATAGCGGGGATACTTTGTTCCACAAACGGCTGATCCCCGAGGCGCTGGTCCGGCTTTCGGCCGGGCTCGGAGTCTCCATTGGCGAAGATGAGGCCGCAGCCGCATGGCGGGAGGCGAAGGCGAGGACCGACATCGATCCGGAGGTGGTCTTCGGCCGGAATCGCTCGGAGGAGGGGCACCGCAGATACTATCTCGAGCGGTATCGCCCACTGGACGAGATGGTACCGGGGTTGGGCAGGGCGTTCTACAGCGGCTTCAAAACCGATGCGGGTTCGATGGTTCCATACCCGGATACAGCCGACACTCTCCTCCGGCTTCGCAGTCATGGCGTCCGGATCGGTGTCGTCTCCAATACCGGCTGGGATATCAGAAAGGGGTACGAGATAGCTGGGATCGATCACCTTGTGGATACTTTTGTCCTCTCATACCAGGAGGGAATTGCCAAGCCCGAGAAGGATCTCTTCATCGAGGCCTGCCGCCGGCTCGAGGTGCGACCGGAGCGGTCGATCATGGTGGGAAATGATGCCAGGGCCGATGGAGGCGCTGCCGTAGTTGGGTGCACCTGTTTGATCCTGCCGCCGGTGGGGCGCGGGGAGACTAGGGGACTTGACGCCGTTCTCCGCTTGATCGGAATCGACCACGCTGATGCGGCGTCGGCGGCTTAGGGGGACGGAATGACTTCCATGCTTCCGATTGTCGCCGTCCTTCACGGCTGGCTCTACGACACCTTCGCCCCCGCCAACTGGGAGCGTGCGGTCCTTTACGCAACGACGTGGGGCGTTCTGCTCGCAGGAGTGACGGTAATTTTCGTCATCGTTCCAAGGCGTCGGCCGTCTTTTCGCTGGACGACGCAGGACGTCTTTGTGTTGGCGATCCTTTCGGTACTTCTGCTCGCTTGGGATTCCTTCCTAAACGACCAGCTCTTTGGTCCCCTAGTCTCGGCGATACCGGTCTTTGGCAACTTTCTCAACTGGATTCAGCTTCCGGACCTGCCCTACATGTTCATAGTGGTTCTCGCGGTGGTAGTTATCCGAAAGCCGGGTGCGGTAACCGCGCTGATCTTCATCAAGCGGGTGCTCGGCGAGATCATGTTCTCCACCCACGGCTTGAACTTCCTCAACTGGCCGGACGCGCTGGACGAGGGGGTCTTCACCGATCTCTACATTTTGTGGAGGGGAGAGGAGTTGCTGTCAAGCGCAAAGTCCATTGTGTTCGACGGGTTTATCATCGGGTTCCTGCGAGCCGTTCCAAACACAATAATCGGCGATGCCGTGCTTGACCCTTTCCTCAACGGGCAGGTGCATACCTGGGCCAGTTTCATCGGCACCAACATCGCCGGTGGCGGCGGAATCCTCGGGAATGGCATCGGCAACGGGATTGAAGCGGCGGTTACGGCGCCACTGGCACTTCGCGTCGGCCGCTCCCTTGGCATCCTTTCGGGAAAGAGTTCCACGAGATCGCCGGTGCCGGTCACGGCTACCTCGGAGGCGGTGCGAGATTCCGAAAGTGGGGTCGACGATCTCCACGTTTCGTCGCAACCGACGATGACTCCGACAGGTTTCGAGGGCGTTGAACGGGACTTTGATCGCCTGCATGGTGGGCAGGCGGAAGGGGGGCGTCATGAAAAGTAATCGCGGCGGAAACTATCTTGTGGTTCGCAGAATGACCATCCTGGGCGTAGTCATGACCACCTTCTTGGTCGTCGACGGGCTGGTGCTATTGCTGACCAACGGTTTGACGATGGACGCAGGTCCGCTCTTCCCTTGGCTGGGGGGATCGTTCAACTCGAACCACTCGTCGGGAGCTGGCCTGCTGGTGATTGCGGCCATAGCGCTTGTCGTGATGGCCGTGGGCTGGTTTGCCTATGGTCGCAAGGTCAGGGAGGAGTACCTGGCCGATAAGGTAAGGGCGGAAGCTGCTGCGCTGGCATCCCGCAACAGATCGGGCGGCCGTTAATGCCGGGGAGCGTTTCGGGGAGGCTGGCCGCGGCGTCGCCGCAAGCCGCGGCTCCTCCGGGAGGTCGCCCGTGCTCCTTGCACGCCGAGATCGACCGCTTCTACTACGAGCCCAACGGTGTCGCCACGCTCTCCTCCATCGATCTCCGGATCGAAGGCGGAGAGTTTGTGGTGATTGCCGGGCCGTCCGGATCGGGAAAGTCGACGCTCGCACTCGCACTCGCGGGCGTGATACCCCAGCGGATAACCGGAGCGGGCTATACGGGTTCGGTAAGCTTTTATAGGAATGGTTTGGCGCCGGTAGACCTATCCGCGCTTCCGCTCCACGAGGTCTCGCAGCATGCCGGTATCGTCTTCCAGAATCCCGAATTCCAGCTGATCCAGTATCAGGTGGATGCCGAGGTGGCTTTTGGACCGGAGAACCTTGGGCTCGCCCGGGAGGAGATCGCCCGCCGGGTGGAGGAGGCGCTGTCGATGGTCGGAGCCTTGCACCTTGCCGACCACCCGGTTGGCGGTCTCTCGGGTGGACAGAAGCAGCGGGTGGCGATAGCGGCGGCGCTGGCGATGCAGCCGGAGATCTTGATACTTGACGAGCCCACGTCCGATCTCGATCCCGTAGGCACAGCAGAAGTCTTCGAGACGCTCCACCATCTCTCCCGGGTCCGCGGTCTCGGGGTGGTGGTGATTGAGCACAAGCTCGATGAGGCCGCGGCATTTGCCGACCGCATAGTGCTGATGGCAGGGGGAAAAATCGTTATTGACGCCGAACCGGCCAATGCCTTTTTGCCGACTTCGGCGTGGACGGCCCTTGGGGTTCGCCCTCCTGAACTCGCACTGCTGCACGAGGGGGCGCCGGCGCCAATCCGGGAAACGGCGGTTCCCCTGGAGTGCTCCGCGGCGTCGGCTCTCTATGCCGGGGTTGCACTGGCCGATTGTGGGACGGCTGGCAAAGACGCGCCTCTTGGCAAAGGCGTTCCGGCGATGGAACTCGCTGACGTTACTCTCCGATTCAAAGGCCAGCGGGTGCTCGATCGGATCTCGTTCCGGGTAGCCGAGGGGGAGTGGTTGGCGCTAATCGGAGCCAACGGATCGGGGAAGAGTTCCGCAGGAGCGGCGTTGATGGGGTTCTTCAAGCCGGATTCAGGCGTTGCCGCGCTTTGGGGTGCGAAGGTCGCCTTTGGCAAGATTTCGCTCCAGGCACAACGGGTCGGATATCTCTTTCAAAACGTTGACGAGATGCTTTTTTGCGACAGCGTGCGAGCCGAACTCGAGTTCAGCAGAAGCATCGGAGCGGCGATCCCAACTGGTGCGTTGACTCCGGTAGAGGTGGCCGAACTTATCGGGTTGGCGAACCGGATGGATGCCCACCCGTTCCAGCTGAGCGGGGGCGAACGGCAGCGCCTGGCGCTTGGAGCCTTGCTCGTGCGCGCGCCGCAAGGACTGATCCTTGACGAGCCAACCACCGGCCTCGACGAGGAGCATGCCGTGGCGCTGTTCGAGCTGTTGAGCCGGTTGCGGAGCGCGCTGGGGAAGCTATCGTGCCTCTTGATCACCCATGACTTGCGCCTGGTGGCGCGTTTTGCCGATCGGGTAGCGGTCATGAGCGAGGGGAGCGTCGCCTTCCAGGGCGCTCCACGGGAGGTGTTTGCAAAGACCGAGCTGCTCCGACAGTGCGGGGTCCGGCCGCCAACGATCTCGGTGCTTCACGCAATGGTCGCTGCCGGACCCGTGGAGCAAGTTGCGGTGTCGGTCGACGAGTTCCTTGCTCGAGCCGACTGGACTGGGGCGATGGAGGGTAAAGTTGCTTCCCGCGATTGATCGCTGGCTCTTCCACGACCTAGCCGGGCAGACGTTCGTCGCCTACCTGATCACCTTTGTGGTTCCGCTCTTTGGCCCGGCGCTGTTCATCAAGTTCGTCGGCATCTCCGGACTTAGAAACGTGCTTTCGTACGAGGCCGGTGATACGGTAATCCACCGGCTCGATCCCCGGATAAAGTTGCTTTACCCGGTGTTCATCGGGATCTGTTCGGTGCTGCTCTCCTGGAAGTGGACCTATCTTCTCTTTCTCTTGACGCTACTTCCATGGTTGCTGCTGAGACCGTCGCTGGTTCGGGTGCGGATACTGGCCGTACTGGTGTTGACTCCGGCGCTCCTGTCGATCTGGTCGCAGGGCCTGTACGCGACGACACCTGGGGACAAGCTCATTTTTGCCTTTCCGGTTACGATGGCTTGGGTCGGCACGGCGGGCCTTTCCCACGCCGGGCTGGTCTACGGGGCCCATCAGGCAGCGCGGCTTCTGGTGACCTCTTCGGCAGCGCTGATTCTGGTATTCACGACCCAACCGTCGGATGTGGTCTGGGCCACTTCGCGGCTGCTCGCGCCGCAGCGGATCGGCCTTGCCATCTCGGTGGGGGTGCGCTTCCTACCAACCGTCTTTGAGAGGTTGAACGCGGTCATGCGGGCGGCGGAGGTGCGCGGCTACGACTTCAGCAGGCCGGATACCTGGTGGAAACCGCAGCAGGCCTGGGATTACGGCAGGCGGATGGTGCGAGCGCTCCCGTTGCTCACGATACCGGTGCTCGTTGGCTCTTTGCGCGGTTGCCACCAGATGGCCCTGGTCGCAGATTCACGCGCATTCAATGTCAACAAGCGGCGGTCGACTTTGAGGGTTATCCGGCGGAGCACCGCTGACCGGGTGGCCCTTGCTCTTGGTGGCGGGGTTGCCGCAGGCGTCGCCATCTTGATCGCTACCGGACAAGGGCGCTTTTAATAGCGGATGCGTCGAAGATCGGGCATACCCGGGTCGGCAACTGTTCAACAATGTGTCGGTGATACAACCACAAACACTACCATAGTGATATATGTAGCTAACATGAACCTTACCGAGTGGGCACGTCGTCAGGGGATCCACCCTCAGACCGCATACAACTGGTACCGTGCTGGCACCCTGCCGGTTCCAGCAGTCCGAGTAAATCAGCGCACCATCCTCGTTGACCCCGACCACGCTGTTGCGTCGACCGCTGAAGCGCTTGGTCTCTACGCCCGTGTGTCGTCACACGACCAGCGAGCAGATCTTGATCGACAAGTGGCACGCCTTGCGGAGTGGGCAGCGAAGTCAGGGCATCCTGTGGTACGCATCGAAGCCGAGATCGCGTCAGGGATGAATGGAGCACGGCCCAAACTGCGCCGTTTACTATCCGATCCAAAAGTCACAACCGTGGTAGTCGAGCATCGCGACCGCCTGGCCCGTATGAACGCTGAACTTGTTGAAGCAGCGTTGGCTGCAAACGGACGACGACTCGTTGTGCTGGAACCAGACGAGGTATCTAACGACTTGATGCAGGACATGATTGATGTGCTGACCAGCTTTTGTGCCCGCCTTTATGGACGACGCTCGGCGCGCAATAGAGCCATGAAGATGTTGAACTGTGCCGAGCAACAAGCGCAGGAACAAAACAGCACTCATGGCAACAAAAATGTCTCACTCCCACAGGAAGCGACGGTGTCATGAGTCGCCGTTTCCGCGAGATTGCCTCGCCTTTTGTCGTGGCCCCATCAACGGGCGCTCGAGTGCGCACACGTCTACACGTGTCCAATGAGGACGCCACTGTACTGACAGCACTGGCCGCCTACCTCGGGTCTTTGGCTTCTAAGGATCTTGCAACGCGATGTAGCCAGGGCAGACTCGGCCCTCACGAGGCGAGTGCCTCGCGCACGATCCGAAAGAGGGCACTGACATCCAGGTGCTCGTCTCGATGGGCCGGTGCTCTTACGCGCACCAGCGAAGACAGCTTCAATCTGGCATGGCGCAACCTCACGGCAGAACGCCGCACTTTAGCTCTCGAATTGCCAAGATCGAACGCCGTCTCGAGGTGCCGGTCGGTAGGTGTATGGGACGTGCGCGTGGGTATGCGACTCAGAACGAGCGATTTCAGAAGCAGCGCAGGCTGCAAGCGCTCAAGCACCGATTTGCCGCAATGGGTCGCTGTCTTGCAGAAGGCAGAGTGTCCATCTGCCGTGGCGGTCAGCAGCTTGCCAAGGTGCGCCACAACCTAGACGCAGCCGGTCTCTCGGAATCCGAGTGGCTGGAGCGCTGGCGTGCGGAACGGTTGTTCTTGACTGCTGACGGTGATGCAAGTCAACTGCTCGGCAACCTCGCCATCCGCTGGCACCCTGACGAGCACCGGGTGGAGATTGTACTGCCGCAGACGCTTACTCAGCTCGCAAACCGCCCGCGTAACCGATACCGTCTCTCGTGTGAGGTTGAGTTCCCGCACCGTGGTGACGAGGTTGCCGCGCAGACGGTCGATGGCTCCGTCCGCTACGACATCTCGTTCGATGCCACGAAGCGCCGTTGGCACATGGATGCGTCCTGGCGGCTACCAGATCGTGAACTGTCGACGCCGGCAACACTCCAGCGCCATCGCGTCCTTGCTGTTGACCTGAACGCGGATCATCTGGCGGCCATAGTCGTTGACGAGTCTGGCAACCCAGTCGGTCAGCCGATCACTGTGCCGGTTCAGATCAAGGGCCTACCTGCAACCACTCGCGACGGGCGTCTCAGGGCCGCTATCTTTGAACTCATCCACACCGCCAAGCAGTACAACTGCCAGGCATTCGTCATAGAGAACCTCAATTTCCAGGCCGCGCGAGAGTTGGGCCGCGAGCGCACGGGTAACCGTCCATCGCGTGGCAGGAGAGGTAGGGCGTTTCGGGGCTTGGTGTCCGGCATCCCCACCGCCAAGTTCCTGGTGATCGATGAGATCGGCTACAAGAACCTCGACGCGAAGGCGGCTGCGGTGTTCTTCGGCGTCATCTCGGCCAGGTACGAGACCGCAAGCGTCATCTGCAGCTCCAACAAGGGTTTTGGTGACTGGGGGGAACTGATGGGAGACAACGTACTCGCCACCATCCACGACCCGCT
>JAKARV010000064.1 GCA_021819205.1 Actinomycetes bacterium | reverse complement strand
CCGACGGCATCCCGCCACCGGACAGTGCTGACCTGCTCGCCCTGCCGCACATCACGGGTGAGCCCCGGCCAGGATGGCTCCAACTCGATGTCGGCCTCCGGGTTGGACTTGGTGGCGAACTGGCCGCCGGTGGGCTGACCCTTGGGCTGGCGAGGGTGCGCTGTCGATGAGGTAGCCATGCCTAGTAAGAGTGCGGCGGATCAGGCAAAGTGCGAAGTTTTTTAGCCGGAGACCCGGCGGCCAGCCTGGTAGTGCTCCTCGGCCTCGACCGAGCCGTCTGGACGGAGCCGCCGCACGGCTGGCGATCCGTCTGGCGGGTCTTGGAGGTCGCCAGACTGGTAGTGCCCCTTCCCCTCGGCCGTGCCATCTGGGTGGAGCCGCCGCACGGCTGGCGATCCGTCTGGTGGGTCTTGGAGTTTGTCGGCCTGGTAGTGCTCCTCCCGCTCGATCGAACCGTCGGAGTGGAACCGCCGCGGTCCGACGAGCGGCGCTGCGTGACGCGTTTACGGATGGGTTAGGGCGTTGGAGATGTGGCCGCAGAAGTCACCGTTCAGTTCGATGCCGATGGCTGATCGCCCCATTTCCAGCGCCACCGACATAGTGGTACCGCCACCGACGAAGGGGTCGAGGACCACACCGCCCTCAGGACAGCCCGCTGCCACGCAGCGGCGAACGAGTTCTCGGGGGTAGGGGGCGTAGTGTGTACCACGGGCGATGGAGTTGCGCTCGGGCTCGATGAACCAGACATCCTCCTCGCCTTCCAGCGCGTCCCGATCGAAGAGATAGCGAGGGTTATGCGAAAACAGGAAGATGTGCTCGTACTTCCGCCACGGCCGGTCCTTGGCGGTCGGCTCGGGGATCGCTGAGTTGCGAACCCAGATAATGTCGCTACGCAGCGTCCACCCATCATCTTGCAGGGCTAAGGCCACACGCCACGGGATGCCAATGAGGGACTTCCGAGGCAATCCGAGACCGGGACCATCAACGGCACGTAAGCCAGGGAGGCGACGGCTGCGGTGCTTAGCATCGTGGCCATGCGGGCGTCCCTTCGCCGAGTAGTACGTGTCGCCAAGGTTGAGAAAGATGACGCCATCAGGAGTTAGTACGTGCCTCAAGCCCTCGAAGGTTTCCCGGAGATTGGCGACGAAGCCGTCGATGTCCGGCTCCATACCGAACTGCCCATCGACCCCGTAATCTCGCTGCCAGTAGTAGGGAGGACTGGTCACCACGCAGTTGACCGAGGCATCCGGTAGCCGCGGTAGCACCTCGCGGTTGTCACCTTGGTACAGGCGCCACAACTGATCGCGCTCGGTCTGCTGAGCGAACGGTTTCGGGTCCCGCTTCCCCTTCCAGGCATCACGGGCGCTCTCGCCGAGAACCTTCGCCACGGCGTTCCAAGACCAAACCTCGTCATCTTCGGCAGGAGCGCCCAAGCTGGCCGACGACTCCTGGCTCGGCTCCAACTCGATGTCGGCCTCCGGGTTGGACTTGGCGGCGAACTGGCCGCCGGTGGGCTGGCCCTTGGGCTGGCGAGGGTGTGCTGTCGATGAGGTGGTCATACCTAGTAAGAGTGCGGCGGATCGGGCAAAGTGCGAAGTTTGTCGACCTCCGGGTTGGACTTGGCGGCGAACTGGCCGCCGGTGGGCTGGCCCTTGGGCTGGCGACCGCTCGGGCTGCCGAGCGCCGTTTTATGGGGCTCCGAGAGCGTCGGCAGCGAAGAACACGGTCCGACCAGGATCAACTGGAACCAGACTGGAGCCAGTTTCGCTATGCCGCCACCAGTAGTGGCGCTCGGCCACCGTCGCTACGTATCCGTGGCGTTCGGGGACCCATCTCGGATTGGCAACCGCCACTTTGCGATACTGGGCGTCGGGCTCCACGATCGAGAACGGGCCAGGAGACCCGGTTTCGATGGCCGCTACGTCCGCAAGCGTCTGGCGGCCGTGGGCATATCCAGCCCCCGAGAGAGCGCCGTTCGTTTGGGCGACATCGGGCGGTTCCTCGCCGCCAATCGCTCGGGCGTAGCCGTTGATGTAAGCGAGCTGATCGGTAGCTCCCATCTCTGCCCACGGTCGGCGGGTGCCGTCGACCACTACCGAACCGGGCGCATGGAATGTCCGATCGGGAGCGATACCGGGTACATGCCGGTAAAGCTGGTAAGCATTCGAGAGCAGTTCGTCCTCGAAGACGAGCGCACCCATCGCACTATGGGCCGCCATGCGAGTGTCGCGGTCGGGCGAGAGCAAATCATCGGGCGTAAGCCCGTGTGTGGCCAATCGCTCCACCTGTCGTGGGTCTAGCTGGATAGCCCGGCGAACATGCCGCTCCGCCTCGGCCATCTCGTTGCGAACGGCGATGGCGAGCGCCTTGCCGAGCGACCCGTTGGATTCGGCAAAGAGTCGCTTGGCCTCCTCCTCGCCGAGAACCTTCGCCACGGCGTTCCAAGACCAAACCTCGTCGTCTTCGGCAGGAGCGCCCAAGCTGGCCGACGATTCCTGGCTCGGCTCCAGCTCGATGTCGGCCTCCGGGTTGGACTTGGCTGCGAACTGACCACCGGTGGGCTGGCCCTTGGGCTGGCGAGGGTGTGCTGTCGATGAG
>JAKARV010000044.1 GCA_021819205.1 Actinomycetes bacterium | reverse complement strand
CTGTTTCCCTAGCTCGATCCCGTTCGGTTCGAGCATCTCCGCCACTCGCTCGGGGTTTGAGCGGGCTACCCGAGTTCCATCGCGGAAAGAACCGCCAACCATCCATCTTGCCTGAGGAAACACCGGGGAATCAAGCATACTCTTTGCTAGCGCAAATGCGAGAGCGTGTGGCAGATTCGACGTGAGCGCCACGACTTGATCGTGAACTTCCGCCGACATCCCGATCAGAACCGACGCTCCGGCCGCAAAGGCCACTGCAGCACCCGAAGCCACATCGCTGTCGTCTTCCCCGCCGCTCAAACAGATTGCCCACCTTGAGTTGGCGAACAGCGAACCATCGGCACTATCAACTCCGGAGCCTTCCCTCCCTGCCATCGGATGCATGCCTAGATAACGGGCATTGCCGAGATGCGAGGACAGTCCAGTAAAAGGATGCTTGACGGAAGCCACGTCGATGACCAGCGGGAAAATGCCAAGCGCGCAGGAAAGGCGGTCTATCTCTTCAATAGTTTGCGCCACGGACGGAGTTGGAGTTGCCACAACAAAAGTATCGGCCATCTTGACAAGTTCCCCAAGGGATTCGACGACCTCCACCGCAAGCGACGAACGGGCGATGGTGCGACTCCTCGACTCCAAATCGTAGGCTATAACTGGACAGCTAGCGCCGAGAGAGGCGGCCAATGAGCCGCCTATGTGGCCCAACCCCACAATGCCAATACGCTCGGCTAGCCGCACTCGAACGCCTATCTGGCCAAATCGGTCAAGTTGATCATACCTTTTGGCAGAGTAAGCGAAGGGTTTACCACCTCAGACCTTCTCCAACGGGGAAAAGATCCAATGAGCTTCACGCCGTGCCCCGCCTCGACCAAAGCTCTTACCAGTTTCAGCACCGGCTCTTCGTAGACGTGGCCCTCCGCACCTATAACAAAGCAGTGGAACTCCGGCAGCAGCGCGAGAGGGCGGGAAACAATCGAGTACATATTGACACCGTTGGCTGCAAAAAGACCAGCAATCTCTTCGAGGGCACCAACGGCATCGGTTCGTGGCGCAACCACCAGCATGGTCCTATCGTCACCCGATGGCTCAGGAACCTCTTTGCCGATCAGAGCATATCGCGTCCGGATTTCCGGAACCTTCATGACCTCAGTCTCGATCGGTACCAAGCCAAAAGAGTAACCGACCGTGGGAGGCGCAAGCGCCACCATGCCCGGAAATTGACCGCCTACAACCCGCTGACACGCGGCCGCAGTGGAGACTGCGTGGTGTGTTCGAAGACCGTGTTGCTGGATAAAGCTCGCCGACAGATCAAGGATCATCGCGTGCGAAACGACATCCCTTATCTCCCCCTCTTCAGCCGTCGAAAACGCCCAAATTGGCTCTCCGAGGACCGCTTCGCCAATAATGTATGCCATCTCCGACTCGAATATGAGCCGGTCAATGCTAAGCGTCAGCTCGCCTTCTGTCGAGTTCTCGATGGGCATCACCCCAAAAAGACCGGGAGTGGTCGATACCGCGTGGATCACCGCCTCTATCGAGTGCATTGGCAAAGGATCAAAATCCTCGAAACCCAACACAGAAACCGCCCGATGGTCCGACGAACCGAGCGGTTCCGCAAAGCACACCATCGGACGTTGATCGGCCACGCCACCTCCCTTTATCCACAGCCTACTTGCCGAATCTATTTCGATCCTTCAGTTCGGCAAGTGCGATAGACACCTCCCTGCTTGGTGCCCCCTTGTTAGCGCTTTGACGCGTCGCTAAGCAACGAGCTCTTCCAGCTTCCGGATCTCGGCGATCAGATTATCGACAAGCTCTTGAACCAGCTGATTTCCAACAGCATCCAGGAGCCGCCCTTTGCCGTCAAACTTGGAACTGGCATCGGCGATGAATACTTCCGGTCTCGCCACCACGATTGAGTTCGTGGCATGGAGTACTTGACGCAACTGGATCTGCGCCCTCATGGTACCGAAATGGCCGGGAGCGGCGCCGAGTATGGCTACTGGCTTTCTGGCAATCCCACCCTTTCCCGGGGGTCTCGACAACCAGTCAATCGCATTCTTGAGAGGTGCCGAAAACGAATGGTTGTGTTCGGGTGTTGCAATGAACAAGCCACTCGCGGAGACAACCGAGTGGCGAAGCCGGACTACTGCCTCCGGTACCTCGGCCTCCATGTCTTCGTTGTAGAATGGGACGTCACCAAGGGTGTCGATCACTTCATACTCAACGTCGTTGGGTATCAGCTCTCGAAGATACCTAAGCAATTTGGTGTTTAGCGACTCCGATCGGATACTGCCCGACAACCCGATAATTTTCACGCTCATCTCCTCCGCCACACAGCCGCCAACTCTTCCCGTTGCAGCTGCAACTATTTTACCAGCGCTTGGTCACCACGCCACCAAAGGGTGCCCAAATCTGGACCCCCGTTATGCTCTCACTTATGAGCACTCCGGTTGTTGTTGACGCTGAGCTAGCGGCTTTTCTTGAGTCGCAGCCGGTCTTTTTCGTGGCTACTGCGCCTGCTTCCCTCGATGGCCGCATCAACTGCTCCCCAAAGGGCAATGACGCCTCATTACGCGTCACTGGAAATGACCGCCTCGCTTTTGTCGACTACACCGGTTCCGGTGCCGAGACCACCGCACATCTTCGCGAAAACGGCCGGATCACCTTGATGTTTGCCTCATTTTCGGAACGGCCCCAGATTATCCGAATCTACGGTATCGGTACCGTCCATGAGGTCAACACTCATGGCTTCGCCGAACTCGCCCATCACTTTCAAAACCTACATGGAGCCCGTTCGATAATTGAAGTCGAGATCAGCGAGGCCCGGAAGTCTTGCGGGTTCGGAGTCCCCACGGCAAACAGCCTCGATACGCGGACCAAAATGCGAGACTGGCTAGATGCCAAGGGGGATGAGGGGTTAAGCTCCTACCGGACCCGCCACAACCGGGTAAGCATAGATGGGCTACCAGCGTTCGGGCCAGCCTAACCGCCAGCGATTCCGGGTACCCTTGTCCACTCGGAGGCACGATACCGCCTACCTATCGGATCGCAACGCGTTGCAAGCGTTCCGGCTAAAGCTAAGCCTCTCGCAACTCCTCCCCCAGGAACGGGACCGGATTGGGCAGTCAGGTCGTTCCAAAAAAGGCCCCAACCTGCGGCAATCCCACAGTGCCGCCGACCAAGCGTCACGAGGCCGCGAAGGGCGCTGCCAGCAAGATCGGTGCGTTGCCGAGCGACCCTGAGGAGCAGGTGTCCAGTGGACTGAAAGGCGAGGCTTTCATCGTAGAGCCGTCTTCGGTAAGCGATTGCCGCTCCGGCTTTGGCCGTCATAATAGCCTCAGCAGCAAAACGCCCGCTCTCGATCGCGGCAGCAATTCCTTCTCCCTGAAACGGGTTGACCAGGCCAGCTGCGTCTCCGACCAGCAGAACCCTCCCCCTTGCCGGCAGTGTGCCGATCATCCCCATCTTGAGCCATCCGCCAGCGTCGCAACCGATGGCTTCAGTGGACAGCAAATGTTCCAACTTTGCAACGTATCTGTCGAGGTGTCCGTGCAGTCCGCGCGCGCGAGACCGGTTCTGGCCGACGGCTACTCCGACGCCGGCGTTCACCCCACCGCTATTGGGAAAGGTCCAGCCATAACCGAGAAGACCGCCCATCGATTCCGGTGCCAGCATGTCAATGCGCGGCATGGCGACATGGCCATCCAGGTAACGACGTAGGGCAAAACCCATCTCCACTCGATCCTCATCTACCAACCCAGCCGTCTTCGCGGTGACCGAGTTGGCGCCATCCGCACCCACGATGATATCGAAGCTGCATCGTTGTCCCTCGCAGATAAGTTCTGCTCCTTGACCCCTCTCGCCCACGAAACTGACCCTCCCGGTAACCAGCTGGGTTCCTTCCTGCAGGGAGCGGCGAAGCAAGTAATCGTCAAAAATCTGCCGCTTGATTGAGTATCCGGTTCCATCAAAGCCAATACCGCCGCGACTTGGCAATGTCATGGTGAGAGATCTCCAAGAGAGCTGCATCTCTCCAACCGGCCAACGCTCATCGGGAAGGCCAACGCCAATTTCAGAGAGAACTCTTACCGCACGCGGTCCGACGACGTCGCCGCAAGCCTTATCCCTTGGGAAGACTGCCTTGTCAAATAAGGTCACATCGACGCCACTTCGCGCAAGTAACAGCGATACCGTGGCTCCGGCGGGACCACCACCGATGACCCCTACCCTCAAGAGAACGTCACTTGCAGCAGCCGAAGCTGAACCCTGCGGCTTCCCCCGTACGGATCCTTGATTCCGACCTCCCAATAAAATCCGTCGCTACCCGGCTTGGTGGCAAAGATCTCTTCTCCGCCGCGTATCGAGGTCACATTCTCCAAATGCCAGCCACCATCGGGCAGCGCGGCTCGAAAGAATCGTTCAAGCTGCGCGGAATTTAGGTCAACTCGCCCCACCACGGCCCTATCGAAGGTCGTGCCGTACACATTAAAATTCTGGTACTCCACTGCTGCGAATCCTACCGGAACCAAAAGGGTGCTAGCGATATCATTGGGAATTAACCCTCCGCGACCCAGCCCAGCCAGCGCAAGAGAAGCGGAAGTTGCTGAAAATGGTATTGGGTCGCGCGCAACTCCACCGCTTCCCACTGGAATTGCCGAAAGCGACCCAATAGCCAACCCTCCGGTAGCCACCAAGGCCGCGGACCATCCAAGCACTCTCCGGAGCTTCATACGTCAATTCTGCGAGGTTCATCGTCCAACACCAACTCGAGCCGCCCACAAGAACTTACCCGCTAACCTGTTAACCCGTTGGCGGCGTGGCCGAGTGGTTAGGCAGAGGCCTGCAAAGCCTTGCACAGCGGTTCGAATCCGCTCGCCGCCTCCAGCCGTTTTGCAATCGGCGATGGCGAGTTAACCGCGCTGGAGCGACCCCACTATGGCTGCCGCCACAATGCCCAGTACCCCCACGCCGACCGCACCCCGCAATCCCAGAGTGGATGAAGATGCGATGCCCCCCAAAAGGGGCCCAATAGCCTGGCCCGCCCCAATGAAGACTGTAGCTATGCCCATCGCCCCAGTCTGCATCGCCGAAGGGAGAAGCTGCCGGGAGAAGAGAGAGACCACGGTTGACGTTGTCATCAGGCAGATCCCGAAGAGAAAGGATCCCAACACCTCGACACCAAGAGCAACAGATGCCAAAAAGGCAACGCCGCCAGCAGCCGCAGTAGCATAAACCGAAACCGCGGCGAGGTGCGGCCGTAATCGCCCAAGCGGTCGGTGCCAGACAAAAACGCCCAGGGTTACCGACACTCCCATCGCTACGTAAATCAGGATGACCCTGCCTTCGGGAAGCCCGACATGCTTCATGTAAGCAACCTGATAGGTGAGAAACGTCATGTAGCCAAGGCCAAAAAGGCCGTAGGCGACAAAGGTTGGGAGCAGCTTCAGATACTGGCGGCCGTGAAAGTTGGAACTACTGCTGCCAATAGGCTCTCCAATGCGGCGAGAGGCTACAGCCGCTACCGCTAACGATCCCCCGGAGATTCCAGCCAGCACAAGCCACCCCGCCGGCCATGACGCTGGTAACCGCACTACCAGCGGAATCGCAATGCCCGATAGTGCAGTCCCCACTCCAGCCCCGGCAAAGTAGGTACCCAGAACTGCGGGGACTTGAGAGGTAGAGACGTTGAGGGCGATGAATTGCACTAGGCCGCTCCCGACCACAAAGAGGATCGAACCGAACAGCCCAGCCAACGAGCGAAGCAGGAGCAGTTGGTAGTAGTCGGTCGCCGATGCAGTCATTGCCAGCGTCGCAGTCATCAACAGAGCTGTGAGCCGAAAGGTCCGCCCCACGCCCAGCCTCCGGGAGATCCGCGAGGCCAAAAAAGCGCCTAACAGATAACCGGCGGCGTTTACCGTGTTCATCGTTCCCGCTTGCAAATAGCTCCAGTGGAGGGCGGACCGCATCTCCGGAAGCAGCAGCGAGTAGGCGAACCGCCCATATCCCAGCGCTGTCGCCGGAGCCATGGACAGCGCGATGGCCACCAAAATCGACTGCCGATCAGAGAGCGGAACTGCTTTTTCCATTTAACGCTAAAATTTAGGGCAGGAACCAAGAGTTAGGGGCATCTATGGCAACGGTAACCTACCGCGTACCGGGCATGACGTGCGAACACTGCGTGCACGCTGTGAAGACAGAGGTTGGCCGGGTATCTGGCGTTGAGCGCGTGGAGATAGACCTCGAAACGAAGCTCGTAGAGATCGTCGGATCGGACTTGAATGGATCGGCCCTGATAGCTGCCATAGACGAGGCCGGTTACGATGCTGAACCCATCGGCTGACCGCGACGCCGAGATCCAGGTAACGCTGACGCTTCGCGGAATGACCTGCACCTCATGCGCAAACCGGATCGACCGGAAGCTAAACAAGATTGCCGGGGTAAGTGCATCGGTGAACTTCGCCACCGAGGAGGCAACGGTGGTCTACGACCAGTCGACAACCGACGTGGGGGCTCTAATTGCTGCGGTGCGAGAGGCCGGTTACGATGCTTCGGTAGTCGGCGAGGATGAGCCGTCAAAGTCAAAATGGACGTGGCTGGAGTTCGGCTTAGCCGCAGTCGCAAGTCTCCTTTTGCTGGGGGCTGGAGTGGGAGCCCTACCCCTCCCCCGCTATCTTCAGCTTCTCTTTTCGCTGGCAGTTCTGATTTTCCCGGGGAGAATATTTTTTAGCGCGGCCATCTCGTCTATCCGGCACGGCTCCGTATCCATGGACACCTTGGTTGCGATGGGTTCAGGAACCGCCTTTGCATACTCGGCGGTCATTACCGTCGCCGGCCCAACTGCGCGGCCGACTTTTTTCGATACCGCTGCGGTGATAGTCACCGCAGTTTATTTGGGCAAGCTTTTTGAAGCCAAAGCCAAGGGATCTGCCCGCAATGCTCTTGTGGAGCTGAAGCGCATGGCCGCGTCGCCAGTTACTCTCCTCGCCGCTGGTGCAGAGACGCCCGTGCCGATGTCGGCCGTCCGGCCCGGAGACCGAATGGTGATCCGGCCGGGAGACCTAATTCCCGCCGATGGGACGGTGGTTGAGGGCAACTCTTGGATTGACGAGTCGGTGATTACCGGCGAGAGCCTCCCCAAAACAGTTGCCGGTGGAGATGCGGTAGTCGGAGGCAGCATCAATCGCGGAGGTCGACTGGTCGTCGAGGCTACCTCCGTCGGTTCCGCCACCCTATTGGGGCAAATCGCTGACCTGGTGGTCGAGGCCCAGGGGAAAAAGGCGTCGCTGGAGAGGCTGGCCGACCGGATTTCCTCCGTGTTCGTACCTGCCGTCATCGCGCTTGCGGTGCTAGTCTTTGCCGTTCAGCTGGCAACCGCCGCTGGATTTGGCACCGCCATAACTACCGCTGTCGCCGTCTTGGTGGTGGCTTGCCCGTGCGCCCTTGGGTTGGCCACGCCTACCGCCTTCCTCGTTGGTACTTCCAGAGCGGCAAAAGAGGGAATCTTGATACGGTCACCGGAGGTTCTCGAACACGTTGGCAAAGTCGATACCGTGGTATTTGATAAGACAGGAACCGTCACCACTGGAGCCTTAATAGCCGATACCTCGACGCTCAGCGTTGAGGAGCTGGTTAAAGTCGGGTCACTGGCCGAGTTTTCGAACCACCCGGTTTCAAGGGCCATAGCAAACGCTTTTGAGCAGACGGGTGAAGTTCCGCTCGCAGTTGCGGAGGTCATCGAAGTCCCTGGGGCGGCGCTCGTCGGCGAAGTGGCCGGCGATCGCGTTGAGATCGGATCCGCTACCTACTTCGGCCTATCTGAACCTCCGTTTCAGGCAACTTTTGTTCGTATTGCCGAACGAACAGTAGTCGCCGTCCCCTTAACCGATCGGATCCGAAGCGAAGCAAAGGAAGCGATATCCGAGTTGGCGAGGAAGGGCCTTCATTTGGTACTGCTCACCGGGGATGGCGAGGCTCACGCAAGGGAGATCGGAGGCGCCGTGGGGATAGCCGACGTCCGCTTTGGGGTGAAACCTGCCGAAAAGTCGGATGTGATCGCTGCCTTGGAAGCTTCTGGAAGTCGGGTCGCCATGGTTGGAGACGGAAGCAATGATGCCGCCGCGCTTGCCGTCGCTACCCTCGGCATAGCACTTGCTTCCGGAACCGACCTCGCCAAAGCTTCTGCTGACATCACGCTGGTGGGTTCTAGGCTGAGCGGGGTGTGGCGAGCCCTAGCGCTTTCGCACGCGACCCTGCGAAACATCAAACAGAATCTCGGGTGGGCATTCGGCTATAACCTGGTTGCCATCCCGCTCGCCGCTACCGGCCAGCTTTCTCCGATGCTGGCAGCGATAATGATGTCTTCCTCATCAGTGATTGTTGTCGCGAACGCCCTCAGATTGCGAAAGCTGCGGCTAGATCCGTACTCCGAATGACCTAACCTTTAGAGCATGGAACAAAGCATTCAAAAGCTGAGGGTCTGGGCCGGCATAGTGCTCTCGCTGCTTTTGCTGCAGTTGGTGCTGGGACTCGCCGCGATGAAGATTCTCACGATTTCGGTCTCGAACCCGTGGTTTGGCTCTCATCCAGCGGGGCTGCTTGACGTGCACGCAATATTAGGTTTACTAATTTTTGCGCTCGCCTTCCATATGTTTGCACTATCTCGGCGCGCTGCCTCGTCAAAACGGCAAGCCGATATCGGCCTCGGTGGAATCGCACTGGCAACGATCACAGGAGCGCTGTTTGTCCAGACCGGAGGAACCAGCAACATATTCTCCGATCTCATGGCACTGGGAATTTTTGTCGCAATCGTCGGCTACGGCTGGATGATGCTTGCCTCCTCTCCATTAGCTAGATCCTCAAGCAGCGAAGACTAGCTGCAAACCGCTGAAGTGGAAGCTTCATTCAAAAGTCGTCCACTGCCCAGCTGTATGACCTGGCGATGAGGCACAGCCTTGAGCACGAAGGCAGCAACCCCGGGTCCTGCCGCCAATCTCGACACGTGAGGTAGGTGAGAGAGATTGCTCTCTGCCGCAGCAACTTGCGCTGCGGGAAGGATTTCGTAGCCAGCCGTAGAAAAAATTACAACTACTCTCTGCGTGCAGACCGGGAAGCTTTCCGGATTAGAGAACCACCCAAAGACGTACCGGTGGCTAGCAAAGCGTCCGATCACCCCAATGGTGGAGATTACCTCGGTATTGGGGCCAAGTCGCACTGTCGACAGCGCCGACGCCGCTGCCGGCAGTTCCGTTAGCCAGGCTGGCGGAATCGCCACGTCTACCACGGTCTCCTGTGCCGCTATTCCCACGGCGGCAGCGGCTACAAGCACGCTCAAAACCCAACATTGTTTGGAGGTCTTTGCGACTTTGCCTGCCAGCGCTACGAGCACGACCGAAAGACCAAGGAGAAGCAGCATCTCCTCCGGATAGTTCTGGAACCCAGCCTGCAACGATATGAAGCTGGCTGAAGATTGGAGGCCGTTCACGGCCACCGATATCAAAGTAGCTATCGCGGCGGGCGGATACAGGATGCCACCAATTCCCGCGTACCCGATCAGCTGGCCTATCGGGTAGTAGCGGCTAGCGAGCATGGCGGCTGGCCTCAGTGGATCGCTAAAAATACCGCCTGCGATCGACAGTAAGGACGCCTTCTGTCCCGGGGCGAGGTATCCGTAGGATGCCTGAAGGCTGGTTCCTTGGTGGGCGCCGAGCGCTAGATCGACGGCGAGCCACACCAACCCGGCAACCGCAACGACAACGCCGTCCCGCCGAAGCCTTGGCACCAGTAACATGCCAACTCCGACCCCTACCATCAACACTATCAACGAAGAGCCGGCTAAAAGGGTGAGCGCCACCATCAGGTACGCAAGCACGCGCCGATTGGCTTCAAACCCGACAATGGCTGCAACTATGAACAGCCCAGCAAAAGCCTGAATGTGAACATCAAATGAGTCCGCCTCGTACGTCCACGGATTGAGCATGACCAGCAGAGAAATGCCACCGACCACAGCCCATCGAGCTTGCCAGGCAAGTTGCAAGGACCGTTGGAGGGCAAATCGCATTACCAGGACCGAGGTGGCGGCGATCGCCAGCGCCTGCCCGATGAGAAGAGTCAAGCTGGATGGAAAGCCCAACCGCAGCAGACCGAGTCCCCACGCATCGAGGTCAAACTGATCCTGCCAAAATCGATCCTGATAGATCGTGTTGAAAGGATTAAGATCACCACGGCTGATCAGGTGTGTTGCCTGAGCCAAAATCGCATAGTCAACGCCCGTATCGAAGTGCACATATCGATTTAGCGAGTAGATAATCAAAACAACAGCTTGGGCAATCCCGGCGAGAACAATAAGCAACCTAAGAACGGTCTCTTCGCGTTTCGACTCCCACTGCGGAATTTCTACAAGGGGGGATCGCACGCTCATTTCCTGGGAGTATAGCAATCAGACCCGGGTAAGCGGCTAACTTGGCAATTCCGGTAGCCGCAGCATATCCGTGTTCCAGATCGTGTTGGTGGGCCGTAGAGGACTCGAACCTCTGACCCCTTGCGCGTCATGCAAGTGCGCTACCAGCTGCGCCAACGGCCCGACGAGAACAATCTAATCGGCAAACATGGCTACCAGTCTGTCCCGACGCCCCAACTTTGGGGATCAAATTTGGTTGAGATGCACTACCTCGGGAGAAGCGGAGAAGTACGGCCCAATGAGGCGTCTCCACTCCACGTACGCCTCCGACTCTCTGAACCCCTTGACGTGGGCGTCAAGTGAATCCCACGAAACGATAAGCACGAAGTCAGATGGCGATTCCGCAACCCGGTGCATATGATGACCCCGGTAACCCTCCGCATTCTCCAGGTATGTTCTAGCTGCTTGATAGGCGGCCACGAAATCTTCTTCCTGGCCATGGGTGATAAAAAAGCGCGCGAGTTCGGTAACCATTGAAGATACATTAGTTCATCTAGCCGGGGAGCGCTCTGCGGTATCCGTGGCACGCAAAGTCGACGCCAGCGCCGACCTGAGAGCTATCCACAGAAGTTGTGTTTGATGGGCACAAGGGCTGAGGTGGAAAGTTCGAGCTGAAGGGTTTGGTTGGGCGGGATCCCCGACTGAAATGTCATTGGAACAAAAATCTCAAGAAGGAGATCCCATGGCAATCCTATCGCCCGGCTTCACCCAGGGCACCACCGCCCCAGAGCTCGTAACCGATCCGGTCCACTCCTGCTGCGAACCCACGCCAGAACCTTGATCAAAGCGGCCCTCGAGGCCGCGGTGGCATCGGTTGTAGCTGAGCTGAAGGCTAGCCGCACCGATGTCATCCGCAACGGCTATTTGCCCGAACGAAACGTGACTACGGCCATTGGCGACGTTGCGGTCAAAGTGCCGCGAATCCGGGCAAAAGACGGATATCCAGTCAACTTCACCTCCACCCTCATCCCCAAGTACCTGGCGCTCCCAGTCCATCTCCGCCTGGGCTGCATACGCCTATCTCAAAGGGGTATCCGAACACGACATGGCAAGCGTTCTCGGAGTAGTCCCGGGGGAGGGAGCGAAGAAGCTCACCCCAAGTGTCGTCTCCTCGCTCAAGAAGGAGTGGACGGCGAGTTTTGATGCTTGGAAGAAGCGGGATCTCTCCAAAACCACCTTCACCTACATCTACGCCGGCGGGATCTACCAGCAGATCCGAGGGGACAACCCCAAGCTCTGCGTGCTTGTCATCGTGGGAGTGGACGACTCCGGGAGAAAGCACCTCGTCGCGCTCGAGGACGGGGTGCGCGAGTCCACCCAATCCTGGAGGGAGGTGCTGCTCAATCTGCAATCGCGGGGGATGAAGGCCCCAGCGCTTGCAGATTGGGGATGGGGCTCTTGAATTCTGGAGCGCGATCTCGGAGGTCTTTTCTACCACCAGACACCAGGGGTGTTGGTTCCATAGGAGCGCCAATGTTACCAACTGCCTGCCCAAATTGGTACAGGAAAAGGCGAAGGGAGACCTCCAGCAGATCTGGATGGCGCCCTTGCGAGCCGAGGCAGAAAAGGCGATCGAGCCGTTCCGCAAGAAGTACGGGGACAAGTACCCAAAAGCTGTTGGCTGTCTCGTGAAGGACACCGACTCCCTGCTTGCCTTCTACGACTTCCCGACCGCACACTGGTCCCACATCCGCACCACCAATGCCATCGAGTCCACCTTTGCTACCCGTTTCCACCGTACCGTTGCCGTAAAGGGTGCGTTCTCGAAAGAGAGCGCAATCGCGATGCCGTTTCAACTCGCTCTGGAGGCAGAGAAGTCCTGGAGGAGGATCACCGGATCCGAGCGCTTGGCAGAGGTGATCTCCGGCGTCGTCTTCGTCGACGGGAAAGCCCAGACCCTGGCCAGCTGACTAGAGTTTGGCCGTAGAAACCCGAGCCCGCTTCCAGAAGACCTGGGGGGGTTGGATTATCACGCCAAAGCGGCGGCCAAGGCGCTGCGGACCGATAGCTTGACCAACGGCGTTCCAGTAGGGATCTCCCTGGCTGGGAGCGGACTCGAACCAAGACGGATCCAGGGCTCTAAACACACGATTCGGGTATAGCTCAGCGCTTTGCGGAGTTCGGCCGAGTAGGCAATCGAGAGATACTGGACGCCCCGGTCGGTATTAAGCCGAATTCGGCTTAACAGCGATTCCTCGGCTTAATGAAAACCTCGGCATAATCGCTGTGATGTACCAGGCCCCCGTCACGTCTCTCTGGCGAAGAGCCATATCAAGTGCATCGGTCCCAAGATTGGACCGTAACGAGGTGGATACCTGCCAGTCAACGATCATCCGGGAAAAGACATCGCTGATGCCGCTCATCGAAATTCCCGAGGGTCGCTCATCGAAGTTCCCCAGTCCGATGGGTCCCGATTAGCCACCTACGGTGGCGGTTACACCCCCTTTCTCAAGGCTGAAGCCTGCTCGAGATAACCCCTCATCCAATAGCTTTCCCCTTCGTTGGGAATGACCGCGCACCGATGCAACAACCGATCAAGAAGAGCAGCGTGCAATGACACGGCGGTCTCGCTTGACGCCACCCACATCCTTGGGGCTCCATAGACGCTGCAGTTCGGTCTATGAACCTCGGCGATGTGTGCCTTCAACCCAGTGTCTCGCACCTCCCTCTTGGAGGGTGTTCGTCGCTTGGCGGCGTAGTAAGCAGAGGGGCGAAGTGCAACACCTTACAGACCGACTGG
>JAKARV010000043.1 GCA_021819205.1 Actinomycetes bacterium | reverse complement strand
TTCCCCGGTGTTTCCTCAGGCCAGATGGATGGTTGGCGGTTCTTTCCGCGATGGAACTCGGGTAGCCCGCTCAAACCCCGAGCGAGTGGCGGAGATGCTCGAACCGAACGGGATCGAGCTAGGGAAACAGCTTGACCGGTTTATTGGCTATCTTGGCGATTTACAAGACGCGATCATGAGAAGGGATTGCGCAGGGTGGTTGGCGGCGGCGGAAGCCGGAACCCTTGCGGCGGCCGACTCCCCCCTGGCGACGAGCGCTGTGCTGGTCAAGAGCGGAAGTCTTGCGAGTCAGATCCTCTCTCTTGGAGAATCAGGAGTCGCTGTCGCCGACATCTTGGAGATCCCAGGTACCGGATTCGAACTCCGAATTGCCACTCCTTGACGAGCCCGACTCGGAGAGAAACGCCTGACTCTGCATCTCCCAACCGAGCTCAAGAATTTTTTCCCTGGTGTGCGGAACGCTGCCAACCAGCTTCTCGAGCATCTGATGCTGGGCAAGATGGAAGTCCGAAAACGGGGGAGTCAACCTATCCGCTAGCGCACATGGGGCATCGGTACGGATCTGAGCCGGTTCGATCTCGGCAAGCGCTGCAGTGGCGCGCTCCCACGCGTAGGTCCGGGCGGCAGTCCACGCCGGATCGAACTTGGATGTAACCGGTGGACGGTACTGCTTGCCGGCAAAGTGTTCAAGCCGCTTTGGTTGACCGAAGAAGTAGCCCTGGGCGTAACGAATTCCGAGTCCACGCAGCGCCTGCACGGTCACTGCCGTCTCTACCCCTTCAATGATCAGGTCAACGCATAGAATCTTGCGAGCCTCGTTCGCTAGGGCAACCATCGCGAGGTTTGGCGTAAGCGGATCGTTCACCTCGCCAAAGACCCGATCGAGCTTCACTTCGTCGAAGGGATAGGAGAGGAGCCGGGAGAGCGATGCATAACCGGTGCCGAAGTCATCCAACGAAAGCCGAACGCCTGCTTTGGAGAGGACTGAGAGCGAAGCATAGGCGGTCGAGAGAAGATCCTCGGTTTCGGTAATCTCAACGGTAAGCCTATGAGGATCTACCCCGTAGCGCCTGCAAGCATCCAGAACGGAATCGGCAATCTCTCGCCCGGAAAGCAGATCGGGTTCTATGTTTACCGAGATCATGCTGTGCGGGTTTCGGCTTAAATCCTCAATCACCAACTCTGATACATTTTGGAAAAGAAGGGCCCGGTCGCGTAGCGACAGGGCACCAAGGAACTTATCCGGTGGCAGGAGAGCACCCTGGTTTTGGAGGCGAGCGAGCGCCTCATAACGGAAGATCTTTCCACTCTCAAGCTCCACGACCGGTTGATACAGGACCTGAACCGAAGTTGACGCCCGAAGCGCCGCGGCGTGCGACTTGAAGAACGGAGTGTCGCCGATATCCCCGTAGAACTTGATTCCCGCCCGATCCGCCTTGGAGAGGCGAAGAGCGCTGTCGGCAAAGTGGAGGAGTTCTTCGGGATCGTCTGAGTCAGCGGGGTACACGCTTACTCCAACCGTGGTTTTAAGGTGAATCTGCTCCTTGAGAAGCGGAGCCGAAACCGTATCAGCGATTCGGCGAACCGGCACGGTCACATCGGCTCCGACATCAAGTGACTCCAGAACTACAGCAAACGTATCGCCATTGATCCTTGCGACAAGGTCGGACGATCGAAGGGACTTTGTAAAGCGCTTCGAAACCTCGGCCAGGACCGCGTCGCCTACAGCATGCCCAAAGCGTTCGTTAACCTCCCGAAACCCCTCCAAATCAACGAGTACTAGAGCAACCGATTCGCCGGCCCGGGTCGCTCTCGCAGCGGTCTTGGGAAGCTCCTCTAGAAGCCGCCTGCGGTTGGCCAGCCCTGTCAAGGGATCTTTTCTCGCGATAGTCGAGGTTCGGCTCAGCTCTGCACCCTTTCGCTCGTCGATTACACCCGCGGCAAAGGCCATAGCCGCAAGCGTCGTCGAGCGCGTAACGTCTCGGTCGGCTATATCCTCCAGCACTCTCCCGATGCGAGAAACGGCCTCGACAGCCACGGAAGGCGAGAAGCCACTACGGTATAGCGCGAGCGCCATTAGCCGAATGCTCGCAGATCTGCTTTCACCTTCGCTTATCGCTACCGCACAGTGCTCTATTAAGGTGCAGAGATTGCTAGATGGCTTGGTACCGGGGTCGATCTCCTCAAGCCAAGCTAGAACGGACCCAAAGGACCAAAAATCGTCGATTGGAAGGTTGTTCTGGGTATCATCAGCCAAGTTCGTTACCGTTACCACGGATTGTAGCGGCTAAAAGCATGTGATATTCGCGCAATGCCTGCAAGTTTCACGTTTTATCCACGATTGTAGCTAAAGCCATCACGTGTTGAGTATACCAGCCGTGGAACAACCACGGATTGCGAAACTACTACTCAAGTTGTTTTGGCATCGAAATGGTTGATCGGTCCGTTGCCCCGGCCGATACCCCAAGCGCGGGCACCGTTGATAGCCCGGGTTACGTAACGCTTCGCCTCTTCACTGGCTGAAAACACGTCAAGGCCTCGAGCAAGACCGGCGGCAATCGCCGACGAAAGGGTGCAACCAGTCCCGTGGGTGTTCAAGGTATTTATCCTTGGGGCGCGAAGATGAGCAAAGCCGTTACCGTCGAAGAAGACATCCACCGCATCGTCTCCAGAGAGGTGTCCACCTTTTACGAGAGCGGCCTTCGCACCCATCTTCACCAACTGTTGGGCGGCATCCTCCATATCGCGTTCGGCGCGAACCTCGATACCCGTCAACACCTTCACCTCTGCCAGGTTTGGCGTGACGATGGCTGCATTCGGTATGAGGGTGTTAATCAGGGTGGAGACTGCATCGTTTGGAAGCAGGATCGAGCCTGAGGCGGAGACCATAACGGGATCTACCACCAGTGGGGGGAGTTCACCCCCGGCAACAAGCTCGGCTAATGCCTTGATGATCTCGGCGGAGGCCAACATTCCAGTCTTGGCAGCCCGGACATACATGTCGCGGGTAACCGATCTTATCTGTTCGACGACAAAGTCGGCCGGGACCGCGTATATCCCCTGAACTCCGGTAGTATTCTGCGCCGTCAACGCGGTTACGGCGGAAGTGCCAAAGACTTGCAGCGAGGCAAACGTCGCGAGGTCGGCCTGAATTCCGGCACCTCCTCCGGAGTCGGATCCCGCTATAGTCATCGCTATTGGAGGAGTCCTCTCGATGTTCAATTTTTCTCCTTCTTTCAGTGCACCAGTCCGAACGGCAGCTGTGCCAGCTATCCGACCAAGTTAAAGTCCGGCAACCCTTCGAGTGGCGACGACGGCACGGCGAGCGGCCTCCTGGCTATTCGTCCAGCTTCCCAGGCGTCGCGTCCGGCCTGGACCGCAAGGGAGATTGCGCGAGCCATCTTTGTCGGGTCGGTAGCCCGGGTAATCGCCGAGGCCACGAGGACACCGTCTACACCAAGCTCCATGGCTAACGCGGCGTCAGAAGCGGTTCCGATCCCGGCATCAAGAATGACCGGAAGGTCTAACAGCTCCACGATTAGAGCGATATTTGCCGGATTGAGGATTCCCATACCGCTTCCTATTGGCGAACCGAGCGGCATCACCGCGGCAACACCTGCGTCGGCGAGAATCCGAGCGAGAGCCGGGTCGTCGTTGGTATACGCGAATACCTCGAAGCCTGCTCGCACAAAATCCTTAGCCGCCTCCACCAATTCGATCGGATCCGGGAGCAGGGTGCGGTCGTCGATCACAACTTCGAGCTTTACCCGGTTGGTCTGCAGAGCCTCTCTGCCAAGCTCTGCAAGCGTTCGTGCCTCATTGGCGGTGTGCGCTCCCGCAGTGTTGGGAAGAACAATTGCCCCAGCGTCTGCAAGTTCCTGATAAAGGCTGGAGCTATTCGAGCCGGGACGGAAACGCCGCAGTGCTACCGTCACGACTTCTGCACCGGAGGCATGAAGGGCATCGAGGACCACCTTATGACTTGACGCCCCGCCGCTCCCGAGGATCAGGCGACTCTGAAGGGTAAGGCTTCCTATCTCAACCGCCATCTCAACCACCTTGCATCGCAGTTATCACTTCGACGATGTCGCCATCACCAACCCTAGTCTCGCTCCACCGGGAGCGCGAAATAATCTCACCGTTGACCGCAATAGCAACGCCGTTAGAGGGAGCGCCAATCTGGGCCAATAGGTCGGGCACCGTTGCCGGGCCCCCGAGTTCCATGGCCGATCCGTTCAGTAATATCGTCATGATTGCTTCAATTAGGGAACCTTGAGGGTGAGCAGAACCCCAGCCAGGGAGAGTCCTCTTGAAAAACCAAGTTACGGGCAAGAAGTTTCGCGGTAAACGGAGCAAGCAGGATTCCATGCCGGTAGTGCCCTCCATGGATATAAAGCCTCTCGGCCAGCTGGCCAACGAGCGGAATGTTGTCAACGGTTTGCGGTCGGAATCCCGCACTGATGTCGACGATTTCTGCATCGCGAATCCCGGGGAGTACTGCCGCCGAGTCTTGAAGAAGATCGATCGCATCCCTCATTCGGGGACGGAAATCGCTCAGCGGAGCCTCCTCCAGCGTGGCTCCAATCACAACTTCTCCGTTGGCGCGGGGGACGATGTAGACCTTTCGTCCGAGAACTTCACCACGAATGCAGTTGTTGGGGAGGTACTCCGGTCTAGAGACGACCCGAACTGTAACCCCCTTGAGCGGCTGGATCAGTTTTTGACTGTCCAGGAGTTCACCCGTATAGGACCCGGTAGCAACGATTACCGAGTCGAATGTGCTCATCTCCCCTGCAACAGCAATCTGCCCGGGCTCGCCGGTTAATCGAACCCGGCTTTGATGCACCGGTACGCCCCTCTTGGCCAGCGAGGATACCAGAGCAGCAACCGCTGCACGGTTGTCCACTTGGGCGTCAGCCGCAATCTGAAAGCCGCCCGCCAGCCTCGGTGCCAGCTGAGGTTCCAGGTTGCCAATCTCTCTCCCATCCAGCAGTTCTGGCTCGAATCCAAGGCTGCGCTGATAGTCGGCCATCCTATGAAGCTCATCTAGATCGCCGCGAGAGTAAGCAACGAACAGGGAAGTGCGGACCTCGTAAAGGAGATCGTGGCCCGAGTCCGCTTCAAGCCGGGAGTAGTACTCCTTCCAGTATTCCCCGGCCTCTCGCTGGAGGGCCGCCATTCCCTTCTCCCCATAGGTCACCTCGGCACCTGGCGCCAGCATCCCAGCGGCAACCGTTGAAGCTGGACGCGACGCCGGGTCCTCATAGATCGCGACGGTTGCGCCCCCGACAGCAAGCTCGTAGGCTACCGTCAGTCCGGCTATTCCGGCTCCGATAACCGCATACCGGGCTACAGCCGTAGTGCACCTCCTTGTTCAAGCTTGCTCAAGCAGATTCTTTTCGGATCAACGCTGAACGCGCTTCAAAGTTTAGCCTGGTTTCGCGTAGCGCCCCTAGTGGGACGATTGCCAGGCGCTGAAAGCTCGGTTCTGAAGGAGTTTGCATTGGCTTTATGCCTAGTGTCTGTTGCGAAACTGTGGCATGCTACGTTTTGGCTTTAGGAAAGGGAGGGGTCGTGGAGTCTACGATGCAGTTGGGTCGGCTGGGAGTCAAAGAGATCCTTGAGTACGGCTCAGCGAGCTTTCCCGACGCGAAGGTCTTCTCGTACTACGGTGCGTTCACCCTTACCCATACCTTTGCGGACATTGCCGGGCGGGCAGCGCGCCTAGCAAACGCACTCGGTGCTCTGGGTATCCGCCGTGGCGACAGGGTGGGTACTTTTTGCTTTAATCACAATCAGCATTTGGAGGCTTATTTGGGGGTTCCGGCAATGGGCGCGGTGCTGCATACGCTCAACATCCGACTCTTTCCGGATCAGCTCGCCTTCATCATTAAAGACGCCAGCGATTCGGTGATCATTGCCGACAACGTTGTGGCCGGTTTGCTCCTGCAGGTCCTGCCGCAAGCTGCGACAGTGAAGCACCTAATTGTCATTGGACCGCCCATAGTTCCCGACTTTGCCGCCAAAGTTGCCGAAGCAATGCCGGGCATCGCGCTGCACGACTACGAGGCGCTCATTGCACAGGCGAACGACACCTATGAATGGCCTGAGTGTGAAGAGACGCAGGGGGCGATGATGTGCTACACCTCGGGCACAACTGGTGATCCCAAGGGTGTGGTCTACTCCCATAGATCTATCTACTTGCATGCGATGTCGACCATTCAGCTTTACTCTCGCCGAGCTTTTAGTCTTCTCCATCCCGAGGCAGACCGAGCCTTGATCATCGTGCCGATGTTCCACGCAGCGGCGTGGGGTAGCCCGTATGCCTGCTGGCTTACCGGATCGGACATGATTATGCCGACACGGTTTCTCCAGGCAGCTCCGCTGGCGGAGATGATTTCGACCTTCCGGCCAACGCTTTCCTCGGGAGTGCCGACTATTTGGAACGACCTGTTTCACTACCTAGAAGAGCATCCTTCGGACCTATCGAGCTTTCGCTTCATCACTTCGGGGGGATCGGCCACGCCACGTTCACTAATCGACGGATTTCTTCACAGCTATGGCGTTCCGCTGATGTCGGGCTGGGGAATGACCGAGACGTCGCCGATCTGCACCCTGGCCATACCGCCGGCGGGAACACCCCAGGACAGAGTAGGCGACTACCTGGAAACAGCAGGGAAGGCTGTGGCTGGAGTTCAGCTGAGACTGGTTGATGATAACGGACAAGTGGTTTCTCACGATGGCAAGAGCGTAGGCGAGGTCCAAGTAAAGGGTCCGTGGATCACCGGCAGCTACTACAAGCTTCCAGATCCGGAGAAGTTTGATGACGGCTGGTTGCGTACGGGAGACGTTGGAAGCATCGATGCCGAAGGGTACCTTCGGATCGTCGACAGGGCGAAAGATGTCATCAAGTCGGGTGGAGAATGGATCTCCTCCATTGAGTTGGAGAATGTTCTTATGGGGCACCCGCGAGTTAAGGAGGCGGCGGTCATCGGAGTTCCGGACGAGAAGTGGTTCGAGCGGCCACTCGCCATGGTGGTGCTGACTCCTGGGGAGCCGGTGGATCCGGCAGAGTTGATTGAGTTCCTCTCTTCCCGAGTCGCCAAGTGGTGGCTGCCGGATAGGTTCAGCTTCGTCGAGGAGCTTCCAAAGACATCGGTTGGAAAGTTTGACAAGAAGGTACTGCGCGCCCAGTATGAGCGCGGCGAGCTTGCCGTCAAGACGAAGGAGTAGACGAATTGGAGGCTGAAGAGCGCCAAGAGCTTGTTGGCCTGATAGATCGGATCGTCGACCGGATCGAGCAGGCTAGTCTCGACGAACTCCTCGATTCGACCACATCTACGCCGGAAAGCCTCAAAGCTTCGCAACGCGACTTTGCCAAAGCAAGGAGAGCGCTGCTCAAGGCGCGACAGGCGCTATACGGGGAGGCGACGTGAGCAGGGATTCCCATGCGGAGATAGTTTGGACGCCGGTCGATCCGTCGGGATCGCCGTTGGTGGCCTTCATCGACAGATATGCCGACCGTTTCGAATTGGCCGAGCGAAGCTACAAAGAGCTGTACGAAGCCAGTATTGAGCAACCCGGGGAGTTTTTTCGCGCGGTTGCAGATTTTTGCATGCTGGCTGGAACGCTTGGTGGCTCCGATCTGGTTGGGGAGCTTCCAGACGCCGAGTTCTTTCCGGAAGGAATGGTCAACTATGCGGAAGAGGCACACGCCCGGTTTGCCGACCCTTCCGAGGTCGTTACGGTTGGAGAGAACGGAAAGGTAACCTCCACTTCGGCGGGCGAGTTTTGGAGATTGGTCGGGAGGTTTCAAGACGGTCTTCGGCACTGGGTGGGGGATGGTGACCGGGTAGCTGCCTACCTTCCCAACATCCTGGAAGCAGTGGTGGCCTTGAACGGCACCGCCGGATTGGGTGCGATCTGGTCTTGCTGCTCTCCCGACTTTGGAAGTAGTGCGGTTATCGACCGGTTTGCCCAGATAGAGCCCAAAGTGCTGATCGCGGCTACGGAATACCAATACAATGGTCGCAGAATTGACCGGTCCGGTGAGCTCGCTGCGATCGTCTCCGGGATTCCCTCCTTGCGACTTGTCGTGATTGTGGGCGCGACGGCTCCCGAACTTGGCGTGCCTACCGTCTTGTTTGATGCCTTTGGCGAAGCGGCCCAACCCGTCTTTATCCGCGTGCCCTTCAACCACCCGTTGTGGGTACTCTACTCTTCGGGAACTACCGGAATCCCCAAGGCTATCGTCCACTCACACGGCGGGATAGTGCTCGAGCATAAGAAGGTATTGGAGCTGCAGGCGGGGATTACGACTGGCTCGCGATTCTTCTGGTATACGAGCACCGGCTGGATGATGTGGAACTTTCTGGTCGGTGGACTCTTGGTTGGCGCCACCATTATTCTCGCCGACGGCGCGCCAAACTATCCGGATTTTTCTCGTCTGTGGCGCCTTGTTGACGAGGTAAAGATAGAGTACTTTGGAGTCTCAGCACCTTTTCTCCAGGCGTGTCAGGCGGCAGAGGTCACGCCGGAAACCCACATGACCGGAGCATCTCTCAAGCTGATCGGCTCAACTGGAGCGCCGCTCACGGCGTCGAGCTTTCGTTGGGTGTACGATCATGTTCCCGCATCGGTACAGCTGGTTTCAACGTCCGGCGGAACTGACGTCTGCACCGCTTTTCTCGGTTCGTCACCCCTCCATCCCACATACCTTGGACGAATCTCTACCGCGGCGCTTGGTGTAGCGGTAAAGGCGTATAACGAGGCTGGCGAGAGCGTCACCGGTGAAATGGGAGAGCTGGTCATCGAAGGTCCGATTCCATCGATGCCGGTGGGGTTTTGGGGAGATTTGGACCGGTCGCGCTATCACGCGGCGTACTTTGACCGCTTCCCAGGCGTATGGCGCCACGGCGACTGGATAACGCTTTACGAGGATGGGACTTCGATCATCTTTGGGCGGTCCGACTCCACCCTGAACCGTGGGGGTGTGAGGATGGGAACCGCCGACTTCTACGGAGTTGTCGAGGCGGTGCCGGGAGTTATCGAGGCGCTGGTAGTCGACACGTCTTCAATGGATACCCCGGGCCAGCTGATTTTATTTTTGGTAGCGGAGACTGACGACTTCGACGATCTGGCGGCTTCGATCAGGACTGCGCTGAAAGTTTCCATCTCCCCACGGCATGTACCGGACCGGATATTCCGCATGGTCGCCCTGCCAAAGACGCTCAACGGCAAGAAACTAGAAGTTCCAATCAGACGATTGTTCTTGGGTGCCGACTTGGAGTCGGTGGCTTCATCTGGATCGATACAGGGGACAAGGGCGCTTGAGGAGATCGCCATCTTGGCGAAGCAGTGGCGTGCTGGAGACCTTGACAAAGACCAGCCGGGCGGCAGGAGTAGGTGAAAATTGGCAAGGGTTAAAGGAGGTACCTGCCGTGCGTGGGCTAGTACTAAATGAGGAAGACGGAAAGGTTTCGGCTACGGTAAGGGAGGTCGCAAGTGAGGAGCTTCCGGCCTTCCCGGTAACCGTCCGAGTCATCTATTCGACCCTGAACTTCAAGGATGCGATGGTGGTGGCTGGACTCGGCCGGATCGTCCGCAGTTACCCCCATGTACCTGGGGTAGACCTTGTCGGGGAAGTCCTGGAAGATCGGAGCGGAAGCTATCGACCTGGAGAACTTGTGGTTGTGACCGGCTTTCGCATGGGCGAGGCCACGTGGGGCGGATTCTCCGGGCAGGCCCGGGTTAAGCCGGAGTGGATCGTGCCGCTCGTGCCAGGCCTCACCCCGCGGCAGGCGATGGCGATCGGAACGGCTGGCCTGACTTCCATGCTGGCACTCCACTCTATCACCGGCGCGGGCGTCGTCGCTGGTGACAAACCACTCCTGGTCACTGGCGCTACCGGCGGAGTAGGGTCAATCGCCGTCGCGATCGCCCACGCATCCGGATTCACGGTCATGGCATCAACCGGGAAAGCCAGCGAGCACGATTACTTGCGTTCGCTGGGCGCAGCAGAGATAATCGACCGCTCCGAACTCTCCAAACCGCCGTCGAGCCCGCTAGAGGCTACCCGGTGGTGCTCCGCGATCGAGGCGGTGGGAGGCTCAACGCTAGCCAAGGTGATCTCCGGTACGGCAGCGGGTGGGGTAGTCGCGAGCGTGGGCAATGCCAGCGGAAACGACTTTTGCGCATCAGTCCTCCCATTCCTTCTTCGGGGGGTTCAGATCCACGGTATCGACTCCGCTCAAGCCTCGTTGGAGGCAAGGCATCGGGCTTGGAACGATCTAGCGACGCTACTTGACACAAAACTTCTCGAGTCGATGACGGAGGAGATCGGCCTTGACGAAATCGGCGAAGCGGTCAACGACATGCTCGCCGGGCGGGTTCGAGGAAGGCTGGTAGTCCGGGTAGCCGAGGACTAGCCGATCGCCGACTTGGGAGCGGACAGGTTTTCTTTGGCGAGCTTCCGAGAGGCCTTGTCGGCATACATTTCCTGGTCGGCAAGGGTGAGCAGCGAGACAAGCGAGCTATGCCCGCTCTCGAGAGACGCAACCCCGATAGAGACGGGGGTGTTGCGGCTGTCAAAAATCCGGTGGAGCCGTTGTGAAAGTTCTTCGGCCTGGGTCCGAGTCGTATGCGGGGCGATTACAGCGAACTCGTCGCCGCCCAGTCTGCCGACGATGTCCATTGCTCTTAGGTTGTCCTTGAGCTGGCGAGCAAAGCGTTTTAGATACTCGTCCCCAACGTCGTGACCGTCACGGTCGTTCACCAACTTCAAGTCGTCGAGATCAAAGAGGAGCATCGATGTCGGCGCGGGATTGCGAGCGAGGCGATCCGACTCGTGCTGGATCATCTCGAGAAAGCCTCGACGGTTTAGCAGTTCGGTGAGCGGATCCCGCTGAGCGCGGTCTCCAAGGATCGCAAGCTGATCTTCGAAGCCACGGCGCTGCCTCTCGTAATCGAGCGAGCAGTCGATCAGGATCTCGAGGCCCCTAGCCAATCCGACAAGGGCGCTTGATGGAGTGTTGATCTCCCGGTTGGAAAAGATCACCGTGGCTAAATTGCTCTCGCGAACCGGGCTGAAAGGTATTAGAAGCAGGGATCTTAGAGGGGAGAAGCCGATGACATCCGCCTCGATCCGGCCAGGTCCGCGAGTTTCCGGCGACTCAGGAGAGGTTATGTCGATAGCGTTTTCAAGGACTACAAGGTCTCCCTCGCGAAGGATCTGCGGAGTTACCTGGATGCTTTCGATTAGAAAACGTCCGTCAAGATTTCTGGCGATCATCACGCCTATTGCTCCGGTCGATACCGCAAGCTCTTCGAGGTAGGCCTGTACGGCTCGCTCGCCGTTGGCCCCTAGCATACCCAAACCGGACAGAATAGCCATCTACACCCCTCACGTCACGCTATCGGCAGCATTGCCATACACCTTGAAGCGTTTTCCCGGAATCTCGGCCTTTTCGGAGCTTAGCTTTCCGCATTAATGGACTTTGGATCTGAAGGCTAAAGGTCTTGCCGGTTTGCCGAGTTCCGAACGACCGGACCTGCCCATGCACTAGGTTGATCGGCGTTATGAGTCAAGTGCTTCGAGTACAGGGGCTACGTGCGGTGCGCGGCGGCAAAGAGGTGTTTCAAGGGCTGGATCTTGTCGTCGAATCTGGTCAGCGCGTCGGGGTGATCGGCCCGAACGGCGTAGGCAAGTCGACACTGGCGGCGATCTTAGCTGGAAGGTTGCGGCCCAGTGCGGGCACCGTAGAAATTTTGGGAATGACGGTCGGAAAAGTTGATATCCGCCGCCTCAGATCGCAGATTGGATTCTTTTCGGACGACCTGGCCAGGCAGCTCGTTCCCGAGACCACCGCCATCGAAGCGATCGCCATGGGCAAAAACGCCGGGCTTAGAGCTGCTTGGTTTAATCTTCCCGACCAGGACCGTGATGATGCCGCTGAGCTGCTTAGATTGGTTGACCTGTTCGAAAAGCGGGAGTCGCCTATTGCGGAGTTGTCCTCTGGACAACGGAACCGCATTCTGCTGGCGCGGGCGTTCTTCGGGTCGCCGCGGGTGATTGTTCTCGACGAGCCGGCAGCGCATCTTGATTTCGGGGCTCGGGAGGATATGATCGCGTCGTTGGAAGCGTTGATGGCCAGGCAAGGAGGGCCGGATGCCTTCCTTGTGGTATCGCATCATACCGAAGAGATCCCGGCCACGGTGAGCCACATGCTCCTACTTGGGTCGGGGTACTCAGTCTTCGGCCCGAAGACTGAGGTTCTTAACGCGGATACGGTGTCAAAGGTCTATGGCAGGCGAGTAGCTCTGGCAAGCTTATTGGGGAGGACCTTTGCGGTAGCCGAACCCAAGCTAGCCGATCCTCTCTAACTCGTTGCGGTAACGGATGCCGTTCCTCACGTACAGCTCGACTGCCGGTTGAATTGCACCCTCTGGAACCCGATTCTCGAGCACCTTTACCGGAACGCCGAGCGCCATGGCAAACGAGGGAATTTCGGTATCGTTGGTAACCACGGCGTTGGCCCCTACAATAGCGTGTGGCCATACCTTTACCCGATGAAGGAGTACGGAGCCGGAGCCGACAAGAACGTGGTCGCTGATAAAGCACCCTTCGAGGTGGGCGACGTGGCCGATGACGCAGTTGGATCCGATCAACGTGGCCAGTTCAGCGGTTGCGTGAACAACGGTGCCATCCTGGACCGACGTTCGGTCTCCGACCACGATTGAACCGTAGTCTCCCCGGAGTACCGCACCCGGCCAGATGGATGATTCAGCCCCAATCGTGACGTCGCCGATGATGACAGCGTCGGGATGTACGAAGGCGGAGGAGTCGATGCGCGGAACGCGCTCCCCTAGTCGGTAGATGGGCATAGGGTCGAGCATAACCGCGTTACTGGCCGCGGTGCCAGCCAAGCCACAAAGCCAGCCAGCAGAGAGTATTTATGCCGGTCCCTCAAGGGGGGGTAGTGGGACCGGCATGGAGATGATGTTACTAGTGCCCCGGTTGTCCTTAGCGGCGTTTGTAAAGGATAGGACTTTAGTCCTGGAATGTTGGGGAACAAGGACTCCGACGCGAAGGTCAAGCATGAGCGCATCCGTTGCGTGTGCGACCGGTAGCCGATAAAGTTCCAAGCTAGCAGTTATCCGAAGGCGAGGCAAGATGATCCGTGAAGTCGCAGGAAGGGTACGAGAACTCGTCGGCACGATCGATAGTGGAATGGG
>JAKARV010000015.1:38585-51284 GCA_021819205.1 Actinomycetes bacterium | reverse complement strand
AGGACGCCTCTGCGTCCGAGCTGGTCTCCTTCGATAGGAGGGTGACCCTGGAAGACCAGGAGCTCTTGGAGTCGATCTGGGCGCCGTACTCCAGCGAGGTCAACGCCAACGTGCACATGAAGGCGGATCGGGCCTCGATCGCGTTGCGCCGGCTGTGGGGGAAGATATCCGCCGGAACCTGGCTGCCCGAAAAGACGACAGAGGGTGGCGAGGAAGCACTGCGCCTGATCGGCTGAGGCCCGAGAAGGCGGCAACGGAAGCACACGCCGTCGCGGCGCGGCAAACAACAACCCAGTGGGCATCGGGTGAACCCAAAGGCTTAAGATCCACACCTTCGGGCAAAAGTCCCAACACCCAAAACCGCTTCAACTAGCCGCCAATCTGGTGCGATACTTTAAGCGGAACGTGCTTGCTGTTGTTTTTAAAACCGGAAAGGTCGAAAATGTCAAAGGTTCTGGTTCTTGGGGGTAACTTTGCGGGGCTGACCGCAGCCCTAGAGGTGAAAAGAAAGCTGGCTGACCGGCGCCACACCGTGAAGGTCGTGTCGTTGAGCGACAAGTTTTTGTTCATACCCTCGCTGATCTGGGTTCCCTTCCGGGAACGCGAGATCAGCCAGATAACCCGGCCGCTGGAGCCGATCTTTCGCCGCAAGGGAGTCGAGTTCGAAAATGCCGAAGCGCTTTCGATCGATCCCTTGCAGAAGGTGGTCAAGACTACCGAAGGCGAAGAGGAGTACGACTATCTGGTAATCGCCACTGGCGCCAAGTTCAACTATGGAGCGCTTCCGGGAAGCGACCCCAAGTTGGGCCACAATCACGCCATTCACTATCCGGGTGGGGCAATGGCTACCAGGGAAGCCTTCGACGCTCTGGTGGCCGACCCAGGTCCAGCAGTGGTAGCAGCCGCCCCCGGGGCAAGCTGCATGGGCGCCGCCTACGAGTTCCTCTTCAACTTGGAGTACAACCTCCGCAAGGCCAAGGTAAGGAAGCAAGTCGATCTTTACTGGATTACCCCCGAGCCCTACGCCGGCCACTTCGGCATCGATGGCGTCCGCGGCGGAAAGGCCATGCTCACCGCGATGTTGAAGGCGCTGAACATCAAGACCATGGTGAACACCGCCATCGCCTCGGTCGACGAACGGGGCCTTACCCTCGCCTCTGGCGAGCTGATCGAGTCCAAATTCAACATGATCATGCCCGCCTTCACCGGACAGGACGTTATTCCGGAGTCCGGAAACGACCTCGGCAACGAAGCTGGCTTCATCCCGGTTAACGGCACCTACCAGCACCAGCGCTACCCGCATATCTTCGCCGCCGGCGTGGCGATCAACGTGACCAAGCCTTTCACGACTCCTCTCCCCCTTGGGATCCCCAAGACCGGCTTCCCCGCCGACACCGAGGGGAAGGTAGTGGGGGAGAACATCGCCAAGATGCTCAAGGGCGATCTGGAGCTGAAAAGCAAGCCCTTCGACGAGATACCGCCCCTCTGCGTCATGGACGCCGGGCACAAAGAGGTCTTGATCTACGGCAACCGGTTCTTCAAGCCCCGGAAGCTGGAGTTCATGATTCCGAACCCGGTTTACGATGTCTCCAAGCGGATGCTGGAGAAGTACTTCCTCGCCAAGGCGGCAGCCGGCCTCTCGCAGCTGCCGTGACCGCCGCCGGCGGCTGAACAGATACCCAGCCTCGGTATTTTGAGGATCTCCTGCGAACTAATAGCCTGGTAATTGTGCAATTCATCAGGGAATAAGCGGCACCAGCATCCCTTGGCGCGTAGAGAACGATCGGCACCCAACTCGCGATCTCATCGTCGCAGGTTAACAGGGTTTTTCGCCATCAACAGGCCTCTTGGAGCACCCCTGCGCGCGTTGCACATCCGTGCACGCCCCGAAACCGGTCTTGATAGACTGTCATATACCATCTAGGGTATAAATGCAGAAGGGAGAGAGCCACATGATCAGGGAAGTAGACGTAAACGCCTTTGCCGCCGCCCACCAGGACGGGGCTTTCGTAGTCGACGTCAGGGAACCCCACGAGTACGAGGGTGGCCATGTTCCTGGTGCAAAGAACATACCGCTCTCCCACCTGCCCCGCCGGGTTGCCGAGCTGCCTCGCGACAAAGACATCCACGTCATCTGCGCCTCCGGTGGCCGCAGCTACTCCGCTGCTCAGTTCCTGGCTGGCTCGGGGCTTAGGGCCATCTCGGTTGCAGGAGGGACCCAGGCTTGGCTCCGATCCGGCAAGCCGGTGGTCAACGGCTCCAAGGAGAACGTGGCTTAGGCCTTCGACCCCACCATTGCCGATGCCGGCTACCCTGGCGACAGGGGGCCGGCATCGCTGCTTTTAGCCCTGCCGCCGCCTGGCCTGGAGATTCTCCAATCGGTACCATGCGATTATCGCGCTCACAAATGAGAAGAGCACGTACAGCAGCACCAGCGCTACAAGCAGGTGCTCCAGGTATATATCCCATCCGTCGTAGCCACGCAACACGTTCTCCAAGCTTGGAATGGTGCTCAGAACAGCAGCTAGTACGGTAAGCCGAACCCGCCAAGAGAGCTTCACGCCCGCAGTCCACCAAGCACGGGCAACCCGAGCGCGGCGATCTCGCGGGTGCGCTTTCGGCTCCAGACCGCATCCACCCTGCCACAGGCCGCAACCTCCTCCTCGAGTTCGCTCTCGCTGGCGTCACCGGGAAGCACCACGCTGACCGCCATCGATTTGGCCAGGAACGACGATCGAAGAAGCTTTAGCTGTCCAGGATCAACGAGGACGGCTACCAGCTCCTCCCGCTCCTGCGCTAGGACCACGGCCCTTGCCACCGCGTCCGCCTGAGCGATCACCTGCCTGGGGATGTCGCGCCGTTTGCGCGCGAGCACGAACCGGCCCTCCTCGGCGACGCCGCAGAGATCGGCGATCGCATCAAAGGCGGCGAGTGGCATCTCGACGGTCTGCGCCACCACCGCCAGCAGCGAGACCACCGTCGGAACCTCGAAAACGTCCTCTCCGGCATGGCGGAGATCGATCAGCGGCTCATCCCCGGTCACGTCGACTACCAGGGAGTCCACGCGACTGTCGATGATCCCGGAGACGGCCCGCGCCACCTCCCCTTGGCCGCCACCGACGCCGTCCCAGACCGTCGGCCCTTCGCTCACGGTTCCCCAGCGCGGCGAACTCACCCGCCCCCGGCTCTCGATCTTCCCGTTGCGGCGGAGCACCTTGGGAGCCCGCCGCTCCATCAGGTTACTCGGGGTTGCCTCGGCGGCGTAGATTCCCGCCAGCGATGCCGAGACCTCGCCAAAGTCCTCTCCCTCTCCGGCCGGGCTTGCGGCCAGCGCCGCCTGAAGGGTGCCGGCGAAGGAGCTAGCCGGCACCGGTCTCAGCTCCGCAAGCGGCGCACTCCCGATCACGGTATAGCTCACCCGCTTGCGCAGCAGCCCGGGGCGGCTGACCCGCTCGGCGGAGATCAACTCCGCCTGCTCTCCCAAGGTGGCCCTGGCCTTGCCGATCGCCTCCTGGAGGGTGTTCCCGCTAAATCGAAGCTGTTTCGACATCGTTTATCACTCCTATCTGGACAAGCTTGGCGGTCGGTGGGATCTCCTTAACCGACAGCACTGGAAGGTAGTACTCCTCGGCCGAGAGCGCCTTGGCAAGCGGCCTCCGCAGCGGACCCATGGTGACCAATACCGGTTCGTAACCCTGCGACTCCCCACGGATCTTGACCTCTTTCACCTGCTCCCGAAGGCTGTTGAGCTCCTGGAACCCGGCGCCGATCACCTTCCTCCCGTCCACGGTGAGCAGGCTTTCGACAAACCTCATCTCCAGCGCGGAGGCCAGGTACACCACGGCGAGCATGCCGCCGCTGGTGAACCGGGCGCCAATCGCGCCTCCGAGCGCCTCCCGTGCCCCCTCGAGGAGGGCGTCGGGCTCGTGCGAGACCCGATATCGATCGACCATGCCCTCAACGATCGCGGCTAGATTCCTGATCGGGACCTCCTCCTCCAGCAGCTCACGCAGCACCCGCTGGAGATCTCCGATAGCCACCTGGGCCTGGTTGAGCTCGTCCACCACCACCGGGGACGACTTGCGGAGCATGTCGAGCATCTCCTTGGTCTGCTGCCGGGAGAGAAGCAGGCCGGCGTGCCGGTGAACGAGCTCGGAAAGGTGGGTCACGATCACCGAAGAGCGGTCTACAACCGTCGCCCCCAGCACCTGCGCCTGGGTCTTGACGTCCGGTGGAATCCACCGCGCCGCCAGCTTGAAGACCGGGTCAAAGGTCGGCTCGCCGGGCAACGAGTCGAGGTTATCCCCGATCGCAAGCACCCGATCCTGGGGGATCGACCCCCGGCCAACCTCCATCTCGGAGATCTTCACGACGTAGTCGTTGGGGGAAAGGTCCAAGTTGTCATGGGTGCGAACCGGTGGAAGCACGAAGCCCAGCTCGCTGGCGAGCTTCCTCCGCAACCCCTTCACCCGCTCCAACAGGTCGCCACCGCGGGCCGGGTCCACTACACCCAGCAAGTCGAAACCAAGCTCCAGCTCCAGCGCTTCGACCGCGGCGACACTCGCGGGAACCTCGGGCGTAACCACCTCCTCGACCAGCTTCGCCTCCGCCTCCCCCGCGCCGGATCGCTGGCCGGCTCGCCACCCGACAAAGAGGACCAACCCGCCCACCGCGATGAACGGAATGCTCGGAAGGCCCGGAAGCAACCCCAAGAGCGCGATGATCCCGCCGGCCAGCTTCAGCGCGGTCGACTGCCGCAGCAGCTGCTGGATGAGGTCGAGTCCAAAGTCGGCGTCGTTGGCGGTCCGGGTGACCACCAGGCCGGTGGAGATCGATAGGAGCAGGGCGGGGATCTGGCTCACCAGGCCGTCGCCAACGCTCAGCAGCGAATAGGTGTCGATCGATTGGGTAAAGGAGAGGTGGTGCTGCATCACCCCGACGATGAAGCCGCCGATGAGGTTGATGCCGGTGATGACGGCGGCGGCGATGGCGTCGCCCTTGACAAACTTCGAGGCGCCGTCCATGGCTCCGTAGAAGTCGGCCTCCTTGGAGATCCGCTCGCGGCGGCGGCGAGCCTCCTTCTCGTCGATGTGGCCGGCGTTAAGGTCGGCGTCGATCGCCATCTGCTTGCCGGGCATGGCGTCCAGGGTGAAGCGCGCCCCGACCTCGGCGACCCTCCCGGCTCCGTTGGTGATCACCACGAACTGGATCACGAAGAGGATGGCAAAGACCACCAAGCCAACCACGACCGAACCACCGACCACAAAGTGGCCAAAGGCCTCGATCACGGTGCCGGCGTACGCGTTTAACAGGACCAGCCGGGTGGCGCTGACATTCAGGGCGAGTCGGAACATGGTGGCCACCAGCAGAACCGACGGGAAGGCGGAGAACTCGAGTGGATCGAGAACGCGCAACGAGACTCCGAGAATTACCAGCGCAAAGGTGATGTTGGCGGTGATCAGAACGTCAAGAACCCAGGTTGGGAGCGGGACCACCAGCATGATCACGATGACTGCGACCCCAACCGGAACCGCTAGCGCCAGGCGCTGCATCCGCGAACTTTCCAAGTCGAACCCCAACCCTGCTGCTAGGTCTTCCTTGAAACCGCCCCTTCCTGGCTGCCTATAACTTCGGCAGCACCAAGAAAACCTTGAAAATTGGTTGCAGACCCGGCCAGATCAAGCGCACGAAGCCCGAACCACCAGGCGGAGACGTCAGCGCTTCTAGTGGTGGACCTCCCAGTAAGGGCCTCGATCCGCTTCAGCCGGTAGGCAAGCGTCTGGTGGTGGACATTAAGAACGGCGGCCGCCCGCCTCCAGGAGCGGTCGCTCTCGATCAGCGCCCGCAGCGTCTCCACGTAGGAGGTGCCGAAGGCCGCGTCATGAGCGAGCAGCGGCCCAAGGATCTGGCTTGCAACCGCCACCGCCTCGGCCGGGGTGCGCGGCAACAGAAGGGAGGCCGGTTCGCCAAAGGCGAAGGTAGTACGGCTCTCGACCTCGGCAACCCCAAGCGCCCACACCGCCTCCGCAACCGCCGCTTGCAAACGGCATACGCTCCCAAGCGGCGCGCTGGTGCCGATCGCCGCACCGGAGCAAAGCTCCGCGAGCCTTTCGACCGCATTGCTGGCGACTACGAATAGAATCCTTCCGCCCTGCGCCATCTCCAGGTGCTGCACCCCCTCGGCCGCAAGGTGCTCGCCAATTTCTGCGGTAGCGGCAACGTTCCTCACCGCAGCGACCACCGCCTCCTCGGGCGCTATCCCGATTTGGCGCAACTCTCGAGTGCCGATCTCCGGTTCGCAGCGCCCATCGGCGAGGCGGGAGAAGAGCTCCGCTCCCATCCTCTGCCGTGAGCCGGCGGCAGCGAGCCACTGGGAAAGCTCAAGGCCGGCGGCGGAGACCAGATGCCCAAGAATGGCGGGGGCCGGGAGTCGCTCCCTGGCACTCTCGAGCACCAAAGCGGCGGGCCGAGCGCCGGGAACCGGAAGGGCGAGCACCCGGGGGTCATCCACCCCGTGGACCAGGTGGAGCACGCCAGGCAAGGTGCATCCCCGTTGCCGGTACGCCGTGGCCGCCAGCTCTCCGTAACGTCCTCGCGCGCCCGGCGACAGCAGCGAGCAGCCGCTCGCAAGGTCGACGAGGTCGAGCCCCACCCCAAGCTCCTCCGCGATATCGAGCAGCACTCCGCGGCTTTTCGGGAGGGCGCAGCGGATCCGGTCGTACATCCGGGCCACCGCTCCCAGCTGCGCGGCGCTCTCTGAAGTACCTGACTGGGCTACCGCTCTTGCCACATCCGAGAAGCGGAGCGAGTAGGGGCCGCGGAGCAGCGGGAAACCGAGTTCGTCGGCCCGCTCCCGCAGCTTCCGGGTAATCCGGCATTGGGAGGTCCCATCCCCCACCACCAGCCCGCTGGCGCCGATCTCCTCCAACCGCTCGATGTAGGTAACTTGATGCGACGGCGCCGATCCCAGCTTGGTCCCGTTGGTGAGCAGAAGTTCCCCCGGACCAAGCCAGTCCCACGGGTTGGGAAGATCGGAGATGTGCGCCCAGGCTACTCGCCTAGAGAGGCCGCGCTCGCCAGCTACTACCGCCAGCCCGAGGCCGGGGAGTTGGAGCAGGTCGTGCACCGACAGGCTCACCGGCCCCCTCCCTCTGCAACCAGCGGCCCTTTCATACCCCAATACTACGGCGGCAAAAATATCTATTCTCCAGTTGCGAGAAGGTGCTTGGCCCCCGCACGTACCATTTCACATGGCGTTTTCAAAGGAGAGTCTGGTGGCCACCGAACCGGAGCGAAACCACCTCCGAAGCACCTCCGCTCCTGCCGCAGCAGTAGCGTGGCCGGACGGAAAGACTTCGGCAGCCTGTTTGAGCTTCGATGTCGACGCCGAGTCGGCCATCCTCAGCATCGACACCCGCGCGGCGAACCGGATGGGACCGATGAGCCACCAGGCGTACGGCCCCCTAGTCGGGGTCCCCCGGATCCTCGAGATCCTGGAGCGCCACCGGATCCGCTCCACCTTCTTCGTCCCTGGATACACCGCGGACCGGTACCCGGACACGGTCCGAGCCATTCGCGACGGCGGCCACGAGATCGCTCACCACGGCTACCTGCACGAAGATACCACAAATCTCTCGAGAGACGCTGAGGCCAGCATGCTCGACCGCGGCTTGGAGGCGATCCTTTCCGCGACCGGCATCACCCCGGTTGGCTACCGGGCACCGATGTGGGAGATCAACTACCACACTCCGGCGCTGCTCACCGAGCGCGGCTTCCAATACGACTCCAGCCTGATGGATTCGGACCACCCCTACCTGCTGGCCGTAGAGGGCGCTGTTGGTGGGACCACTCTGGTCGAGATCCCGGTCTCTTGGGCGCTCGACGACTGGGAGCAGTACGCCTACCTCCCCGGACTCATTGGCTCCGGCCTGATCGAAAGCCCGAGCAAGGCGCTGGAGATGTGGATGCTGGAGCTCGAGGCACTCCACCAAATCGGCGGCGTCTTCAGCCTCACCTGCCATCCGTTCCTCTCCGGCAGGCCCTCCCGGGCTAGCGCACTCGAGCAGCTCGTCCGGAGAATGGAGGAGATCCCCGGTCTCTGGATCGCCTCTTTAGAGGAGATCGCCGCCCACGTTCGCAACCTTGACCTCGAACCCCGCCGCGTAACCAAGCCGGAGCTTCCCGGTGAAAACCCAGGCCCCGAAAGCGATTGATCAAAGGAGTGCAGAGCATGCCAGAACCGACCCAACCACTGCCCGAGTCGCTGACCCCGGTACGCGACTTCAACCTCTGGTCCGCCTTCGCGCTGGCCTTCTCGGACATCTCCCCGATCGTCGGGATCTACTCGGTCTTTGCGATCGGACTGGCGAGCGCCGGTCCCGCCTTCTGGTGGGCGTTCCCGGTAGTGCTCGTTGGCCAGCTGATGGTGACCGGGGTCTTCGGAGACTTGGTGTCCAAGTGGCCCTTCCAGGGGAGCGTCTATGCCTGGTCGAAGGAGCTGCTCGGGGCGCGCTACGGCTGGTTCGCCAACTGGGCCTACAGCTGGGGACTGACCATCGCGGTGACATCGGTCGCGCTGGCGGCAGCTGGCTTCCTCGCGCCGGCGATCGGGATCGTCTCGCCAAGCGGCATCGAGACCAGCCTGCTCGCCCTGCTGATCGTGGTGCTGGGGACCGGTGCCAACATGATTGGGGCAAGGGTGCTCAAGTGGCTGCTCTACCTGACCATGTCGATCGAGGTGATCGCCTCTTTGGGCATTGGGATCGTTATGCTCTTTTTCCACCGGATCCACCCCTTCGCGCTCCTTTTGAGCGGGGCGGACACCGCACACGGTAGCGGCTGGCTCTTCGGCCCCTTCCTCGGCGTGGTCGCGATCACCGGCTTCTCCTTCCTCGGCTTTGAAGCAGCCGGCTCGATCGCCGAGGAGGTCGCCGCTTCGCGGAGGGTTCTACCCAAGGCGATCCGGCTCTCGCTCGCGGCGGCCGGCGTCCTAGTGATGTTTGCCGCAATGTCGCTGGTGCTCAGCGTTCCCGACATTGGCCAGGTGCTCGCGGGCAAAGACACCAACCCGATCGCGACCACCCTAGTCGCCGATTTGGGACCGGCGCTGGGGCGGGGGCTGCTGGTGGCGCTGGCCCTCGGCTTCACCTCCAGCATGATCGCGGTGGAGACCGCCGTCTCCCGCGCCATCTGGGCAAGCGCCAGGGCGAGCGAGCTCCCCTTCTCCGGCTTCCTCAGCAAGCTCTCCGGGCCGGAGCGGCTTCCCCGCCGGGTACTGGGACTGGTCGCCCTGGTCTCCGGGGCATTCCTCTTCATCCAGAACGTTAACGCCTACACCCTGCTCGTAAGCGGTGCCACCGCCGGCTTCTTCATCTCCTACTCGATGCCGGTAGTTGCCTTCGCCTACGCCCGGCTCCGCGGCACCTGGAGTCCGGGACCGGTCTCGATGGGCCGGGTAGGCGGGTTGGTCACCTGGATCGCCGCCGCCTGGATCGTAGCGGAGACGATCAACGTCTCCTGGCCCCGGAACAGCTACGGAGGGGTCTGGTACCTTAACTGGGGGGTGGTGGTGATGGCCGCGGTGCTGGGTGCCGCCGGCTATGCCATCCAGGCCTGGGTATTTGGTTCCCGCCGCCGTGCCGTCGAGCTCCACCTCGACCCGGCCGGAGAGGGGCAAGGGTTTTGATGCAATCGACCGAGCGTCCGGTGGCGCTGATCACCGGCGCGGCCAGCGGGATCGGCGCGGCCTGCGTCGACCGGTTCACCCGAGGCGGGTGGGCAACGGCCGGCCTCGACCTCCGCAGCGCAAAGTGCGACATGGGCTTCGAGCTTGACGTCCGCGACGAGATCTCGGTGAATCTGGCCGTCTCGGAGACGCTCGCGCGCTTCGGACGGATCGACGCCCTGGTGACTGCGGCCGGCTATTACGAAGAGGCGATACCGGTCACCGAGATCAGCCGCGAACAGTGGGACCGGATGCTCTCGGTAATCCTGAAAGGGACGGTCTCCACCATCGCCGCCTGCCTTCCGGCGATGCTCCGCCGCGGGCAAGGTGCCATCGTCGCCATCTCCTCTGAACTCGCCATCGGGGGAGGAAGCGAAGATCTCCACTACGTGGCCGCCAAGGGTGCTCTTCTCGGGCTGATCAAGTCGCTGGCGGTAGAGGTGGCGGCGACCGGGGTCCGGGTGAACGCGATCGCTCCGGGTCCAACCGACACGCCGCTGCTCGCGCCCGGCTCAAGCTGGCGCGAGCCCGCCTATCTCGACACCCTTCCGCTGCGCCGGTTGGTGACTCCGGAGGAGGTAGCGGCCACCGCCTGGTTCCTCGCCACCGAAGGCGGAATGTACTGCGGAGAAGTGCTTTCCCCCAACGCCGGGGCGGTGATCTGATGGTATCGAAGCAACAAGTAGCCCTGGTGACCGGTGCCGCTCGCGGGATCGGCGCGGCAACGGCACGCCGGCTAGCCCGCGAGGGTTACGCGGTCGCGGTTAACGACGTCGCGTTCGAGGAGCAGCTACAGGAGCTGGCTCAAGAGATCGGCGGACTTTCGGTTCCTGGAGACATCTCCACCGCCGACGGGATTGCCGCTACGGTCGCCGCCGAACTCGGCCCGGTCACAGCGCTGGTGGCGAACGCCGCCTTCATGGAGATGCAACCGTTCCTGGAGCAGGAGCCCGGGCGCTGGTGGCGGCATATCGACGTCAACCTCTCCGGCCACTTCCGGCTGATCCAACGGGTGATCCCGGCGATGCGCGACGCCAGCTTCGGGCGTATCGTCATCATCACCTCGGGTTGGGGGGTCACCGGGTACCCCGGAGCCTCGGCCTACGCCGCCTCCAAGGCGGGCTTGATCGCGCTCGCCAAGGGATTGGGGAGGGAGTTGGCTCCCTTCGGCATCTGCACGAACGCCATCGCCCCTGCCTACGTGGATACCGAACAGCTCGCGGTGGACGCGGCCGACGCCGGCATTCCGCTTGCCGCGATGCGCGAACGCTACCGCGCCCTGATCCCGATTGGGGAGCTGGCTTCGCCAGCGGATATCGCAGCCACCGTCGCCTTTCTCTGCGGAGAAGGGGGCGGCGCCTTCGTAGGCCAGGTACTACAGCCGAGCGGCGGCGTGGCGCGGTCCCGCGCCTGATCGAGAGGAGAGTCATGACATCTGGCGAGTACGGCCCGGAGAACGGGCTTCTAGTCCCAAGGTTCGCCGGCAGGTCCACCTTTGCCCGGATCCCGGAGATCGACCGGGTTCCCGACTACGACGTGGCCATCCTGGGGGTCCCCTTTGACGGGGGCACCTCCTACCGGCCCGGCGCCCGCTTCGGTCCGCAAGCGGTCAGGCAAGCCTCCCGCCACCTCCGTCCCGCCTACCACGTCGAGCTGGGTTGCTCGCCCCTCGAAGAAACCCGGGTCGCCGACGCCGGAGACGTGGCGGCCAACCCCTTCTCGATCGACGAAGCGATGGCGGCGATCGAACGGCAAGCCGCAATCGTGGGGCAGGGAAGCCGCCGGATCATCGCCATCGGGGGCGACCACACCATAGCCCTACCGATGCTCCGGGCGGTTGCGCGCAAGCACGGACCGGTCGCCCTGATCCACTTCGACGCCCACCTTGACACATGGGACACCTACTTCTCGGCGCCGGTGACCCACGGCACCATCTTTCGGCGCGCCTTCGAGGAGGGGCTGCTGCTAGAGGAGCGCTCGATCCACGCCGGCATCCGGGGCCCGATCTACGGCCCAAACGATCTGATCGAGGACCGGCAGATGGGGTTTCGCACCATCCGGGCCACCGACCTTCCCATCATCGGCATCAGCGCCGCCATCGAGGCGATTCGCGAGCGGGTCGGCGAAGCGCCGGTCTACCTCTCCGTCGATATCGACGTGCTCGACCCGGCGTTCGCGCCCGGAACCGGAACCCCGGAGGTTGGAGGCCTTGCAAGCCGGGAGCTTCTGCAGCTCCTCCGGGGTCTGAAGGGACTCGGCATCGTCGGCTGTGACGTAGTCGAGGTCGCTCCGGCCTACGACCACGCCGAGATCACCGCGCTTGCCGCGGCGACGGTCGTCTTCGAGATGATCGCCCTCTTTTGGCAGGGATCGAGGTAACCCTACGGTGCCACGATAGGCTCGGCCGGAACGGTGACGCCCTCGTCCTTGCGAGCCATGGCAACGCCCATCTTCCGAGCTGTCGCCACAAGCCGCTGGTCGATAGCGGCCTTATTGTAAGCGACCAACGCAACCACAGGCGTCCGAGTGATCGTGGCCAGGATCTCGGCACGCCGGCGTGCCCGCTCCAAATCGTGTCGACTTGGCGTCCAGGACGCCTCGACCGCGATATAAAGTGGCTCCCCGCTATCGGGATCGTCTGCGTACAGAACCGCATCCAGCTGATCGACCTCAAGACGCTCGTCGTCTGGCAGCCGCTCTGAGATAACATACCGCTCGTCAAAATTAAGCGAGCGGATCCCGCGATGCCGCTTCAGGAACCGCCGAGGATTCGCCACCAGCGCGCTCTCGAGGTTCGAACCTTTCAGCTCGCCAATATCGTTCTCTACCACCTTTGTCCGCTCGGTAAGGGCGGCGATCTGCTTGGAGTTCGCGGCGATCTGCTTGGAGTTCGCGGCGATCTGCTTGGAGTTCGCGGCGATCTGTGCGTCGACCAGATCCATCCGCTCGGTAAGGGCGGCGATCTGCTTGGAGTT
>JAKARV010000015.1:20229-38485 GCA_021819205.1 Actinomycetes bacterium | reverse complement strand
GGGCGGCGATCTGCTTGGAGTTCGCGGCGATCTGCTTGGAGTTCGCGGCGATCTGCTTGGAGTTCGCGGCGATCTGTGCGTCGACCAGATCCATCCGCTCGGTAAGGGCGGCGATCTGCTTGGAGTTGGCGGCGATCTGTGCGTCGACCAGATCCATCCGCTCGGTAAGGGCGGCGATCTGCTTGGAGTTCGCGGCGATCTGTGCGTCGACCAGATCCATCCGCTCGGTAAGGGCGGCGATCTGCTTGGAGTTCTCCTTCACCAGCTCGGTAAGGGCGGCGATCTGCTTGGAGTTCTCCTTCACCAGCTCGGGTAGGGACAGAATCTCCTCCCCTAGGATCTCCGCGCGAACGGCCTGCCTCCACTCCGGATGCTCCCTGAGCGCCCGGAGGAAATCATCCTGGGTCATGAAGGCTGCCATAGCGTCCATTATAGATCCGGGCTACGACGGAACGAGAGGACCCGCTGGCGACCACCGTTGTTGACGGCGCATCTGCGAACATGGCAGGGCAAACTCGACCCCGGAGGTCATAATCCGCAGAGAGCGGTGGCAAGCTGGGAACCGGTGTAAAGCGCAAAGATGCCGGGCAGCAGCTTTTCGCTCCGGCATGGAGAGGCCGGCACGGCGCGCAATCTCTCCGGTTGGTCTAAAGGTCCGGGAAGTAGCCCGCACGAGCTGCGTTGCCAAAGATGCGCTCGGGGCAAGTCCCCAACACGGCAGGAGACCGAGTCGCAAATCGACGGCTCCTCTTGATCAGGCTACAACCCCTTCGCAGGTTGGCATGGTGCGTCACGGCGCCGCGATAAGGTCCTGGAGTTCCTCGGGAAGCTCCGACCGGTCGGTCTCGTGGTGGGTTTCGTAGTACCGCGCGGTGAGCGAGAGCTGGTAGACGAAGGCGAGCAGCCTCGCCACCACCAGAAAGAGCGAGGCGGGGATGTACTCCCCAACCTCGGCGGCCCGGTGGACCGCCCGGGCAAGCGGCGGATCGACCACCACCGGTATCCCGTTCTTCTCCGCCTGCGCTCTGATCGAGGCGGCAAGGTGGTCCGCACCCTTGGCGAGCACCCGGGGAGCGCGGTCCCGGGTTGCATCGTAGCCCAGCGCTACCGCGTAGTGGGTCGGGTTCACCACCACCACGTCAGCCTTGGCAACATCAACGATCATCCGGCGGCGGGAGATCTCGATGGCTACCCGGCGTCTCCGCGCCTTCACCTGGGCATCGCCCTCCGCCTCCCGGCTCTCCTCCTTTACTTCCTGCCGAGTCATCAGCAGCTGCTTCCGGAGTTGCTTCCGGCTGCGGCCAAAGTCGACCAGCGCTATAACGAGTCCAAGGATGCTGGTGACCCTCACCAGTTCCATCGCGCTCCCGGCGGTCACGCTCGCGACCTCCAGCGGGGAGAGGCTGCCGGCGGTCATGGCGTCGATCGACGAGGTCACCACCAGGTAGCCGACCAGGATCACCACCAAAAGCTTCACGATCCCCTTGAGGGTGTCAACGGCGGGTCCGCTCGAGAAGATCCGCTTGATGTTGTGCCCCGGCGAGAAGTTGGTCGGCTTAGGCGCCAGCTTTGACGGGATAAAGCGCAGTCCGACCTGGGCAAAGTTGACCAGCACCGCCATGGCCACAAAAGGAATCCCGGCCAGCGCTATCAGCTCAATCGCGGTGACCAGCCCGGTGTCCAGCCTGCGCAGATCGCTGGTGGTACTGGTGGCGCCGGAGGTAAATGCGAGCACCCCGAAGGAGACGATCTTGGAGGAGAGGGCGCGAAAGATCGCCGGGACCGCGAAGCTGAAGGCCAAAATGACACTCCAACTGGCAAGATCGGGAGAGCGCGCTACCATCCCCTCCTTGCGAGCCTTCTCCAACTTGCGCGGTGTCGGCTGCTCGGTGCCCTGGTTCTTTGGCATCTAACCCCCCAACAGGTCGCGCTCTGCCGCCAGCAGATCGCGCATCGAGGCGTCGAAAAGGTGGGGAAGGACCGACATCGATAGCACCATCAGCACGAACGAGAGCAGGATCTGCAGCGGGAAGATGAAGGTAAGCGCGTAGAGCTGGGGGGCCACCTTGACCAGGATCCCCACCACCACCTGCGAGAAAAACATTACCGCCAGCACCGGAGATGCGATCTCCAGCGCCGTGCCAAAGAGCAGCGTCACCGCGGTGACGACCATGTGCAGGTTGAAGGCGAGGTGGCCGAGGACCCCGGTGGAGAAGGAGAGAAAATAACCGTGGAGCACGGCTACGTCGGCGCCGGAGACAAAAAATAGGACGATCCAGATCAGGTTGTAGAACTCCCCGGTGATCGGGGTCTGGTTGTAAGAGAGCGGGTCAAGGGCGGGAGGAGTCGCAAAACCGCCAAAAACCCCAACGAGGCTCCCGGCGGCAGAGCCGACCGAGACAAAGAGCATCCCCATGTAGCCGAGGAGTGCGCCGATGAGCAGCTGGGCGGCGAGTTCGAAGATCAACCCGCCGGTGGTGGGAAAGGCAAGGTGGAGGCGGGCAACGAGCGGCTCGGTACCGAGCCCGACCGCCACGCCGAAGGCACCCTGGACCGTCTTCGGCACCACCGGAAGCGCGAAGGGAAGAGCGACCAGCACGAACCCCATTGCGCGGGCAAAGGCCACCAGATAGTAGAGCAGCCAGTGCGGGTCGAGCGAGAACTGCACCGGCATCGCTACAACGTTCTGACCAGGCTGGGGATCTCGCGGTAGATCTGCACGGTAAAGCCGGTCAGCTCCCCGAGCATCCAGTGGCCGGCGAAGAAGAGAACCAGCGCGATCACTGCCAGCTTGGGGAGGAAGCTGAGCGTAGCCTCCTGAATCTGGGTCAACGTCTGCACCAGCGCCACCACCAGTCCGATGCCGAGAGCAGACGCCAAGATTGGCCCGGAGAGCGCGGCGGCGACGTAGAGCGCCTGTCCGGCAAGCTGAATAACCGGCCCATCGTTCATCGCATGCTCACCAGCAAAGCGCTAACGACCAGGGACCAGCCATTGACCATCACAAAGAGGAGCAGCTTGAACGGGAGCGAGACCAGCGTAGGCGGAAGCATCATCATCCCCAAGCTCATCAACACCGACGAGACGACCAGGTCGATGATGAGAAACGGGAGGTAGATCACGAACCCCATCACGAAGGCGGAGTGAAGCTCGGAGAGGAGGAAGGCCGGAATTACCGCGGTCATCGGGGTTGCGGCCGCCGGGAGGTTCGCGGTGTGGTCGGCAGAGGAGAAGAGCGCCAGCTCTTGCGAGCGGGTGTTCTTCAGCATCCACTGCTTGATCGGGGCCTCCGCCCGATCGTAGGCTTGGACCGCGTTGATCTTGCCGGCGAGGTAGGGCTTAACTGCCTGGTGGTCGACGGTCGTCAAAGTCGGAGCCATGATGAATATCGACAAGAAAAGCGCCAATCCCGCCAGGACCTGGTTGGGAGGGACCGCCGTAAGTCCGAGGGCGTTCCGGGTTATCGAGAGGACTACGACGATTTGGGCAAAGCCGGTAAAGAGGATCAGCACCGAAGGCGCGACCGAGAGGAAGGTGAGCACCAGGATTATGATCAGGCTGGTACTTGGTGCCTGGGGGCTGTGCAGGGTGATGTTGAGCGACGGCAGCTGGGAGACCCCGGTCGCCGCCAGCAGGTGAAGCCGGCTCAACTCCGGGCGCTCCGGACCAGCCTCGCCACCCCTTGGAACAAACTTTCGCGCCCCAAAGGCTGCCGCTTGCCCCAGGCGTCGGCGAGGGTGCGCTCCGGATCCGAGACGCCGGAGAGGTCGATGACATCGATGCTCTCCTCTTTGAGGGGCGGCGGCAACTCGGCCAGCAGGTTTATGGCGCCTGGAGAGGCGCCCACCAGCAGCCGGCCCGAAGCGGTCTCCACCACGTACAGCGCCGACTTGGGGGCGAGGGTCACCCGCTGAACCACCTTGACAGCGCCGGCACCGGGGTTGCCAGCGAGGCCCAGGCGCCTGGACCGAGCGCTCCGGGCCAGCAGCACGATGATCCCGAGGACCACGGCAAGCGAGATCAACGCCTGGAAAATGGTTCCCATCTCAGGAACCCGTACCCAAGTTCTCCGCCACCTCTTCGGAGCGGACGACTTCGATAATCCGGACGCCAAACTCGTCGTCGATCATTACCACTTCGCCCTTGGCAACAAGCGTGCCATTGACGAGCACGTCAACCGGAGCGTTAGCCGAGCGGTCGAGCTCGATGACGTCCCCGTTCGAGAGCGCGAGCAGCGACTTGATCGGCATCTTCACCCGCCCAAGCTCTACCGAGAGCTCCATCTCCACGTTGCGCAGCACCGCCAGGTTGCTCGCCGCAAGCGTCTGATCGTCCATCACGCCTCCCCTTCAACTATCACCGCGGCCACTCGCGAACCGGACTGCCCAAGAACCGCCTGCGCCACCTGGACCCGGTCGACCATCAACGAGAGCGGCTTGCCCTGGCGGTGGCCGACGTTGAGCACCTCGCCTTCGCGGAGTTCGAGCAACCGCTGGCTGGAGATCGAGGTCGGCCTGAACCTGACTCTCGCCACAACCTCCACGTCGAGCAGACGCTCCGCCAGATCCTGCTTGAACCCGTCGTCGACGTCGGGAAGTGCCGTGGTGCGGTTGGAGAGCAGGTCGACTACCGGGCGGAGCATCGAGTACGGCAGGACCAAGGTAAGCGTGCTCGGATTGGTGTCGGCGATGGCAGCGTCCATCTTGACCACGACACACATCTCCTGGAGCGGAATGCCTTGAATAAACTCGAGCGACGGCTCGGTGTGCATCCGTTCCAATGAGACCGGAAACTGGGTGGAGATCGCGGTGGCGATCTGGTGTGCAAGGTCGGCAACGATCGGCGCGAGCAGCGTCTGCTCAAGATCGGTGAGCTGGCGCTCTTCCTGGTAGGAGTCGTCGACTCCGGTTCCGCCGAGGCGAAGATCGAGCATGAGCAGCGCCGCCTCCATGGGGGCGAACAGGACCGCTCGAGATCCTAAGGGGGGCAAGCCGAAGGTAAGGACCAGGCCGTGGCCGCTGGTATCGGTTAGAACCGCCTCCCAGGAGAGCTGGTCGAGACCGGTTACGTCGATCCGGACGGTCCTCCGGAGAGCCGCACCGATGAGGGTTCCCGCCGGGCGCATGGCGCTGCCAAGGATGATCTCTACGCCGCGCAGCTGGCTACGCTCGAAGCTACGCGGGAGTCGGAAGTCTACCGTCCGGACCCGTTGCTGCTTCTGCTGATCTTCCCCACTCACGCTCAAATTCATCGGCCGATAAGGCGCGAACTGAAATAAACCCGCAAAAGCCGCCGTGATACGGCGTGCGGTTACTGGAGTATGAAGTTGGTGAACTCCACTCCGGTCACCGTATCCCACGGCTTTTTCCCGTGGTGAAGTACGGCGTTGAAGGTGTTGGCGAGCACCTGCTGGGCGGCAACTCGGCCCGATGACGGCGACAGTTGGCCAAAGCTCATCGAGCCAAAGGCGAGGATCGCCGCGTTCTCGAGCTGGTCCAGATCAGCGCGGACAAGAGCTGTCGAGTCGCCCGGGTCAAGCACCAGGATCATGCTCACCTGGATCAGGTGGCCATCGTCCAAATTGGTGGTTATCTGCGGAACCGAGAAGGTAACCGGCGGGAGCGAGACCTTGCCCTGCGGCCGCTTTGCGGATGAGAGCATGAGGTAGCCGCCAGCACCCCCACCAAGCAGGAGCACAACCAAGATGAGAAGAAAAAGCTTCTTCCCCTTCTTCTTTCCCTTCTCCTTCTTCGCGCTCGGAGCCTTGGCTGGCGTTTCTGTCTTCTCAGCCGTCTTGGCTGCCATCGTCCCTCCTTAGATGCGACTGTTGGTCTGGTTGTTCAGGATTACCACGTCAACCCTCCGGTTCATCGCCATGCCGGCCGGCGTGGTGTTCGAGGCTATCGGATGGGTATCGCCGTACCCGGTTGCCGAAAGCCGAGTCGGTGCGATCCCGTCGACCTTCATCAACCTCTCAAGAACGGTAACCGCCCTGATCGCAGAGAGCTCGAAGTTGGAGGTGTAGGGGCCGCCGACTATCGGAGCCGAGTCGGTGTACCCTTCGATGACGAGGTCGTTGCCGAGTGGCTTGACCACCTGGGCTATTGTGTCCACCACCTGGGCGCCGACAGCCCCAAGAGAGGCGGCGTCGGAAGAGAAGAAGACCTTGTCGGAGAGGAGCCGGATAACAACCCCGCGCTGCTCCACAACCACTTGGGCATCCTGTGAGAGGTTGGCCTGCGCGAGAGCTTTCGAGATCTGTTGGGCGATCTGCTGAGGAGTGGGCTGCCCCGCCCCGACCTGCGGGATAGAGATGCGCGGGGGTCCAGGGGTAACCCCGGGGCGGGAGGTGAGGGATGGGTTCTGGAGAAGGCCGGTGCCCCCCTGCTCTACCGCCTGGAGCTGGACGGTCGAGAAGGACTGGAGGACACCGGTCTTGAACTCATCAAACTTTTTCACGCTAATGCTGCTCATGGCGAAGAGGACGACAAAAAGCGCCAGCAGCAGGGTGATCATGTCCGAGTAGGTGAGCAACCACCGCTCGGAGTTCTCCGGCTCTTCTACGTGGCTGGAGTGCCGCGACACCGGTTACGCCGCCTTCTTCTTGGCCTTGTCGCCGCTGGAACGGTCGGCGGGTGCCAGGTAGGTGAGAAGCTGCTGCTCGAGTAGGCGCGGCGAGGCTCCGCCCTGAATGGCGAGGATACCGTCGACGACCAGCCGCTTGGCGAGGTGCTCGTGCTCGGCCAGGTTGGCAAGCTTGTTGGAGATGGGAAGCCAGATGACGTTGGCGGTCATCACTCCCCAGAGGGTGGCGGTAAAGGCGGCGGAGATCGCCGGTCCTAGAGTGTTTGGGGAAGAGAGGTTGGCAAGCACGTGGATCAGCCCCATTACCGTCCCGAGAATTCCCAGGGTCGGGGCGAAGCCGGCCATGTCCTTGAAAAACTTGGCCCCTTGGCGGTGGCGAGCGCGCATGGCGTCGATATCCGCCTCCAAAATCTCCTGGATCTTCTCGCCATCCACCCCGTCGACGACCAGCTGAACGCCACTCTTCAAAAAGGGGTCCTTGATGTCCTTGGCCGCCGCCTCCAAAGCCAGCACCCCTTCGCGCCGGGCCATATCGGCAAAGCGAACCAACGCAACCACCGTCTCGTCGGCGGTAACCGGCTTCGCAAGGACCGCCGCTTTAAGCGCCCCGATGACCCTGGATACCTCTTTGAACCGGATGCCGGCCAACGAAACCGCGACCGTGCCCCCCATGACCAGGAGGATGGCCGATGGCGCAATCAACGTGCCGGGATTCCCCCCGTCCATCACCATCGAAACGATGACGAAGACGAGCCCGAGGCCGATGCCGAGCGGGGTTGCGATGTCCATGGCTACCCGTCCTCGCCTTCGGTGGAGACGACCGAGAGGGCTGGGCGATCGGCAAGACGGATGCGCGGATGGAAGACCTTCTCCTTGTACTCGATTATCTGCTCTACCACCTCTTCGACCCGCTCCCTAACCAGGTAGCAGGTGCCAGTGGTAAGCGTTATCACCGTATCCGGTGTCTCCTCTACGCGCTCGATCAGGTCCGCGTTGAGGACAAGCGTCGATCCTGACAGTCGAGTTACCTCGATCAAAGTGCACCTCCCTTGTGCACTTGTAAGCATCGGCATCAAGGGTGTGACACTGAAAGCCAACTTTCGCGCCCGTGTCTTGGCGTCGAATCGGCAAAAACCCCAAGAAGGCGTTTAGCGGTTGCGCCAAACGCCTTCTTGGGGTGAGCGCGGTTACGCCATCTGCACCAGGGCCTGGAGCACCGTGGCGGTGGTAGAGACCACCTTGGTATTCGCCTGGTAGGCAGTCTGGGCTACCACCAAATCGGTCAGTTCCTGGCCGATGCTGACGTTCGAGCCTTCGACCGCACCTCCGACGAGGCTACCCCGCCCTCCCAGGCCTGGAGCACCGAGCTGGGCGGCGCCGGAGTTGAGCGAGGCGGCATAGAGCAGGTTCCCCTGCTTTGCCAACCCCTCCGGATTTGCAAAGAGCGCCGTGGCGATCTGCCCCAGGACCTGCGACTTGCCGTTTGCGTAGTTGCCTTGAACCACGCCGTCGCTGCCGATGGTGAAGCCGGTAAGCGCACCCGATGGAGCTCCGTCCTGGTTGGTCACCTGGACGCTTGGGGAGGCGGCAGCGAACTGGGTTACCGCCTGCTGAGTGCCGGGCTGCGGGAAGTCCAGGTTCATGGCGTACCCGGACGGGAGGTTGTATCCGGTCGGAAAGCCAGTAACGGCGAGCGCGTCCGGGTTGGACGCCTCGGCACCACTGATGCCGGAGATCTGCCCCGTGGTGGAGTTAAAGGTCACGGTCTGGGATGCGGCCCCGCCAAGCTGCAACGCGGCAGCCGTGGTCGTCCCGGGCATAGTGGTGCTGGCGGTTACCGTCCAGGTATTGGCCGTCCCAGAGGGGGTAAAGGTGAAGGTGAGTGGGATCGGGTCACCAAGCGAGTCGTAGCCGGTGGTGGTCACCACGACGGGATTTGTTCCCCCGGCAGGGAGGTTCCCTCCCAGCGTCACGTTCTGGGTCGCCACCGGGTTGGCTACCTGCCCCTGGGGAATGGCGATCGATCCGAGCGGCGAGTTCGGGTTTATCTGCCCGTTGGCCTGCGGCACCCAACCCTGGACGATGGCGCCCGAGGCGGTGACCAGCTGGCCTGCGGCGTCAAGCTGGAGGCTTCCGTCCCGGGTATACATGTTCTGGCCGCCTTGGTCGACCACCAGAAAGCCCTGTCCCTGGATCGCCACATCTGTGGGGTTCCCGGTTTGCTGCAGAGTTCCCTGGGAAAAGTTGGTGTTGGTCGATGCGACCCGCACCCCGGAACCGACCGTAATCGGGTTGGTCCCGCCAACGATCCCCGGGGTCGGGGCTCCGGCACCCTGGGTCTGCTGATAGAGGAGGTCGGCAAACTGGATCGACGTTGACTGGTAGCCGACCGTGTTCGAGTTGGCGATGTTGTTGGCGATGTTGTCCAGCCATGCCTGATTGGCTTCGATGCCCGAGATGGCTGAGGATAGCGACTTGGTCAATTTGATTCTCCTTGGCTTTTGATTCTCGTCTGAAAACTAAATTGCTGGCACTTAGGCGGTAGCCGGTACCATTCCAACCGCCACCACCTGGGATGCAGGCACCAGAGAGCCACCGATGTTGAGGTTGAGAACGCCGTTTTGGATGGCAACCCCGCTGACGGTACCACTCTGGTACTGGCCCTGGGAGGGCGAGTAGGTAACGGTCTGGCCGATAAGGCCGGCCCCCTGTAGCACCGCGTCTTGGGACTGGAGGCTCTGGATCTGGGTCGAGAGGTTGTTGAGGATCTGCACGGTGGAGAGCTGCGAAGTCTGAGAGACCATCTGCGATGGATTCATCGGCGAAAGCGGATTCTGGTTGGTCAGCTCCGTCACCAGCAGCTGGAGAAACTCGGACGAGGATATGTTTGCTATCTGGCTTCCAGATCCCCCGCTTCCCGTAGTCGACTGGGTACTTGTGGTCTGGGTCGCTTGCGCGACCGGGTTTACCGAAAGGGTCATTCCTTCCTCCTTCGTAGGTCTTGGCTAGAGAATCAGATCGACCGAACCGAGGCGGCTCGGAGACGGACGGACCAACGGTACCGGCTCCGGCGCCGGTTGGCTTGAGGCGGAATCCGGTGCGGGTGGACGCCACCCGCCAGCTTTGCCCCCTCCCAGATCGCCCATCAACTGGCTTCCCAGCGAGCCCAGCTGATCCTGGACCATCGCCAGGGTCGCAGGCTGCTCTGCGGCGATGTGCACCTCGATGTGGGCCCCGACCACTTGGACTTGGAGCTGAATCCTTCCCAGGCTGGACGGCTCGAGAGCGACGCTCATCGTCGCCGGCAGCTCCGCAGACCTCGACATGTGGTACACCACCTGCTGGAGATCGGAAAGAGCCACCGGCTGCGGCGGTGACCAAACCTCCCTCCCCGCCCCCGAGGGCGCCGTCACCGGAAGCCCCAGCACGAGCTGCGGCATTCCCGGGCCGATAGTGCTCGCGAACTGCGGCGGAGGAGTGGCGGGGGTGGTCGGGGTAGCGGGAACGGTTGCAGCCGCTCCTGGGGGACCGATTTTCCCAGTTGCCGAAGCCGGCAACGGTGATTTTGAGGACCCATGGAATGCGAGTGTCTTGCCGGCAGCAAGCACCTCGGCGCTGGTTTGCACGGCTGGATCCTGCTGCGGGAGCTGCACCGTGGGCTGCCGAAGCGAGTCCTGGACCAATGCGCGACCTGAACGAGGTTGGACAACTCCAGCCACAGCCGCCTGGGTCTGCTGAGGTGCTTGTGGCTGTTGGGTCTTCCCGGTCTGTTCCGCAACCGTAGCCGCCTGTTGGACCGGCTGTTGGGTCTTCCCGGTCTGTTCCGCAACCGTAGGCGCCTGTTGGACCGGCTGTTGGGTCTTCCCGGTCTGTTCCGCAACCGTAGGCGCCTGTTGGACCGGCTGTTGGGTCTTCCCGGTCTGTTCCGCAACCGTAGGCGCCTGTTGGACCGGCTGCAAGGGGCTGTAAACCCCCACGCCTCCGGCAACGGTCGCCGCATGAGCCGTCCCGACGGGACTTGCCGGCTGGATCTTGGCGGGGGGGAGGTAGGCAGAGATAGCAACCGCGATTGCGCCAGCATCCCCGTGCGGCCTGGGCTGCCTTTTGCCCTTGAGTGCGGTCGCAACTGCCTCCGGTTGCGCTCGCTTGGTGAAGGTCTTCACCGCCGGCGCTCCGGCTAGACGGCGCGCGACCTCCATGTAGCTGGCGGCAGCAGCTGGTTGCTGCTTGCCTTCTTGCGGAGCGGGTTTTGCCACCACCCCAAGCAGGGAATCGGTCGCTCCCTTTGACATTGCTGGTTTAACCGGCACCGTTCACTCCCATCTTTGACATGACCATCTGGACGTACGACTGCGTCTGTTGATACGGGGGGATCCCCCCGTACTTCTCCACCGCGCCGTCGCCGGCGTTGTACGCGGCGAGCGCGAGCGGAACCGATCCGAAGGCAGCGAGCTTCTCCGAAAGGAGTTTGGCGGCACCGTAGATTGCTTGAACCGGATCGAAGGGATTGATACCCAACCCCTGCGCGGTCTGGGGCATGATCTGCATCAGACCCTCGGCCCCTGCAGGCGAGACTGCCTGCGGATTCATCCCCGACTCCACCGATGCCACCGCTGGGAGTAGAGAGGGGGGGAGGTTGTAGGCTGCCGAAGCCTGAGCGAAGACCGGCGCCAGCCCGCTTTGGCCACTCGCAACTGGAGCGGCAACGTTGCGGATCTCGGTGGGGTTGCCCACTGGAGCGATCGAAACCGTCTGGCCCGCCTCCGGAGCATCGATCATCAACCCGTTGCCGAGGTAGATTCCAACGTGGTACGCCGGCTGCCCGTAGAAGACCAGATCACCAGGGGTCGCCTGGGCAAGCGACGGAACCCGGACTCCAACCTGTTGCTGCTCGGCGGCAGTCCGCGGGAGCGAAACCCCGGCCTGCGCATAGGCCCACTGGACCAAGCCGGAGCAGTCAAAGCCGGTGGCCGGCGTCGAGCCTCCCCAAACGTAGGGATCGCCGAGCTGCGATTCCGCGGCGGAGACGGCAGCAGCGGCGGCTCCCCCCGTCTGCTGCGCCGCCTGCCCAGCCGCGGTAGAGACCGGAACCAGAAGTGGAAGCGAGGAGACAGTGGCCGCGGCCGCGGCGCTAGGAGCTGCGCTAAAGCCGCCAGAAGTTGGGTTCGATCCGCTAGCTCCGCTAGCGGTTGCTGGGGAACCTACCTCCGACAGCAGCTGCATGAAGCCGGTTGGCGTCGTGCTCTGCGCCGCAGTGGCAAGGTCGGCAAAGCTGGCCTCGATCGCGGAAGCGACCTGGCTTATCGCCGCCGTCATCTCTCCTCGCCCTCGAGGTAGATCTGGCGGGCGACGAAGCGGTCGATCATGTCGGCAAGCTCCCGGCGTTCGAGCTCGCGGTCCTCTTCGAGCAGGACCGCCTGGTAAAGCCGGGAGAGGACCTTTCTCTGCTCGTCGATCGACTTGAGATTGTGGTGGTGAACGCTCTGCTCGGCGGCAGCCGCACGGGCCTGGTTCCGGGCCTCCAGCGCAAGCTGCAGGGCTGCGGGTCCCAAGTGGCGGTCTCCCCGGGCAGAGTCGGCTCCGGCGGCGCGGTTGATGGCACGGGCTTCGCTCTGCCGGAGCTTCTCCGACCCCTGGCGCAGCGCTTGGATCTCCAGCCACCTCGCCACCTCGGTCCTCCGGATCGTGTACTCGAGCGATCGCCTCCGCCTGCTGCGCATCTACGCCTCCCCCAGCACAGTCGCCAGCCGAGACCAGGAATCACCGCTCCCCACTATTTCCTGCAACCCTTGGCGGAAAAAGGAGTCGAGCTTGGGCACCAGGCCCATGGCCATGTCCACCTCCAAGTTCGAACCCTGTTGGTAGGCACCGAGATCGATCAGGTCCCGCATCTCTTCCAACACGGCGTAGATCCGGCGGACGTTCTGTGCAATCAGCCGGCGCCGCTGGTCAAGGATTGCACTCTCGAGCCGGGAGAGCGACTGCAACACCGAGACCGCCGGGTACAGTCCCTTCTGGGCTTGAGGACGGCTAAGCACGATGTGGCCGTCAAGGACAGAACGGGCAGAGTCGGCGATCGGATCGTTGAGGTCGTCCCCATCCACCAGGACGGAGTAGATGCCGGTTATGCTCCCCCGGTCGGAGGTGCCGGCCCGCTCCAGCAACCGCGCCATCAACGAGAAGACCGACGGTGGATACCCACGCACGCTGGGAGGCTCTCCAGCGGAGAGGCCGATCTCCCGCTGGGCAAGGCCAAGCCGGGTCAGGGAGTCCATGATCAGGAGCACCCGGAGCCCCTGGTCCCGAAAGTGCTCGGCTACGCGGGTGGCGGAGAGCGCCGCTCTCACCCGCAGAAGCGGCGGGGAGTCCGAAGTTGCCACCACGATCACCGACCGCTTGCGGCCCTCGGCTCCCAGATCGTTCTCGATGAACTCCCGCACCTCCCGGCCGCGCTCACCCACCAAGGCGAGGACGGTTACGTCAACGTCCGAGCCACGGATCATCATCGAGAGCAGGGATGATTTACCGACTCCGGCACCTGCAAAGACACCGAGCCGCTGCCCGACGCCGCAGGGAACCATAGTGTCGATCACCTTCACCCCCAAGGACAGCTGGGTGTCGATCAGTGCCCGCTGCATCGGGGAGGGGGCGCGGGAGTCGATCTCGACCATCGCCTCGGCATCGAGATCACCTTCTCCGTCCATCGGCCGTCCCTCGGCGTCGACCACCCGGCCAAGGAGGCCCCGGCCCGCCGGAAAAAGCGGCGGCCTCCGGAGCGACCAAGCGGCGTTGCCGTAGCGCACTCCGGACATCGGCGTGAAGGGCATGCAGATGAGCCGGCCGTTGTCGAGCCCGACTACCTCTGCCATGAGCGACTTGTCGCCACCAAGATCGACGCGAACGGCGTCGCCAATGCCAGCATCCACCCCCTCTACCTCGAGGTGCATCCCGACTATGCGGCAGACCCGGCCGCGGGGAAGCGGCCGGACCGCCTCCGCAAGCTGGTCGCGTATCGGTCCGGGAATCACTTCCACCCCTTGAGTTCCTGGAGTACGCGCTCGAAGGCGGCGTCTACCCGGCCGTCAAAGACCTGCGGCCCAATCTCGACAAGAACGTCGTAGCTATCGAGCGCGTCGTCTGAGTAAACCTCGAACTCTCGTCCGCTGGTATCGGAGAGGCCGGCAAGCAGCGGCTCCAGCGGCTCGCGCACCGACGGGTTGATCACGACCCGAACCGGGCCGCGGTGTGGCGAGGAGGCGACGGCATCATCAACGGCCGAGAGGATCCGCTCCTCCCGGCCAACGAGATCACTCCCCAGCAGGCGGGAGGTAAGCTCCAAAGCCAGGCTCACCACCTCCTCCATCTCTAGCTTCACCCCGGCTTCGATCGCCGAATCCAGCGCGTCGATCAGCCGCTTTACGCTCGAGAGCTGCTCGTTGAGGCGCCGTCGGTCGATCTCCAACTTCGCCTCGACCTCCCGCCGGCCGAACTCGGTCCCCTCGGCGAACCCGGCGTGGCGGGCGGCGTCGATCTCCTCCTCCCGGCGCCTCGCCCAGACCGGGGTGTTCAAGCCGGAGGTGATGTCGGTGAGTACCCGATCGATCGGAGGCAAGTCCAGCCGGACGGCGACCGGCTCTGCGCTATCGTTCACTGCACAAGCTCCTCGTTGGAGCGGGCTACCGTAATCTCTCCGGAGGCTTCGAGTTCGCGGACGGCACGGACGATTCCCGCCTGTGCCGCCTCGACCGTTGACAGCCGGACCGGTCCAAGCACGTCGATCTCCTCCTGGAGATCCTCGGCGGCCCGCTCGGAGATATTGCTCATCACCCGCTGGACCAGATTCGGCGGGATTCCCTTCAACGCCACGGCCAGATCCTTCGGGGAGACCTGGCGGAGCACCCGCTGGAGCGTGCGGTCCTCGAGCTCCATTACGTCTTCGAAGACGAACATCTGCTCCCGGATCTTGTCGGCAAGCTCCGGATCGATCGACTCCAGATCGGAGAGGAGCCGCTTCTCGGTCGTCTGATCCACGTTGTTGAGGATCTCCACCACTGCGGAGATCCCGCTGCGGATTGCTACCGGGCCAGCCTTGGTAAGGCCGGCAAGCTTTCGTTGAAGCACGCTGGCGGCGAGGTCGACAATTCCGGGGTCCACCCGGCTCAAGAGGGCAATTCGCCGCGCGACGTCCGCCCGCACCTCGTCGGGCATGCCCCCCATGACTTGGGCGGCAAGATCGGGGGAGACGTTGGAGAGGATCACCGCGACCACCTGGGGGTGCTCTTCCTGGAGAAAGGAGACCAGCTGGAAGGATTCCACGTGGGTCAGAAAACCTAGCGGGTTGGAGGAACTCTGGCCGGAGAACTGCGCCAGGATCTCCTCCGCCTCCGCCTTGCCCAGCCGGGCGGCGAGAATGTCGCGGGCGGTATCTACGCCTCCCTGGCCGACCGTGCGCACCGCGACCACCGAGTCGACAAAGTCCTGCATCAGCTCGGTGATGGCCTCCTTGTCAAGGCTGGGAAGCTTCGCCACCTCGAGCGTTAGGCTGACCGCCTCCGCCTCGCTCATCGAGCGGAGTACCCGAGCGGCAAGATCGGTTCCAAGCTGGACAAGAACAGCCGCCGAGCGCTGCATGCCGGTCAGCTCGGAGGCCTTCAATGCCGGCTCCGAGAGTTCATCCACACCCGGAGCAGCTTGGCCACGTCATCGGGTTGCTTGTCGATGTAGTCGAGCACGTCGTCGGCTACTATCTGGCTGGGTTCGGGCATGGTGAGCGCCCGGGGAAGCTCGGCGGTGGCGGCTCCGGCAAGCGCCAGCTGCGGCGTGAACTCCTCCAGCGCCAGCGGTTCGATCTCGGTAGAGGCGGATGCCCGCGACATCAGCAGGATCGCCACCGCGATGCCAGCTACCAAAAGGACGATCTTTCCCAGCCCCAAGATCGACGAGAGCGGGAAGGCCGAGACCGGCGCCGCCGATTGGGTGGCAAAGGGGAGAGCGACCACCGACAGGGTGTCGCCACGGCTGGCCATCACGCCGGCTGCCGCCGAGACCAGCTGCTTGATCTTGGCGACCGATGCCCCCTTGGCCTTGGAGTTGATCGCCACCGCGATCGATAGCCGCTGGATCTGCCCCGGGGCTTGATCCACCGTCTGGCTGATCTGCCCCATGGCGTAGGAGGTGGTGGCCGAGGTCTGCTTGTAGTTCCCAGTCTGGTTTCCAACTGCCGCGCCTACCGCCCCGAGGGCGCCTCCGGGGACGGCGCCGGTGCCGGTATAGGTCTGGGTCTGGGTCTGGTTCTGGGTAACCGCGGTGATCGGCTTTCCGTTCTTTCCCAGCGGAATCGACTGGGTCGAGGTGGTCACCTGGTTGAAGTTTAAGGTCGCCGCCACCCGGACGTTGGAGTTGTTGGGGCCGAGCACGCTATCGAGCATCGATTGGATCGACGACTCGAGCTGGGAGTTGAAGGCTTGGGTCGCCCCCGACGAACTCCCCCCCGTGCTCGACATCCCCGGAGCCGCAAGCACGTCGCCGTTCTGGTCGGCTACGGTTACGTCGGAGGCGGCCATCCCCGGGATCGCGGAGGCGACCAGGTGCACGATCGCCTGCACTTGCGTTGCGGTAAGGGTGACGCCGGGCGACAGTGTAACGATCACCGAGGCGGACGGGCTCTGCCCGGTCCCGGCGGCGAAGACGTCTGTCGGTGGCAACGCCAGGTTCACCTGTGCCGAGCTGACCCCGTTGATCGCCTCGATCGTCTGCTCAAGCTGCCCTTGGAGGGCCGCCTGATAGTCGGCCTGCTGGGTCAGTTGCGAGGTGGTGATCCCCACCGTGGAGAGGAGGGACAGCCCCACTGTGGAGTTGGCGGGAAGGCCGGCCTGAGCCATGTCGATCCGCTCCTGGTCCACCAGGTTCTGCGGAACCAGGATGGTCTGCCCACCGCTGGCCAGCTGGAACGGGACGTTCGCCGCCTGCAGCTTGGCGCTGATGGCACCGGCGTCCTGCGAGGAGAGGTTGGAGAAGAGAACACCGTATGTTGGGGCCGAGGTCAGGGATGAGTAGAGCACCGCCAGCGCGACTACCAGAGCCAGCCCGATCAGCACTATGGCCTTCTGGCCGGTGGAGAAGCCAGCGAGAAACCGCTTTGCGTTCCGCTGGGCTTGGCCGAGCATATCGTTGGACGCCATGCTCGACCGGCTAGAACTGGGTCGACATGATCTGGTTGACCGCGCCTACCACCCCGTTGCGGAGGGCGACGGCTAGCTGCGTCGTGAGCAGCGACTCCGTCGAGGCGATCATGGCGTTTCCGAGGTTGGCGGAGCCGCTAGCTACCTGCTGGGCTTGGGTCGAAGCCGACGCCTGAACGCCTTGCAACGAGTCGATCGCCTGGCCGAGGACTTGGCCAAAACCGGAGGCGGCGGCGCCACCGGAGGGCTGCACCAGTGGCGCGGGAAGTGCGGCAGTGGCCGAGAGGGGAGGAATTGCCGGTATCATCAGCCGACGATCCCCAGTACCGCCTCGTAGGCGGCCTTGGCGTGGTTGATTACCGAGACATTGGCCTGGTAACCGTACTGGGCAGTAACCATATTGCCCAGCTGGGCGGCGAGGCTGATTCCGGGCGTGTTCACGTACCCCTGGGCATTGGCGAGCGTAGACGTCGGCTGATAAGCCAGCTGTCCATTCGGGTTCGGGGTAACGATGGCGTCCACCTGCACCCCGGTTCCAAGCGCGTAGCCGGTGGCGTTGGGAACCGGCATCGGAGAGGTGGCGGCGGCTGGCTGGACAAGCACCTCCTGCTGCTGGTAGATCGGTTGACCCACGGCAGCGGTGTCGTTGGCGTTGGCGACGTTTGAGGCAATGGTATCCAGCCAGGTCTGCTGTGCATTGATTCCAGTGCCGGCGATATCGATGGATCCGAAGAGTGACATGGTTAGAACTGACCTCCCATCGACCCGGAGAGGATCTGGAACTGGGTGGTGAGCTGGTTTGAAACGGCCTGGTAAGCCATGGCGTTCTTCTCCAAATTGACCAGCTCGGTGGAGAGCGAGACGTTGTTCCCGTTCAACCCGACCGGCGCGTTGGAGGTGGTCACCGATGCCGTAGCGCTTCCCCCACCCGCAAGCGCGCTGGCCAGCGAGGACTCGAAGGAGACGTTGCTGGCCAAGAAGCCGGGGGTGCTGGCGTTGGCGACGTTGTTGGAGATCACCTGCTGTTGAAGGGTTAGACCCTCCAACGCAAACTGTAAAGCAGGGATGGTATTGCCCACTTTAGATAACCGCCTTATCTTCTTCAGGCTCTCCTAGCCTTACCGAAGCGAGCTATCCGTGCTCAACTAGAGGTATCTTCGGGAGCAAACTCGGCACACTTGAAAAAGTGCATACTCGACGCCGGAAAGAGGCCGCTTTCTCCGGCAGCTATCCGCCTATTGCGCCAATCGCCTGCCAACCCGGAGATCAGGGCAAGTCAGGCTAAGCGTTTGGCCCGCCCCGAAACGCAAAGAAGGCGGTGAAACCACAAGGAGAGCACCGGCGTGATCTCGCACCCCCGATAAGCCAAGATTCCGGCTGCGATCTCTCTTCGGCAGCTTTCGGCGCTTTGAGATCGGTCGTGATCCGGCCATGTGCCATCGCAAGCGATCTCAGGCTAGGCAGCGGATAATGTCCGCCTCGAGAGGCTT
>JAKARV010000015.1:0-20129 GCA_021819205.1 Actinomycetes bacterium | reverse complement strand
GATCCAGCGTCAAGCCAATTTGCCTTCGCGATTGATCGATCGCCACTACAACGTGTGTACTTTTCTCGGTGTCGGCCCCGACGACGTTGCCTCTCTCCGATTGTGCCAAGCGGCGTGCCGGCGAGTCGAATGGGGAAACAGAACCGTGGACGGTCATTTCGACAAAAGGCCCCCATTAAGTAACTCTCGCTTGGCCCGTTAACAATTAACCATCGATAACCACCAACTTGAAGCCAAAACATACACGCCAACACATCTAAAACCAGTCCGGAGCAAACGTCAAGCTCCAACTGGATGACCCTCTATGTGTTGCTCGAAATCGAAGTGCGCTCGACCGTAACATTGGCGGGCTCCAACGCATCCCCGAATTCACTGGTGGAACCTATCGCAGCAATCAAAGCTGACAGAACCTATCAAAGAATCAATTATGCCATCGTACGACAACATCGATAATGACAGCCGTATTTGAGCCTACACCGCCAAATCACCAACAAAACGACAGTAAGCACGACTACCTGCCTAAACGAACAAACAATCAAAAGCCGTTCCGAACTTCAGCGACCAAAACTCGTGGTGCGATGACTGAACGGATCGCCCCGTAGTGTCCAACTGCCGCAACTCCCTCCGACCGCACATCAGACTTGGATGGTCTTCACCTGGTTGCAAAGGATCCATCATTTACCCGGGTTGCAGATCACTCTGTCACATGAACTCCGGATTAGCCGCTACACTTAGACTGCTCCAGCCGTCACTGAATCGTTAGCCACCCTGCTCCAAACGATCGAAACATCGCTTCTGAATATCTCGACGATCGCCACGACTGACCGTCTGAATAATTTCTGACCAGATCGGTAGTAATTGTTCCAAGTCTCGTTATCGATACAGTACCACTCTTCTCAAGCTTTCATTGATCGTTGCCGATAATATAGTAGGCAAGCTATTTTCTATTCTTCCGCAGTCCCACTCCACCAAGACCAACAGGCAAGGAAGGTGCGAAAGGTACAGTCATGGATACAAACTCGAACGTTAACCAGACAATCTCCAAATACCTTGAACCAACCACGCCAACACCTTCCCCGCACTCAGTGGACGGTGTTACCGACCCTTCAATATTGATGCATCGGATTGTAGCCCAATCGCTAGTTCTTATTCCCTCCGCAGAAGGTGCGGTCATTGAACTTAAGGATGGCGACGATCTCGTCTATACCTGCTGCGGTGGTAGCCTTTCGAGTCATGTTGGGCTACGAGTCACAATGAAAACCAGTCTGTCCGGATTGGCTATGACCTCTAACAGGGTTTTGCGTTCCGACAATACTGATAACGATCATCGGGTCGATCGAGCTGCTAATCGCAAAGTCGGCGCAATCTCGATGTTATGCGTGCCGTTGCGTTCAACCGAAGGCCCTATCGGCGTATTGAAAGTAACATCCAGTCACCAAAACGCCTTCGGCCCCAAAGATACCGAAATACTGCGACAACTCGCTCCGTTCATTACATCAGCAATTGCAACTGCCCAGCAGCTAGCTGACGCAATTCCCACCATACTACGGTCTTCCGATAGATCAGATTCACAAGGTTTAGCCGTCCCAAACGCAACCAGCCATGCAATGAAAGGGTTCATTGCGAACGTCTTGAGCCCAAACACCGCGGAAAGCCAAAACTCCCTCAAACGAGTCCTCGAGGCGTTGTCTCCAGGAATTATGATGATGGTCGTGCAACCCATTGTCGAACTAGACAGTGGAAGCGTGTTCGGACTAGAAGCCCTCGCCCGTTTTAAGACGAGCCCACAACGTTCCCCCGATCGCTGGTTCGCCGAAGCTCACGCTGTTGGCCTGGGAGCAAAGCTTGAGCTGAACGCCATAGCCCTGGCTTTGTCACTCCTTGAACACGTCCCGAATGGGACCCAACTTGCAATCAACCTGAGCCCAGCAACCTTGCTCGACCCCCATATCCGAAGCCTTCTCGATGAAGTTGACGCCTCTCGGATCGTGCTTGAGATCACTGAGCACCAAGCAATTGAAGATTACCCGAAAGTGATCAGCCTTCTCAAACACTTTCGTGCCCAGGGCGTAAGAATTGCCGTCGACGACACCGGTGCCGGGATTTCGGGACTGACTCACATTCTCCGCCTCGCCCCCGACTTGATCAAGCTCGATCGCGAGCTTACTTTAGGCATAGAATTCGATCCCGTTCGGCAAGCACTAGCAAGAGCTCTTACCCAATTTGCATCCCAGGCAGGCGCTCGGGTAATTGCTGAAGGGATCGAAACCAATGCGGCAATGCAAGCTATTTACGATATTGGTATTCCTCTTGGACAAGGTTATTACATAGCACGTCCGAGCTCAATCGATGGGCTAAGCTTCAACGCACGTAATGATTTTAAATCCTGTTTGCCGCAATAGCCCAGCTTTAGCTAGTCATCTCAATCTGAAAATCAAACATTTATTGACGCTAAAGTTTACGAAAATGTATTAATTCCACTGTTTCAAGATCGACTAAAGCGGTCAAGATAGGACCAGAACCTCAACCTTGAGAACGCCAAGCGCTCACCAGTTGCTAAAAGCGTTGGGCGGCTTGCCTCGTGAAGAATTGAATTCCGCCCAACCAAGAGTCCCTAGCTATGAGAGGGCAGGGTCAAAACAGCCTTGGCCTCCCTTTTGCTGGCAACGAACCCTCGCGTTGTGGGGAACCGTCTATATCTTGACGTCGATGAGGACGATCCGGCTTGGGTCCTTCATCCGCGAGTAGCGGAGCACCGTCCCCACCGCCTGCATCCGCTGCTTCATCTCCAGCGCCAACCTCTCCGTCCGGCCGACCAGCTCCTGTGCGGGCTCCTTGAAGCACTCGGGCATCCGTCCCAACGGCTTGGGCAAATCAAAAATGACGGGGGTCACCCGTCCACGAGAAAACGACTCCTCCAACTCCTCTAGGTGACGACGATAGGAGGCCAGATAGCTCTCCCACTCCTCATCCACCGGAGACCCCGCTCATTTCGGCGGTGACGATCGCGGCGGCCTGCCGCCAAGCCGCTATCAACGGCCGGATCACCGACTCCGCGTCGTGGAGATGGCGGCGATCTTTGCCCATATTCGCCCATACCAGCTTGTCCAGCACGTAGCGGTAGAGGACCTTCAAGTCCTTGGCCCCTTCCCAGACATCTTCACTGAGCGAGTCTCTGAGCAACGCTACCGCTGCTTGGGCGCTCATAAGGCTCTCGTGGCTGGTGGCCAGGTCGCCGGAGTCGAGGGACAAGCCCGCCCGGTCCAGGTTCGCCTCCAGCTGGTCGAGGAGAAGGACTAGGCGCTGGGCGGGAGAAGCGGTGTGCACCGCCATCTCCGAGTAGCTCCTGCTCCTTGCGCGCGACATCACCACTGCAAACCCTCCTTGGCTACGGTAGCTGCTTGATCTGGCCGGAAAGGTACTGGCCCTGATTCTGGAGCGCTCCCAGCTGCGACTCCATCGTCGAGAACTCCTGCTCCAGCATCGCCTGTTCGGCCTGGATCATCGGGGTGTAGCTGGCGTACTGCTGCTGCAGGTTGGTGATCTGCCCCTGGATCCCGGAGATGGTGGTGGTCAAGCTGCCGGTGACCGGGGCCGCCGCCCCGTTGGCGGCGTAAGCCAGCCCGCCGGCGATACCCTGCTGGTAGTTGAAGGTTCCGATGTTGGTAGCCGAGGTGATCCCGCTGGCGGTTACCTGGACCGCCAGCCCGGCAAGCGTCGGATCCGAGGACGGGGCGGAGAGCACCTGCCCGCTTCCGGTGGCGGCGACACCGTTGATGGTGCCCGCCACATCGGTGCCGGAGAAGGTCTCGGGGGTGTTGGCGGTGGCCACCAGCCCGGTCTGGCCGGAGCCGGCGGCGGTGGAGTCGACGGTGAAGCTCTGGGCTGAACCGTACTGGTTCGACGTCAGCACCAGCTGTGAACCGCTGGAAGATGTCACCACGGTCGCGGCCACTGCGATCCCGCTGGCGACGAAGGCGGCATTCAACCCCTGGGCTATCGATGTCAAAGACTCCCCTGCCGAGGCGGCGTAGCTGGCATTGGCGCTGCCCATGGTGACGGTGATGGTCTCGGCGTTGGTGATGGTGCCGGTGGAGAGGACGTTGCCTGCATCCTGGGCTTGGGTGGCGGAGTGGGTGATGGTTATCGGGTACGCCCCGGCGGCGGTGCCGTCGGAGGCGTATACCAGAGATACCGTCCCCGAATAGGCCGAAGAGGAGGGGGTAAAGTTGCCGGACTGGTTGAAGAGCGAAGCTACCTGGCTGGGGTTGGCGTCATAAGCCTGGGCAAAAGTGGTGGCGTTGAACTGGAGCAATCCGCCGCTGGTGACGCTCAGTCCCGCCTGTGCGGGCGTGAAGTTGCCCTGCCCAACCGCGTTGGAGACGATCCCCAGCACTTGGTTGGTCAGCTGGCTCAGAGTGCTATCCCCCATCAGCGGGCCGCCGGTGTTGGTGCTGTAGTTGTAGCCGGCATACTTGTTGATGTCGGTAAGCGCCTGGTTGGCCGCGGTTACCAGCGACTGGACCTGTTTTGCCATCGACTGGCCGTCCGGAGAGACGGTGAGATCGATGGGGCTCGATCCCGGCGCTTGGGCGGAGACCAGGTTTATCGTAACCCCGGGGAGCACCCCGGAGACCGAGTTGGTCTGGCCCGAAAGCACGTACCCCCCCGAGCCTCCCACGGTGATCTGCGAGTTTTCCGCAGCCGCAATGGTGTTGAAGCTGCCCAGGGCGGTGGAGAACGGAGCGCTCTCCACCGTTATCGCACCATCGGTGCCGGTGGTGTTCGAGGAGAGCTGGAGGATGTACTGGGTGGAGCTGACTTGCACGGCGGTGGCGGTGACCCCTGCTCCGGAGTTGTTGATATTGTTTACCACGTCCTGGAGCGAGCCGTTCCCCGCGGCCACCTCCATGGCGTTGAAGCTGCCCTTCTTGATCCCGAAGGAGCCGATGCCCGCGGTGATGGTACCACCCGAACCGTCGGCGAGGGAGACGGTGGAGCCGGCCTGCACGTTGTTTACTGCGGTAACCGTACCGTCCAGCGTTATCGAGCCGGCGGTGCCCACAGAGGCGGCGGACTGGGTGGCGAGGCCGAGGGTGGATAGCGCGGTACCCCCGGTTAGCTGCAGCGAAGCCGAACTCCCGAGAAGGGATGTGCCGACCACCAGCTGGCCGTCGGAGTTGACCCGCGACTGGAGGTACTGGGTGCCGGAGACGGTAGAGGCCGAGGCGACCGCCGCAGCCAGCTGGGATTGGGTATAGGTGCCACTGGCGATGGTAAAGGTATAGGCGGTGCCGTTCACGGTGGCGTCGATGGTGTCGTTCGAGCTCCCGATCGTCACCGACGAAGGGAGGTAGGCGGTGCCGGTGGCCACTCCACCGGAGAGGGCGGAGGTGGACGAGAAGGAGTGGGTACCGACGGTGAGCGAGCTCCCCGCAAGCGACGAGATCCCGAACCCCGCCGCCTGCGAGGAGAGGAGAAAGTTCGACGAGGCGACGGTGCTACTTGTAGAGGAGACCGAGTTCGCCCCGGCGAGCACGTTCGACTGAGCCAGTTGGTTGACGTTGAAGGCGATGGTGGATGGGCTCGCCCCAGCTCCTGCGGTCGCGGTAGCGACCGAGGTGTTCGAGGTGGTCGCGCCCATCACGCTCCACTGGCTGGCCTGGGTGAGGGAGTCGGCGGCGCTCTGCAGGCTGGTCATGTCGGCAGAGATCTGCTGGTAATCCGCAAGGTTGGCCTGCTGCGTCTGAATCTGGTTTCCGATATCGATCTGCGGTTGCTCGTAGGCTTGCATGAGCGCATTGATGATGGCGGTGGTGTTGAGCCCGGAGATGATCCCGTTGAAGGTGATCGGCCCGGAGCCCGAAGAACTCGTCGTCGACGTGCTGGTGCTGGTGCTGGTGCTCGAGGTTGGCGAGATGGCGGACAAGTGGAGCGCCTCCTAAAGAGACAGGACTCAGGGCCCCGAAGGGCCCTGAGTCCGGTTCGGAACGGCTACGGGATCAGCTTCAAGATCAGCTGGGGCAGGGCCTGGGCTTGGGAGAGCATGGCGACACCAGCCTGCATGAGGACCTGCTGCGAAGAGAAGGTCGTCATCGCCTGGGCCATGTTGGTGTCGACCAGGGCCGAGTTTGCGGCCTGGACGTTCTGCTGCCCGACAGTATCGTTGGCCACGACCGCCTGGACCTGGTTCTGCACCGCACCGACGGAGGCCTCGACGGAAGCCACCGTCATGATCGCGCTCTGCACCGCCGCCATCGCGGAGATCGCCGCCGAGACCGTGCCGATGGAGACCGCGGCGGTGGCAACGTTCAGGGCTCCCGTGGTGAGCGCTCCGATAGATACGGACACCTGGTCCACGCTCGAGGCGTAGGCACCGATCTGGAAGACCTGGTTGGTGTAGCTGCCGTTCAGCAGGCTGGTTCCGCCAAAGCTGGTCGAGTTTGCGATCTGGTCGAGCTGGTTCTGGAGAGCCTGGAACTCCTGCTGGTCGGCCGCGAGCGAGTTCGGGTTGGACGCGCCCTGGTTTGCCGCCTGGGTCGCCAGCTCGTTCATCCGCTGCAAGATCGACACCTGCTGGTTCATGGCGCCAGAGGCGATCTGGAGAACGGAGATTGCGTTCTGCCCGTTGTTGATCGCAACTCCGAGCCCGTTCGCCTGAGTCTGGAGACCCTGCGAGATCACGTAGCCCGAAGCGTTGTCCGCGGCAGTCTGGATCTGCAAGCCCGAAGAGAGCTGTTGGATCGTGGTCTGCATCGCGTTGCTGGTACTGTTCAAGTTGTTGTATGCGTCAATTGCCGCAATATTCGTATTGATCGAGAGGGACATGTGATCCTCCTTGACATCCCGGTTCCCGTTAATAGCGGCCTTCTTTGACCGCCACCTTTGGCATCGGGATATCGAACGGCGATCTTTAGAGTTTTTCCAACTGCTAGAGCAGTTCCAAGATTTGGACCGCATTGAGCGCTGCCCCTTTGCGGAGGTTATCGCCGGCAACGAATAGCGCAATCCCATTCGCGACCGAGGGGTCGAGCCGGACCCGTCCCACCAGCACGTCGTCGGCTCCTGCAGAGGCCACCGGGGTCGGCAGGTCCACCAGCCGCTGGCCAGGGTAGCTTGCAAGGAGCTTACGGGCGAGCGGGAGATCCACCGGGCGAGCGCACTCCACCGCCAGCGATATCGAGTGCCCGGTGAATACCGGAACTCTCACGCAGGTTGCCTGTACCCGAAGGCCGGGGAGCTCGAGGATCTTCCGGCTCTCGTCGACCAGCTTCCGCTCCTCGCTGGTATCGTCGCCAGCCAGCGTTCCCGCCAGCGGAATCACGTTCGCGGCAAGTGGCGCCGGAAACACTTTCGCTGGCGCCAGCGCTACTGCTGCCCCATCAAAGGTGAGCCGATCGAGCCCCGGCACCGCCAGCTGCCGCGAGAGCTCGTTCACTCCCTCCCTGCCGGCGCCGGATGCCGCCTGGTAAGTGGACGCCACCACCCTCACCAGCCCAAAGGCATCCCGCAAGGCGGCAAGGGCCGGCATGGCGATCATGGTCGAGCAGTTCGGATTGGCGATAATCCCCTTGGGCCGCTCGGCAACGGCCAGCGGGTTCACCTCCGAGACCACCAGGGGCACCTCTGGATCCATCCTGAAGGCGGAGGAGTTATCGATGACGACCGCGCCAGCTTCGGCAAAGCGGGGCGCGTAGACCAGCGAGTTGCTCGCGCCGATCGAGAAGAGCGCCGCATCGATACCGGAAAGATCACCGGTCTCGACGTCCTCGACCACCACCTCCTCGCCGCCAAAGCCGATCCGGCTTCCAGCGGAGCGCGCAGAGGCGAAGAACCGGATCCGGGAGATCGGCACCTTGCGCTCGAGGAGGATGGAGCGCATGACCGATCCCACCTGGCCGGTCGCTCCGACCACCGCGATGCTCAAGCCACTCATAGCCCAAACGCCTCGTGAAGCGCCTGCACGGCCAGCTCCAGCAGGTCGGCCCGGATGACACAGGATATCCTTATCGCCGATGTGGAGATCATCTCGATGTTGACATCCAGCTTCGCCAGTGTCTCGAACATGGTGGCGGTAACACCCGGATGCGTCTTCATCCCCGCACCCACCAGCGAGACCCTGCCGATCTCGGTATCGACGCTGACGGTGCCGGCACCCACCTCGCGCGCCACCGTCTCGGTCACCTCGCGCGCACGGGGAAGATCCACCTTGGGAGCGGTAAAGGATATATCGGTAAAGCCGTCCAGCGAGGTGTTCTGCACGATCATGTCGACGTTGACGCCGCAGTCGGCCACGGCCCTGAAGATCCTCGCTGCGACTCCCGGATGATCGGGCACCCTGGTAAGGGTGAGCTTCACCTCGGACGCGTCGTGCGAGATCGCCGAGACCACCGCCTGTTCCATCTCCGGATCCTCCTCCACTACCCAGGTTCCCGGCTCCCAGGTAAAACTCGATCTCACGTGCACGGGCACCCCGTAGTTGCGCGCAACCTCCACCGATCGGAGCGCAAGCACCCTCCCTCCCGAAGCCGACAGCTCGAGCATCTCCTCGAAGGAGATGGAGGGGATCTTGTGGGCGCTGGGAACCACCCGCGGGTCGGCGGTAAAGACTCCGGATACGTCGGTGTAGATCTCGCAGGATTTTGCGCCCAGAGCGGCGGCGAGAGCAACGGCGGTGGTATCGGAGCCGCCCCGGCCGAGCGTTGTAACGTTGGCGTCGGTGGAGACCCCCTGAAAGCCCGCCACCACCGGCACCGCTCCCCTGGAGAGGCACTCCAGAAGCCGGTGCGGCTTGATCTCGAGGATCTTCGCCCGGGTGTGCTCGGTATCGGTGATGATCCCCGCCTGGGATCCAGTGAAGGACTCCGCCTCCACGCCGAGTTCGGCAAGCGCCATGCACAGTAGCGACATGGATATCCGCTCCCCGGCGGTGAGCAGCATGTCCAGCTCCCTGGGTGGCTGGACGCTCGAGACGTCGTGTGCGAGCCGGATCAGATCGTCGGTGCTCTTGCCCATCGCCGAGACCACCACCACCACGCTGTCGCCGCGCTTGACGGTCCTGGCAACGTGGTCGGCGACTGTGCGGATCCGATCCGAATCGCCTACGGAGGTGCCGCCAAACTTCTGCACAACGAGAGCCACGCATCCACCCTACCAGCCGGCCAAGCCCGAGGCTTAGCCGAAGTTGTCGGTGAATCGGCGCGTAGGCGGCGAGACGCCGCCCCCTGCTAGTGTGTTGGGGTGCCAAGTGCGAAACGCGAACGGATCCGCGCCAACCAGCAGCGGCTGAAGGAGCAGCAGCTGGTGGCGGCGCGCAGGAAGAAGACCGTGAGACGGTCGATTATCTTTGCCGCTGTGGCCGTGGTGATTCTCGGTGCCATTTACATGCTCACCAGGCCGCCAGCACCGGCTGCCAAGAGCACCTCCGGCATCCTCGCCAACGGTTGCCCGAACCCGAACGGCTCGGCACCCCACCGGACTAGTTTCAAGCGTTACCCACCGGAGTGCTTGAACCCGGCCTACCACTATACGGCGGTCGTCGCCACCACCGCCGGTACTTTCGACATAACCCTCGAGCCGAAGCTGGGTCCAAAGTCGGCGAACAACTTCTACGTCCTCTCCCTCTTTCACTTCTTCCGCGGCACCACCTTCTTCCGGGTCATCCCCGGCTTCGTGATCCAGGGAGGAAGCCCGACCAACAACGACTACGGCACTCCCGGCTACTCCTTCGCCGATAAGACGCCCCCAGCCGGATCGTACCGGATTGGGACGGTTGCGATGGCAAACTCCGGTGCACCCGGCACCAACGGAAGCCAGTTCTTCATCATCTCCGGCCCGAGCGGGGTCCAGCTTCCGCCCTCCTACACCATCTTTGGCCAGGTGACTTCTGGCCTTCCAGTGATCACCAAGATCAACGATGGCGGGAACGCCGCCAACAACGGCATCCCGCCGGTCCACACCTACAAGATCGAGTCGGTCAAGATACTGGTCACCAAGTAGGCCATAGAGGAGCGAGACCATGTTTGGAAGCAAGAAAACCGCCTACCCGTGCCCCAACCCGGATGGATCGAGCGCCAAAACCCGCTCGTTCGACTCCGATCCCAGCTACTGCCTCGAGGAGGGTGCCCGGTACCAGGCGGTGATGGAGACCAGCAAGGGCCGGATGCTCTTCGACCTCTTCAGCGACCGCGCCCCGATCACGGTGAACAGCTTCGTCTTCCTTGCCCGCTACCACTACTTTGACGGGATCGGATTCCACCGGATCATCCCCGGCTTCGTTGTCCAGGGTGGCGATCCAACCGGAACCGGCGCCGGCGGACCCGGGTACCGCTTCCGCGACGAACTCCCCAAGCCCGGCGAGTACCGGATCGGCAGCCTGGCGATGGCGAACGCCGGCCCCAACACCAACGGAAGCCAGTTCTTCATCGTCTCCGGCCCGAGCGGGGTCCAGCTCCCGCCCTCCTACGCCCTCTTCGGACAGCTTGTGGAGGGTGAAGACGTACTCGTTGAACTCGATCAGGCCGGCACTCCCTCTGGCAAGCTCCAGGAAGAGTGCACCATCGAAAGCGTCTCGATCCTTAGTCTCTAAGAGCCGCGGCCACGATGGCCGCGAGATCGGTCGCGTTGTGGCGCGCCGCGGCCGCGATGCCGTTCACGCCGCGCTTGACCATTCCAGCTTTGTCTTCCAACGCGGAGTGGATGGCGGCCGCCAAGTCGGAGGGGTCGGTCTCTATCCACCGGGTACCCCGGAAGGTCGGGATGAGCAACTCGTCTCCGGCTCCGGCCAGGTGTCCCGGTACCAGGTAGGAGTTCTCCTCGCTGCAGAAGTCGCGGTGGCCGCCGCGCTCCGGCGCGACTACCGGAATCCCGAAGCTAAGCGCCTCCAAGTAGGGAAGTCCGAACCCCTCTCCCCGGGAGGGGAGGACGAAGGCATCGGCCTCCAAATAGAGCCGGGCCAGCTCCTCCTCGGAGAGGTTCCGGTCTATCACCTGGATTCGCGAGATAATCTCGGAGTCGACCCCCGGAATGGCGTGGGCAAAGCGGTAGACATCGGCGGCGGGGGCGCCGTTCACCTTCATGGTTAGCCGTGCCGCCGGCCGGGTCTTCGCGACTTCGGCAAATGCGCTGATCAACGCCGAAGGGTTCTTCCTCGCGTCGAACGTGAAGACCGAGAAGAGATTCTCCCCGGGCTCCCGCGCCAGCCGGTACTCCCGGACCTGATCGGGATCGACTTCCCGGTTAAGGCGAGGGGGCACCCGCAGAATCCGGGAGGGGTCGACCCCGGCATCCTCGAAAATCTCCCGGTCATAGCTGGACATGCACCAGATCTGATCGAAGCTGTTCATGGTACGGACCAGCCTCTCGGGGATCCCGAAGGCTTCGAAGGTGGTTCTCAAGATCCTGCGGCCGTTGCCGGCTACAGGCCAACCAAGCTCGAGCCAGGTGAGCGAGATATCGAATACGGTGGCGGCGGCATCTGGAGAGACGCTGAAGATCATTTCTGGCCCGTTAGCGGCGTTGACCCTGTCGACGGCGAAGCCAAGGTCGCCTTCGAGCACCTTGAGCAGATCGGTCGTGGCATGGGCGAAGCCCGAGCTGCCGCTAAGCACCCCGCAGTAGAGCACCGGGCGAGAGGCGCGTTGCTCCTCTGCCACAAAGTCAGCACACCTTCTTGCGGCGACGTAAATGTCGAGCGGCGCAATCGGATCCAAGGTCCCGGAGGCACCGGGCAGCACCTCGAAGCCGAACTCTTCAAGGATCTTTCCGAGCAGCTCCGCCGGGTAGGGCCGGATGTGCGAGGAGTCGAGCCAGAAGTTCCAGAGACCAACCCCCGGGTTGGAGAAGTCCGGCGTCTGGATCACCACGATTCCCCCGGGGCGGAGGGTACGCCTGAGCTCGGCGCAGAGCCGGTAGAGTTCCTGCGAACTCAGGTGTTCGACAATATGGCCGAGGAAGGCCCCGTCGTAAGCGCTGTCGCCGTAAGCCGAGAGTGCTCCGGGGAGGAGGCCGACTTCGGCAGCTATCCCCTCGCTGCGAAGGACTCGAACCCGTTCGGGATCGACGTCGATGCCGATGGCGGGGACTCCTTCCTGCTTCAAGTAGCGGAGCATGGAGCCGTCACCGCACCCCAGATCGATCACGTTGGTGGCGCCGAGAAAATACTTCCCCAGATACGTGGCGCTACGGATGGTGGCGGTAATGCCCCCTTCGAAGGAGTGCACGCTCGAGTGGGCTGGAGCCCGCCTACTTTCGGCCATCCGGCGCCGGTAGCGCGCCGAGGCCCAGATGTCGCCACGCTCGGCTACCAGTCGGCGCAGGTTGGCCACCAGCTGGTCGGGCGCTTTGCCAGCCGCCTCCCGCTCGAGCAGGAGGAGGGCACCGTGGAGATCACCGATCGACACCAGCTCGCTGGCGAGGGCGGGGATGCTAGCGCCCTCCAGGTTCTCCACCCTCCCGATCACGGTGGAGATTTGGTCGCCGGGTTGGCTGCGATTGGCCATTAGTTCGATCGCCCGCTCGGCGGCGATCGCCGCCTCCTCCCAGCTAAAGCGGGAGGCGGTCTCGAGGCCTGCCGCCAGCCGCTCGGGCGACGGCGGCAGGTGGAGGACCTCGCGGATCCGACTCCGCAAGCTGTCGACCTCGGCTTCAATCCAGTGGTGAAGACCCCCGGCCGGGCCTACCTCCTCGTTGATCGCCGCCGCGCCGAATACGAACTTCGAGTCGACCAGAAGGGCATTGCTGTCGTTGAGGAAGTCGTCAGCCGCTCCCCCGCGGGGGGCGATGACCGGAACTCCAAGCGAAAGCGCCTCCAGCATGGGAAGTCCAAACCCTTCAGCCCGGTAGGGGTGAACTAGCGCTGTGGCGGAGGCCATCAACTCCAGGACCTCGCGGCGTTCTATCTCCTTCCGGTACAGGGTCGTCCGGGCCGCAACAGCCGGGTTGGCCTCCATCAGTTGGTCGATGATGGACTGTCCGGTGTAGTACGTGCCGAAGCCGGTCTCCTTGATTACCAGCTCCATCGCGGAGATCTCCGACTCCGAAAGGGCACTGAGGGCGGAGAACAGAAGGTCCACCCCCTTTCTCCAGATTCCGCCTCCAACGTAGAGAAGCCGCCCCGGGACCGGCTCGGCGGTAATCCCGTGGGTGTCGACCCCGTTTGGAACAACGAAGATCTTCCCGGGATCGGCACCGGCCTTGACCCAGCATGACTTGGAGAAGGTGGAGGGGACCCAGATCGCGTCGGCGGCGGCGGCACTTGCTACCCAGGAGAGTGGAATTACCCCGTACTCGTAGGGCTGGATCACTACAAACCAGCGACAGCGGGGGCGGTCCCAGATCGGCGGCCAGTACTGCCGGATAACCAGATCGCTACCGGACTGCGGATCTGGAGAGAAGGATCCGACGCCGTGCCCGTCCCAAGAACGGTCGAACGCATCGGGCGCTTGGTCCCAAGGCTCCACCGCCACCTGATGGCCGCGATCTCTCAACGCAACGGCGAGCGAAACGTTGACGATGCCGTAGCTGTTATCCGGGCGGGTATTGCCCTGTACAAGTACTTTCACCACACCTCCCCAGGCGTAAACCCTCGGAGGCGCTTTCAGCGCGCCTCTCCCACAGGAGTCGGCTCTGCGTGGCGATACTTGAGATCAAAGGCGTCAAAGCGCCCGGCGGCTACACCACCTTCACCAGGAGCGCGTCCCCCTGGCCGCCGCCTCCGCAGAGCGCGGCAGCGCCTACGCCGCCGCCCCGGAGCGAGAGTTCGGTGACCAGCGTGAGCGCGAGCCGGGCACCGGACGCTCCGATGGGGTGGCCAAGCGCGATCGCGCCTCCGTTGACGTTGACCACGGTGTCGGGAATGCCCAGATCCTCCGACGAGGCGGCCGACACCGCGGCGAAGGCCTCGTTGATCTCGAAGAGGTCGATATCGGAGAGAGAAAGCTTCGCCCGATCGAGCGCGTTCCTGATCGCATTCGAGGGCTGGTGGAGCAGAGAGGTGTCCGGGCCGGCCACCTGGCCGTACCCTACAACCTCCGCAAGCGGCGCAATTCCGAGTTCCTCGGCCTTGGATCTGGAGGCAACCACCAGGGCAGCGGCTCCATCGCTGATCTGCGAGGCGTTGCCGGCGGTGATCGACCCGGACGGATCGAATGCCGGCCTCAACTTGCCCAAGGTCTCCATGGTGGTCTGCGGACGAATTCCTTCGTCGACCGCCACGGTGATCGGCTCCCCCTTGCGCTGGGGAATGGTCACCGGTACGATCTCGCGGGCCATCCGGCCCGACTCGGTGGCCCTGTGGGCCCGAGCGTGCGACGCCATCGCCAGCTCGTCCTGGCGCTGGCGGCTGAGCGTGGTCGCCGCGCAGTACTTCTCGGTGGCCGATCCCATCGCCATCCGGTCGAAGGCACAGAAAAGGCCGTCGTAGAGCATCGAGTCGATCAGCTCCACGTCTCCCATCCGAAAGCCCTGGCGGGCACCGGGAAGCACGTACGGAGCTTGGGTCATCGACTCCATGCCCCCGGCTACGACGATGTCGGCCGCGCCCGAGCTGATAAGCATGTCGGCCAGAAAGACGCTGTTCAAGCCGGAGAGGCAGACCTTGTTGACCGTGGTGCTGGGCACCGTCATCGGAATACCCGCCCCGACCGCCGCCTGGCGGGCGGTAATCTGCCCCTGCCCCGCTTGGAGCACGTGGCCCATGAAAACGTATTCAACCTGTTCAGGACGGATTCCGGTCCGCTCCAGCGCCCCCTTGATCGCCATGCTTCCCAGCGCCATCGCCGTAAAGCCACCGAGCGCTCCCGAGAGCTTCCCAATTGGCGTGCGCGCGCCACCCAAAATTACCGATCCGGACATGGTGCCTCCCGGTCGCCATTATACGCCACAGTTAGTCGCGTTGCCAGAGCAGTACCAGCCGGTGATAACATTGCGCGATGGGGTCATTTCTTGCAGAGGCGGTGCTCGCCGGCGCCGATCGGGCCGAACTTGCGGCTACGCCGCTCCCCGAGAGCTTTCGGGCCGCCTATGTACTCGAGTCCGACTCCGGGATCTTCTCCGGGTTGGGCACGGCCGAGAAGGACCCAGCCCTATCGCTTAAGGTGGGCGAGGTTCCGATGCCGGAGATGGCGCCCGACGAGGTGCTGGTGGCGGTGATGGCCTCATCGATCAACTACAACACGATCTGGTCCTCGCTATTCGAGCCCGTGCCGACGTTTAGCTTTCTCAAGCGGCTGGGCCGCATGGACAACGTCTGGGCCAAGCGCCACAACCTCCCCTACCACATCCTCGGCTCCGACGGCGCCGGAGTGGTGGTCCGCGTCGGCTCCGGGGTCCGGACGTGGCGGGTCGGCGACCAGGTTGTGATCCACTGCAACTACGTCGACGACCAGGACCCCTCGAGCCACGACGACTCCATGCTCGCGGCCGAGCAGCGGATCTGGGGGTTCGAGACCAACTTTGGAGGGCTGGCCGAGTTCGCCCTCGCCAAGGCCAACCAGCTGATGCCGAAGCCCGCCCACCTCAGCTGGGAGGAGGCGGCGGTCAACCCGCTCTGCAACTCTACCTCCTACCGGATGATCGTCTCCAAGAATGGCGCATCGATGCGGCAGGGCCAGGTGGTCCTGATCTGGGGGGCAACCGGGGGAATCGGGTCTTATGCGGTCCAGTACGTTTTGAACGGAGGCGGGATACCGGTTGGGGTGGTCTCGTCGCCGAAAAAGGCGGAACTTCTCCGCCAGATGGGGTGCGAGTACGTCATCGACCGCAGGGAGCGGGGGTACCGTTTCTGGAAGGACGAGAGTCACCAGGATGAGTCGGAGTGGCGCCGCTTTGGCCGCGACATCCGCGATCTGGTAGGCGAGGATCCCGACATCGTCTTCGAGCACCCGGGTAGGGACACCATGGGCGCCTCGGTCTTCGTCGCCAAGCGGGGCGGCTTGATCATGACCTGCGCCGCGACCACCGGCTACATGATCGAGTACGACAACCGCCACCTGTGGATGAAGCTTAAGTCGATCAAGTCGAGCCACTTCGCCAACTACCGCGAGGCCTACGAGGCCAACCGGCTCATCGCCAGGGGCAAGATCCAGCCGGTGCTATCGGCAGCCTTTCCCCTCGAACAGATCGGGGAGGCGGTGCGGGTGGTCCGTGCGAACCAGCACGAAGGGAAGGTCGGGGTCCTTTGCCTCGCCCCCCAAGAGGGCTTGGGGATTCAAGACCCGGAGTTCAGAAGCAAGGTCGGCGAGGAGAAGATCACCCTCTTCAAGCGCTTCGCCGAGGAGGAGGCGTGACCTTGGAGGGAACTAGTATCGACCACGTCGCCATCGCGGTCTCCGACCTCGAGCTGGCGATAGCGCACTGGGAGCAGCTTGGAGCGAAGCTGGCGCACCGCGAGATCATCGAGGCGGACGGCGTCGACGAGGCTCTCCTTCTTCTTGCCGGAAGCTATATCCAGCTGGTCTCCGCTGCGCGACCAGACTCCACTGTCGCCCGGTTTATCGAGCGTCGCGGAGAGGGACTCCACCATATGGGCCTCCGCGTTCCCAACTGTGCCGAAGCCATCGAAGCCGCTCGCGCAATGGGGTTCACCCCGATCGACCAAGTCCCCCGCTCCGGCTCCCGCGGAACCCAAGTCGCCTTCCTCCACCCGAAGTCGGCGAACGGCACCCTGATCGAACTGGTGCAGGAGCCGGCGGAGCGCTCCTAGACCGAGGTTGTTCCCCCTTGGCAAGCCTCCCGCGTCCCACCAGGGGAAATAAGCAAACCTGGCGTAGTGTACCGGCTACCTGAGCCGCAAGGGTACCGCAGTACCGAGCAGCTCGAAGACCCGACGCTGGATCGGGGTCGGAGTTGAGAGCATCTCGAACTCCTCGGCCGTCTCGGTGGTCACCCGCACGGTGTTGCGCGTCAAGGTGCCCAAATGATCCAAGAGCTCTCGGAATCCACGTACCTCGTCACCTTTCGCGTTGTGCGTGCAAGCCGCCTCGTGGGCGGCGGCGGCAAGTGCTTGGCGCAGCTGCCAGACCAGATAAGCCCCCAGCATGGCGATAAAGACATGGGAGCGCACCCGCGCCTCCAGGCGGTGATGGATGGGACGCAGGCCGAGGTCGTCGACCTTGATGTGGCGGAAGTCCCTCTCCACATGGGAGAGATCCTTGTAGGCCTTCACCACGCCATGAGCATCCAGCTCATCTCGGCCCATGCTGGTGCGCAGCACGTAGATCCCATCCAGAGCCGCCTCGGAGCCGATGGATGCCTGTCTCCTGGCAACGGTGAGACCCCCATCGCCGATCGCCACCTCGAAGTGCTTGGCCATCTTGTAGCGGTTGATCACCTTGCCCACCCGCACCCCGATCTTGTCCGCCCCCTTGAGGCGGCCTTCGGCCACGGCGGTGATGATGGGGGCAAATGCGGCTTCGGTGGCCGCGAGCAGCTCGGTGCGCTTTCTTTGTCGCTCGGTGGCCAGTAGCGGGTTGCGGCAGGCCACCAGGCGTTCGTTGGGATAGTCGGGGTGTGAGAACTCCGCCAGGTCGGCCTCGTCAAAGAGGGTGAGCCGCAAGGGCCCGTCCTCTTGGGCAAGCGCTGCGATCTGGGAGTCCCGCAGGCTGGTAAGTCTGCCGAGTCGCGCAGGGCTGTGATCCGGGCCGAGGTGATCATGCCCCGGTCTCCCACCACGGTGAGCCGGTCAAGGCCAAAGCGGGTGCGGATGGTCTCGGCCACCGAGACAAAGGCAGCCGGGTCGGCGGTGTTGCCCTCGAAGACCTCGATGGCCACCGGCCGGCCCTCGGGGTCGGTGAGAAGACCGTATTCGATCTGGGCCAGCCCACGCTTTTTGTTCCGCGAACAACCCCGGGCCGCCAGTTCGTTATGGCTCCCATGCACCCAGGAGGAGGAGAGGTCGAACAAGGCCAGGCCCTGCGGATTGATCCCCTTGCCCAGGTGCCTTCTCGCCAGGGCGGCCTCGATCGAGCCCTGGCGCTCACCGAGCCAGTCCATGGCGGCATAGACCTCGTCGGTGCCAACGTTAACCAGTCCGAGGTCGTCGAGCAGGGTGGTATCGGCCCACCACTTGGTGGTGGCGAGCTTGGGGCGGGGATGGACCACCCGGGAGAGAATGAGGGCATAGGCGATATCGCGCTCTTTGCACTCCGGACCGAGCAGCTCCTTGAGCCCCCCCAGAGACTTGGCCATAGTGGAAACCGCCGCCAGATGCCCGTGGGGAAGAGAGCGCAGGATCTGCATCCCTTCTCCCGCCACCACCAGCGTCTTGCCCGCCAGGGAGGCGCGCAGGGCTTCGAGCGCGGACTCGGGAAGAGCCGAGACGTTGCCGAGGGTTTCGTGGCGGATCTTGCCGTCTTGGCGATAGCTGCGGCGCAGCAGGTGGGAGACCGACTCGCGGCTCTCTCCGTCCTTGGTTTGGTACTTGCGTACGACCCGGGCGATATGAACCGCGCCTGCCTCCCTAGTCACAGGGGCATCGTAGCACACCCATGCAGAGAGCAGAAGTATTATCTTGGCTACACCTCACCGTGTCAAAACGTCCCTATGCGCTGCTCAACGGTTAGATCACACGGGAAATCGGGGGTAACTTCGGACTAGTTTACGAAGTCGGAATCTCCAAGTGAAGTAGAATTTCACGTTCTGGCCGGGTGCCGATGCATCGTTTTTGTGGCGCTCTACGGCAAGCGCCGCCGCACCAAATTCCGGCAATTCACAGCTTTTGGTTGCCAACTGGAAGCGGGTTGCGGCTGCGCAGCCGGCACCGGGCTCCTGGAACTACAGGGTTCCTTCTGCTTTATGGGCAGCCCCAAAGCAAGGACTGTTCCTGGCTGCCAACGCTACGATGCACTGGATTCTGCGCCGCGCCTGGGTGGCACTCGACACCATTGCGGCCTTCTCGCCAACGGTCTCTATTCGCTGATCTCCCCAACACGCCCTGGCCAAAATTAGACCGGCACTGCTTTAGGTCCAGTTTTCAAGGGAAAGACTTTGAGCCTGCAACCGTGGTACTTGCCACTTTGATCTTGGCAGTACTTGGCCTCACGCACTTGAGCTGCGCTATTGGTGTGATTTGGTCGCAGCACACTCAAGACCACCGGCCGCACGGTGAAGCCTGCCAGCTAAAGACCCGCTGAATTCGTCTTTTTGAAGGCAAAGACCAGCTCGAACCGGAGAGGCCGGCAAAGGGCACTGCCGCCTGCACAAATTCGCCGAAACACCAACTCCGAACCCTTGTCCTCCCGACTCCCTCGCACCTCACAAACGCCGTAAGTTCGCCGATCCTGCTGGTGCTCGTGCTCGAGGAACATGCAGATACGCTCCAATCCGAACCGCAAGGCCAAGTCGTAGCGACTTTCGGGCTTGGGATATCGATCAGGCAGCTTCTCCTTGTCGATGGCAGCGCCGGCCAAGGTAAAGCTGCTGGTATCGATGATGCCAGCCAGGCCCTCCATGAGGTCTTCCCGTCCCTGCTGAGAGAGTTGCGCAAATGCCCACCTTCTGCGTCGAATATCGGCCTCGCGAAAAATCACCATGTCGTAACCGAAGACTTCAAGCTTCGGCCGCCTTATTGCCGGCGCCATCGCTTGGTTGTAGTCCTCTTTGTGCACCATGCCGAGGGGCAACACGAAAATGGGGTAGTTCGGATCGACTTTGACCAAGCTATGGCTTCCGCTTTCATCGACGTAGCCGATGTACTCGCTGCGGGCGCTGCAAACCAACCAGTGCTCACGGGCCCCGGATCCATCAGATCCCACTATCGATAGGAAACGCCCTTTTCGCTGGGCCGGCATTACGCGTGGCCGAGACAACCTCGAAGTTTTAAGGTGCTCATGGATTCACGCCGTTCACGGCATCGGCAGTTGAGAAAGCAGGGGCAGTCGGGTCTGTAGAAGACGCCGGCGGCTCGGCGGTAAGCATCACCTCTACGTCCGCCAAGTCGCTTACGCAACGACAGTGCGCAACCCAATCGGGCACGAGGGGCCTCAGCCAACGGCATCGCGTGCGCATCGGAAACCTTGTTGTCCTGGCCAGCTTGGCCCCAACACGCCAACCTTGATCGCCGCGGGAGCGACAACTTCCTGGGCAGCCGCCGGAACTTGTGGCACGGAATACTAACCGTACGCCGGACTAGA
>JAKARV010000042.1 GCA_021819205.1 Actinomycetes bacterium | reverse complement strand
CCCCAACCCGCTCTAACGCTTCAAGGTCTTCGGAACGCTCTATACCCTCAGCCACCACCTTCACTCCATTGGCTGAAGCCGCCTTCACCGCAGACTCCACGTGTGCGAGCCGCACCGGATCATCCGCAATCCCCGACACCCAGCTGCGCGAAATCTTGACCATGCCAGCCGAAATTGAAGACGAAAGCCGACCCGAGTTCAGTTCCGAAGCCGAACCTACCACAGCTATCCGGTATCCATCCGGGATCCTGAGCGTCAGATCTCCCACAATCGCCAACAACTCTTCGCTGCCGCTGCCACTTTCCTCACTAGCCACCTCGACGTATATCTCCCGATCTTCCACTTTTGGGACTTCCAAAATACTGGAAGTAGATTCGATGTACCGGCGGCTCATGTTGAAAGAGAGCCAAACACCCCGCGGCAACAACCGCTCAGCAGCGTTAATCTGCCCGATCATCGACCGTTCTACCGTCAACGAAAATGCTAGCGAATGCTTTTCCAAAAAGTCTTTGGTCGACTCACCCACTATCCGGTTAAACACCTCGAACCCAACTATCCTCCGGGTCGACAGCTCAAACACCGGCTGCAGATGAGTCTCGAAGCTGGGGGGAGACTGCGGAGCAGGTTCAATTATCGCATCGTCAATTTTCCGCGTCCCCAGGCGCCAAAACACTCCCGGAATCGGCCAAGGACGCCGAAGACTTCCTCGATGCGCCACGGCACCACCGTGCCACAAATTACCCTTACGCTTCCAACGAAACATCGCTTGCTTCACATCTTCCTGAAATCGCTAGCCTCCGCGTCGCCAAACCCCATCCCGTACGTCAACTGCCAACCAAAAACAGTTGAACCCGGCCAGCAAGGAACTCGTTGCCCCAGCTTAACTCCTGCAACAGCCAGTATCCACTTTTGACATCCCCTACTGCCCCAGCGCGACCCCCATGGCAGGCCAACCGCCAAAGTCAACCAACAATGGCGCGGAACGGCTCGACGATTGATAAGATTGCGGCAAGCCGCGTTCGCAATCTAGTGAGTTTTTACAATGGCAACATTTCTAAACAAAACGACTCTTCCGGTTCCACGTGGAACCGGATCCGACGCCAAGTTCCACGTAGAACGGCAACACCCGGTGGACATTACCCAAGAAAAGGAGTTTGCGTGCCCAGTAAGCCAACGGTGTTGGCAATAGCCAACCAGAAAGGTGGCGTGGGAAAGACGACCACGGCGGTCAATCTCTCCGCAGCACTCGCCGACTTTGGAAAACGAGTCCTCGTAGTTGACCTCGACCCGCAAGGTAACGCCACCACCGGACTCGGAATCAATCCCCGGGAGCTCGAGGTATCAATATACGACGTGCTGATGAAGCAGCTTCCAATCGAAAACGTGGTCGAACCCACCATGGTAAAAAACCTTTTCCTCTGTCCCGCCACCATCGATTTGGCTGGTGCCGAGATCGAACTCGTATCCGCTTTCAGTCGCGAACTCCGCTTGAAAAAAGCGCTCGAACAAGTACGCCAGGAGTACGACTACATCATGATCGACTGTCCTCCTTCCCTGGGACTTCTTACCGTCAACGCGCTATCGGCCGCGGACTCGGTTGTCGTGCCGATCCAGTGCGAGTACTACGCCCTGGAAGGTCTGTCGCAGCTTTACCGCAACGTCAATCTCATCCAATCGAGTTTGAATGACGCCCTAACCATTAGCCACGTCGTCATGACGATGTATGATGCAAGGACCAACCTTGCGGAGCAGGTGGTTGCCGACGTGCGAGAGTACTGCGGCGACACCGTTTGCACAACGATCATCCCCCGCAACGTCAGGCTATCCGAAGCGCCCTCGTACGGAAAGCCGATAACCGTCTTTGACCCCTCATCGCGCGGCGCCATCGCTTACCGCGAGCTTGCCAAGGAGGTCGACAATGGCTAGATCGACAGGACTGGGTAAAGGGTTAGGAGCGCTTATTCCCGCTGCCGCCACTTCCCCTAGCGACGGACTCCAAGACCTTCCTGTCGCTAGAATACGTCCCAACCCCCACCAACCACGGCGTACTTTCGACGAAGAGACCCTCAACTCACTTTCCGCTTCCATTGCCGAACTCGGCGTCCTCCAGCCCATCCTGGTCAGGCGGCGCCCGGACTACTTTGAGCTGATCGCGGGAGAACGCAGGTGGCGCGCTGCCCAGCGCGCCGGACTGATCACCATTCCCGCCATTGTTCAAGACCGTGACGAGCTCTCCAGCCTGCAAGCAGCGATAGTCGAAAACCTTCACCGCCAAGATCTCAACCCAATCGAAGAGGCCGCCGCATATCAACAGCTGATTGATGACTTTGGACTAACCCACGACCTAGTAGCAAAAAAAATCGGCAAAAGCCGGGCCACGGTCTCCAACACGCTTCGCCTACTGCAACTTCCGTCCAAAGTCCAACGCCTCTTGATTGAAAACCGGCTTACCACTGGTCATGCGAAGGCAATCCTTGGATCCCCCGACCGATCCTTTCAAGAACATCTAGCCAGCGCCGTTGCCGAAGACCAGCTATCGGTCCGAAAAACCGAAGAGTGTGTCCGCGATGGAATTCTCCCAGGACAAAAACGACGAGAACAGCCGGCGCACACCGAACCTCCGGCCAAATCGCCCCAGCCCGCAGCTGTGCTCGAGATCGAGCATTTACTACAGGACACCCTGGAGACCAAGGCGGAGATCGATATGAGAAAAAGTGGGGGAGGCCACCTCAAGATTCACTTCTCCGACCTGTCCGATCTCCACCGCATCGCATCGTTGATCATTGACCCTCAATTTCAACATTGAGTTGCACTTGACCAAAACCTGAACCTTACCGTTTTGCACAGGTGTGCAAAACCCTGTGGATACTTAATAACAAACGCCAAGCGATTCAGCGCATGGCCGACAGGAGCGGCCCAAATCACGCGCACCGGCCTTAAAGTGGGGGAGTGCTTTCCCCTGGCGATAGCTCTTGGAAAGCCGACAACACCGATAAACGTTATCGACAGCTCTCCAAGACGATCACCAAGGTATAACGACCGCAGCAAAGACTCAGAAGATCGGCCTTTTGAACGGAATGCCGGTCCGCCTTGGGTAACGCCCGCTCAACGGCGACACCTTCCGAAACACTATAAAGCTGAACTCATTCTGCACTACGTCCAACTTCTCGACGCCGAATTCCCTAAGTGCTTCTGGCTGCCATCGGCCGCCATCGGAATCGGGAGGCTCCGAAACAACCATCACGCCATCCAAAGCGAGCAAAGCCGATCCAATCTCGACGGTTGCCGAAGGAGGCCCGAAGCCTCTAGCCGTAACCAAATTGAACCGCTCGCGATATCGCGAATCCCGCCCCAAAACCTCAGCACGCCCACAGAACACCTCGACCCGGTCCGTATAACCAAGCTTCACTATCTGCTCGCGCAAGAACGCAACACGCTTCTCCATGCTCTCGACGAGCAGAACAGACAGACCTTCGATGAGGCCGGCGATAGCAAAACCGGGAACCCCACCGCCGCTTCCAAGATCGACCGCAGCGCCCTGAACTGGAGCAACAACGCGACATACCTCGGCAAAGCGCACGCTGTGGCGTTCGATCAAATCGACATCATCTCCGGTAAAGCCCAGAGACTGCGCCCTAAGAATCGATTGACGCAGTCTCTCCTGATGCATCCGCACTGCTTAGGTTGGACTTTACCGTTGGATAAAGAACGACATAGCGGTGGGGCTCCTCGCCCTCGGATCGCGAACCCACGCCCTCGATCTCCGCCACTACGTCGTGTACAATCTTCCGATCCGGGGAGGCCATGGCCTCAAAGGCAACCTCTCTGCCATCGGCGAGCACCATATTGGCCTGCTCGATAGTGAAGCGGGAGAGCGCATCCTTGCGGCGCCTCTTGTAACCGGAGATGTCAACCCCTACCCGCCCGGCAGCCTCGCCAGCACTGGCCTGAACCACCGACTTGGTGATCTCTTGGATCGCCAAAAGCACCATGCCCCGGCTACCAACCAAAGTTCCAAGGTTCTCGCCCTCTACCTCGAGATCCATCGAAGTGTCGTCGAGACTGCCGACCTTCACCTCCCCGGCCAACCCAAACTCGTGCATAACCCCGGCAAGGAAGGTCTGCGCAATGTTGGCAAGCTCGACCCGAGAAGGTATCTCGACCTCGACCTCTTCGGAATCGATCCTGGCTTCATCCTGTTCATTCACTGCTGGCTCCTTTGCCTCAACACCCTTTTCCCTGCCTCCAGCCGCCGAACGAAGATCTCTTTCGGAACCACCCTGGTGATCCTTGCGGGTTCTGCGCTGCCTGCGATCCCGCTTGGGCGCGGGAAATCGGGGGCGCAATCTAGCGCGAATCCGCGCTGGCCTCCGTCCGAACCCCAGAAAGCTTGGCCTTCCCTCTTCGACGATCTCGAACTCAACCTCGTTGTCGTCTACGCCAAGGATATCAAGCGCGGCTTCCTTTGCCTCCTCGACATCCTTCCCCGTAGTCTCAACCCACTCCATAAGGAAAAACTCTCCTTCTAACAGTTGATAAATGATTGCGCGCGGCCGGCCGCTTGGCTTAACGCCGCCGCCGCCGTTTGTTCGGCCGCTTCGCTGCTGGACGCGGCGGCTTCGGAACTATAACAGAGCCGCCTTCCGACGGTGCCGCTTGGGCCTTGAAGCCCCGCAACTTGCCGAACAACCCTTGAACGCCATTCGAAGACCCCACCTCTTTAGCCTCGATAACCTGGGACGACTTCTCCGAAGCCTTTCTTCTCGCCTCCACAGAGTGTGCCCGCAGTACCGGATCGTGCCTCCACATCAGCTCCTGCTGGACGATCCGGAAAAGGCCAGATACCAAAAAGTAGATGACCACGCCGGCTGGGACGTCAAGGTAGATCAAACCAAAGAGAAGAGTCGAGTACTGCTGCATCTTCGACGCCGCCGGATTGGCCGCCGCCGCGGAAGGGTTCTTGGAGATGATCTGCTGTATCTGCAGGTACTGAAGACCAACGGAAACGATCACCAAAAGGTAGTAGGGGAGGGCCGAAAAAAACCCGCCGTGGTAGTGCAGCGGAGTCACCGTCAAGTTCAACCCCATGAACATCATCACACCATGGTCGGCCACGAGGTGTTTGTAGAGCAGGCTTGAGTGGACGATGTACTGTGGGGTGGCAATTAAACCGTGCTTGGTCTGAAGCGTCTTCGTAAGTCCACGAATGACGTCGTACATCACAATCAGCAGCGGGAATTGGAGGAGCATCGGCAGGCAACCACCGGCCGGCGAGACCTTATGCTCCTTAAAGAGCGCAGACTGAGCTTCTGCCATACCCTGGCGGTCACCCTTGTACTGCTTTTGAAGCTCTTTGAGCTTGGGTTGCAAAGCCTGCATCTGGAGCATCGATTTCGTGCTTTTTATGGTCAACGGCGAAAGCACGACCATCACGGTGATGGTGAGTAAGGCAATGGCGATACCGTAACTGGGAATTAGAGAGTACCAAAAGGTAATTATCCCAGCCAGCAAGTCAAAGATAGGACGAAATATATCCGTCAAAACGCTCATCTAATTCAAACCTCTACCAGAGTCGACATCTTTTCCGAACGCCACTCGCTCGGGAACCGGATCGTAACCGCTTCCTCCAAATGGATTGCAACGGCCAATCCTACGCACTCCAAGCCAGGTGCCCTTTATCGGCCCGTAAATCTCGATAGCCTCGATGGTGTACTGGGAACAACTCGGCGTATAACGGCAAGGGGAAGGGCGCCCACTACGAACATGCTGATACGCCCTTACCGAGCTTAGAAGCACTTTTTGAAAGATGTTGGCTCTCTTGCCTGCCAATTGAAGACCCTTCGGTCACGAGCTAGTTCCGATTGGTTAGCCTAGTGACATCAGCAACTATGTCTGCAAACGATATATCTTTAAGTTTGCGATTCGCGAGCACCAGATACATTCCGGGGTGTAGATCTGCCGCTCGAAACACCTCCTTGACCCGGCGCCGCACGAGGTTCCGGTTTACCGCGATTCCGCTCTTTCTGGAGAACGCAAATGCCACCCTCACCTCTTCCAGGCCATCATCCAGAACGACAAAGCTGAGCGCCTCCCCGCGCTGCCGTCTCCCTCGACTGCGCAAGGAAGCAAAATCCTCTGCGCGAGTGATGCGTCCTAGGCGAGCCACGTCAAGCTGACAGGCGCGCACGACCCTTCAAGCGCCGAGCCGCAATGATTGCCCGCCCAGCCCTCGTCGACATCCGCGCCCGGAACCCGTGTTTCCTGGCTCTCCGGCGGTTATTTGGTTGAAAAGTTCTTTTCATCGCTTCTCCGTGATGATCCTGCGATACCAGCTATGACAGGCTAGCCGGACGAGGCTGTTGGCGCTACTTTCCCAACCGGCGAAATTTTGAATCTTCGATCAAATAACTTTTTCGATTGCACAGCCTACGCGCGCGAAACGCCTCATCTATGATAAGGCGTTACGTTCGCCTTGAAAGGTTGTCCACAGGCTGTTCTCCACAGGGATGGAAAACTTTGTGGATAAGGTTGAGGAGGATCCGATTGGACCAACCGGCAGTCTGGGAGAGCATCTCCGAGGAGTTCCGCTCTCACGTAGGGGAAGGTGCTTGGCGTACGTGGTTTATCACCATCTCGCCGCAGGTCATCAGCGCCGACGAGGTGGTGCTCACCACTCCGTCGCCACTGGCAAAGGAGCGGTTGGAGACCCGGTACCGTGAAGTCCTGGCAGGAATGTTCGAGCGTGCTTTTGGACACGCGGTACCGGTAAAAGTGAAAGTCAGATCGGAAACCCGGCCGCAAGATTCACCGCAACCGGATCCCTATCCGACAAGGTCGCAGCTGCGGCTCGCAAGCGACAAGTTTCAATCCCAAGCAGCCAATCCAAACTCGCTGCTCTCGTCTCCAATGGATCCCCGATACACGTTTGACGCCTTCGTCATCGGCTCCTCCAACCGGTTCGCCCACGCAGCCTCGCTATCGGTTGCGGAGACGCCGGCAAACTCCTACAACCCGCTTTTTATCCACGGGGATGCTGGCCTCGGGAAAACCCATCTCCTCCACGCCATCGGGAACTACGTACGCGAAAACTATCCGGAACGCTACGTCAAGTACGTCTCCACCGAGACGTTCCTTAACGAGTTTGTCGACGCCATCAAGACCAACAGAACCTCGGAGTTCAAGACTCGATACCGCCAATGCGACGTTCTCTTGGTAGACGACATCCAGTTCTTGGAGAACAAAGAGGCCATCCAAGAGGAGTTTTTCCATACCTTCAACTTCCTCTACAACGGCCATGCCCAGATCGTGTTGACTTCGGATCGACCCCCGCGTTCCTTGGCTACCCTTGAAGACCGGCTGAAGTCGCGCTTCGCTATGGGGCTCATCACCGATATTCAGACTCCGGACCTGGAGACGAGATCCGCAATTCTGAAGCGGAAGTCAGAGGACGCCCACGTCCAGTTTCCGGAGGAGGTGATCGAGTTCATCGCCACCTCGATCACCGAGAACATCCGAGAACTAGAGGGCGCGCTAACCCGGCTCGCCGCCTACTCCTCCTTGAATCGGATCCCGATCTCGCTCGGCCTTGCCGAGACCGTGCTCTCCGATCTTGTCAGCAACCGCCCCGGCCGGCTCGCCAGAACTCCGCAAGAGGTGATCGCCGCGACAGCGGCGCTTTTCGGGGTACAACCCGAGGAGATAACCGGAAACTCTCGAAAACGTCCGATAGCGACGGCGCGCCAAGTTGCCATGTACGTGATGCGAGAACTAACCGAGCTCAGTTACCCTGAAATCGGAAGGGCATTCGGCGGCAAGGACCACACGACGGTTATGCACGCGGTTCAGAAGGTTCAGCTAACGATGAACTCCTCAATCGAGACCTTCGAGCAAGTCGATAGGTTGTTCAAGTCACTCAGGGGCCCGCGGTGATCGCTGTTTCCAAAAGATCGGCATAGCTGTTGGAAAGGGTGTGGATCGAGCTGTGGAAATCTATCAACCATCCACAAGGAGAGGCCATGATAGGGATCAGCTTTCGCACCGGCAGCTGGGAAATACACAGCCCATGGTGAGCCATCCGGTTGCCTGTGAGTAAAAAATTCACTTCCACGCTGCCACAACACTTCCTTTTCCACAATCCACAACCTCTACTATCGTTACTAGATCTAGATAAATAGAAAGGGAGATCCTGTGAAATTCCAATGCAACAGGGAACAGCTGGCAGATTCCCTCCAGTCAGCTTCACGGGCATTGAGCTCCAGGTCCTCGGTATCTGGAATTAAGTGGAGTGGCAACAACGGGTGGCTCCAGCTTGAGGGCCGGGAGTCGGACATGTCCATCCAGTCAGTTATCCCTTACACCGGATCCGAGACCAGCTTCTCGACTCCGGCTGCACTCGCGCTTGATCTCGTCAAGTCGATGCAGGATGAGATGATCGAGATCTTGGTTGACGAGTCGGTGGTTGCTTTCAGATCGGGACGTGGCGAAGTTTCGCTAAATCTGCTGACCGAGTTCGAATCTCCGGCGTTGGCGCTTCCAGATGGCGATGGAGTTACCGTCCATGGGGCCGAACTTGCAAAAGCGATCCACCAGGTGGCAGTGGCTGGAAGTCGCGACGAGGGTAGAGATCTCGTCTACTCGGGGATGCTTTTCGCCTCCACGGGGGATGGCCTGCGCCTCGTCGCCACCGACGGTATTCGCCTTGCCCTGCGGGACGTGCCGGGTCTCGATGTGATGATGGAGGCTGATCAACACGAGGTGGTGATACCGACTAGGGCCGTACGGGAGCTGGAGAGGCTCCTCTCCGCCAGCTCTGATGGCGAAGGTCTCAGGGTTCGCATCGGTCGGCACGAGGCGATGTTCTCCATCGGCAATACAAAGCTGGTAACCCGGCTGATCGACGAGCCGTTTCGCGATTACCGCAGGCTGACAGAGGCTTCTTACCATCGGGTTCTGCTCGCCGACAAGCTCCAGCTTCAAAACGCGCTTCGCACCCTGAGGAGGATGGCCAAAGAAGCTAGAAACTCCTGCGTGCTCAGGATGAGCATTGGCGATAACAACTGCGAGCTAAGCGTAAAGATACCGCAGATTGGCCAGGTCCACGAGGTTGTGGACGTTAACTTTTCAGATCTCGAGTTTTCGATCGGATTCGACCCCGATCTGTTCGCTGACGGGATCGACGGCGTAGAGACCGACGTGGTGCGAATCGAGTTTCAAGAGCCAAACCGCGCCGCCTGCATCACAAACTCGGATTCACGGGCGTACATCTACCTGCTGATGCCGATAGTCCAGAAGTCGTAGCCGATTGCTTTTCCGATGATTGTCGAAAGCCTGAGAGCGAGCGGATTCCGAAACCTGTCCCGGTTCGAGATCGCTCTCGATCCGGGGATAACACTGATCTTCGGAAAGAACGGCCAGGGAAAGACCAACCTGCTCGAGGCGGCGTACGCCTCGATCTCCCACCGATCCTTCCGTACCAGTGATCTGGTCTCTTTGATCAACGAGAACGACGAGTATTCTCGGCTCGAGTCGAATATCACTCTGGCTGGTGGTCGCCGAGCAGATCTTGTCAACGTCTTTTCCAGGAGCGACAGGGACAGGGTTCAACTGAACAACAGAATTGTCAAAGGGAGAAAAGAGTTTGACCGGTTTCCAGTTGTCGCCTTTGTTCCGGGCGATGTAGAGCTGTCTCGGGGGGCTCCGAGCATACGGCGTGATTTTCTAGACGGCGTTGGCGCATATGTTACTACTGGATACTCTTCGCTTATTGCATCCGCTGAACGGCTTCTGCGCCAACGCCAAACTCTGATTCGCAGCTCTAACCCCGATATCACCAGCTTAGATGTCTTTGATAGCCGATATGCAGAGGTGTCGGAGCAGGTTGCAATGGAAAGAGAGGCGGTGGTGGCACAGCTCGACCCGATCGCCGGCTCTATTCACCGATGGCTTTCGGGAGGAGAGGAGAAGATATCGATCTGCTACCGGCGAAGCTGGGAGGGAAGCTGCAACGAGCAGCTGTTCAAGGCGAGGAAGGAAGACATTCGCAAGGGAACTACCAGTTATGGGTGCCATCGCGATGATCTCGCTTTGGAGATCGATGGGAGGCCGATGCGGTCTTTTGGCTCTCAGGGTCAGGCGCGATCATTTGCTTTTTCGTTGAAGCTGGCGGCGGCTAACTTGATCGAGAAGACGTTGAACGAAACTCCGGTGGTCATTCTTGACGACATCTTTTCCGAGCTCGATGAGGAGCGGGTGGCGCGGTTGCTGGATGGGCTGCCCAAATATCAGATCTTGATCTCTCACACCACTATTCCTCCAGTCGGGTTAGAGATGCGAACGCTGGAGATCAGGCAAGGAGTGGTCCGTGTATAAGGTTCCCGATCCCCGGCCACAGTACCGTCCCGCTGCGATCGGCGCGGTTGTCGATCGCATCCTTCGCGATGTCGACGTTCTTCCGGTACAAGACGTCGAAGCCATCATGGAGTTGATCGAGGAGTGCTTGGGAATGGAGATCTGCCCCCTGTTGGAGCTGATCGACGTCTCCGGATCCGCCATAGTCATCGGTATCCACCGAAGTGTGGAGATGGCGGCGAAGCTGCGTATCGGAGTGCTGAGGGAGGCTTTGAAGAAGAGTGGGTACCGACAGATTGTCCAGCTCAGGGTGGGCGTGTTTGGTACCCGCGGTGCTCAACTAGATTTGAATGGGTAATTCAAGCACAACGATCTTGGCTTCTCGCGGCGGAAAGGGGCAATTACTTGACGGCAGAGGGGGCTTCCGAATACACGGCTAAGGACATCGTTGTCCTCGAGGGTTTGGAACACGTAAGGCTGAGGCCGGGAATGTACATCGGATCGACTGGCCCGAGTGGCCTACACCACCTCATATGGGAGGTAGTCGACAACTCGGTTGACGAGGCGATGGCAGGCGAGTGCACCACGATCGAAGTAACCCTGCTGGCCGATGGAAGCTGCCGAGTTGTCGACGATGGCCGGGGCATACCGGTCGATCCCCACTCCTCCGATCCGTCCAAGTCTGCCGCCGAAGTGGTGCTGACACAGTTAAACGCGGGGGGAAAGTTTGGAAGCGGCGGGTACAAGGTTAGCGGCGGCCTCCACGGTGTAGGGGTATCGGTCGTAAACGCCCTCTCCAAGATGCTCTTGCTGGAGATCGACCGGGGCGGCCTCCACTACGAGATCGAGTTCGTTGATGGCGGAAATCCCAATGGCCCGCTAAAACAGGTGGGGGCGGCTAAGAAGGGAAGGCGCGGGACGACGGTCACCTTTCTTCCGGATCCGGCAATTTTCGAGGAGGTCGAGTTCCAGGCTGCCAGGGTGCTGGAGCGGCTGCAGATCATCGCGTTTTTGAACCGGGGCCTCTCGGTCCGGTTCTTCGATGAGCGCCCAGGCAAGGAAAGCAGCGTCACCTATCACTACGAGGGTGGTGTCGTCGACTTTGTAAAGTACATAAACGAACCCAAGGATCCACTGATCAAAAAGGTAGGATATTTTTTCTTCTCCGAAACCGATCAGGAGGTAGAGGTCGCCTTCTCGTGGAACACCGGTTACTACGAGGCGCTCCACTCCTTTGCCAATGGAATATCAACAGAGGAGGGTGGCACCCACACCGAGGGGTTTAGGAAGGCACTTACCCAGGTCATCAACAGGTATGCACGTGCCAAGGGTCTTCTGAAAGAGAAGGACGAAAATTTGGCAGGCGAGGACATCCGGGAAGGATTGACCGCCATCGTGTCGGTGAAACTGGTAAATCCTCAATTTGAAGGGCAGACCAAGGCCAAGCTCGGTAACGTTTCGATCAGGTCTTTGGTCGAGCGCGTCGCCAACGAGAAGATGGCCGAATGGCTAGAGGAGAATCCGAGAGAGGCCGGCCTGATCGTCCAGAAAGCGATACTGGCGGCGCGGGCCCGGATGGCGGCAAGGCAGGCTCGCGAGTTGACGAGGCGGAAGACCGGACTCGAGGGGGCGGGTCTTCCCGGCAAGCTGACCGACTGTACTTCGAAGGTTCCAGCGGAGTCGGAGCTTTTTATCGTGGAAGGGAACTCTGCTGGCGGCACGACCATCAAGGGAAGGGATCCAAAGACGCAGGCGGTGCTCCCGATAAGGGGAAAGATCCTGAACGTCGAGCGTGCCAGGATGGACAAGATGCTTGCAAACCAGGAGATTCAATCACTTATCGCCGCCATCGGTGCGGGGGTTGGTGACGAGTTCGATATCGCCAAGGCTCGCTACCACAAGGTCATCATTCTTGCCGACGCCGACCCGGACGGTTCCCACATCCGCACCCTGCTGCTCACCTTCTTCTTTCGGCAGATGAGAGCGCTGGTGGAGGGCGGGATGGTCTACGCCGCCCAGCCACCTCTCTACTCGACGCTCATTGGAACTGAGAAGGTATATATCAAGAACGAGTCTGAAAGACAGCGGTTTCTCGACGAGCACCCAAACCACAAGAAGCCCTTTTTGAGACTCAAGGGGTTGGGAGAGATGGACTTCGACGAGCTTAAGGACACCACCATGGACGTCAACCAAAGGACTCTCCTCCAGGTAACCGTGGAGCAGGCATCCGTTGCCGATGAGGTCTGCTCGGTACTGATGGGCGATGACGTAGAGATGCGGAGGCGTTTTATCCAGCAGAACGCCGACGATGTTAGATTCCTTGATTTCTAAACCGGAGTATCATGCCTGAAGAGTCAAACAACACCCAGATCGAGCTGGTCGAGCTCCAGGAGGAGATGGAGAGATCCTTCCTCGAGTACTCGATGTCGGTAATCATCTCCAGAGCTCTTCCCGACGCCCGGGACGGACTCAAGCCGGTCCATCGGCGGATTCTCTATTCGATGTACGACAGCGGATACCGCCCGGACCGCCCGCACGTGAAGTGTGCCAAAGTTGTCGGAGACGTGATGAGCCGATTCCATCCTCATGGTGACGCTGCCATCTACGACGCCCTCGCACGCATGGTCCAGGACTTTTCTCTGCTTCACCCGCTCATCGACGGACACGGTAACTTCGGCGCTCCCGATCCGTCCACCGGACCTGCAGCATCCCGCTACACCGAGTGCCGTCTTGCACCGATCTCGCTGCAAATTCTTAACGGGATCGACGAAGAGACGGTCGATTTTCAACCAAACTATGACTCTCAAACGGTGGAGCCGATTGTTCTTCCATCCCGTTTTCCTAACTTGCTGGTCAACGGCAGCCAGGGGATAGCCGTGGGAATGGCCACCCAAATTCCATCTCACAACCTTGGAGAGGTGGTCGAAGCCGCGGTATACCTCATCGCCAACCCGGACGCCACCGTGGAAGATCTGATCAAGCTGGTGCCAGGGCCCGACTTTCCGACGGGAGGGCTGATTCTTGGTCGCGAGGGAATTT
>JAKARV010000041.1 GCA_021819205.1 Actinomycetes bacterium | reverse complement strand
TGCGTCCGGCCCTTCGTGATCCCTCTGTCGAACCAAAGCCGCTGCCTCCTCCGCCACGCCGCGCCGCCGACCCGAGAACCAAAATCTCCGATTCCCCCAAATTTGCGGATCTTCTTCTCGGGTCGTCGATCTGCGCGGTCTGTTCTGTAATAACGAATCTAAATACTCTGGACGAAATCTCACCGGCAAATTTAACATAAAAGAGCGCACAATCACGGCGTATCTGGCATAATTGATTAGAAATATGGAACAACGTTCGTCCCTACAGAACAACGCTTTCGATTTGGGGTCGCACCTCGCCGCCACATTGGAGCGGGTGCGCAAGATCCTGGACAAGGAGAGGCTCGACGCCGTGGTGCTGGCTGCGCCGGAGAACGTAGCCTGGCTAACCGGTGGACTTGGCTCGCGGGTCGATCGAACTAGCGGATCTGACCCGGTATGGCTGGTGATCCAGGAAGATCGGTTGATTGGGATAACCAGTGTCGTCGAGTATCCGAGGCTCAAGGACAGGCTGTCATCGATCGGTGTCGACGAGATCGTAACGGTGCCTTGGTCTCCTCCGTCCGCCTATCTTGAGGCGTCGGTCGCGTCCCTGCCTCCGGGGTGGAGCCGTTTTGGTGTCGATCGCGGCATCGGCTTCTCCTCTACGGAGGCGGTACTGGTAGATAGTTGCCTGCTTCCGTTCCGGATGGCGCTTACCGGTTACGGACAGGCTGCGTTGAAATCGCTTGGCGAGGATGCGGCCAGTGCAACCGAGGCGGCAGCGCGGGCGTGGAGGCCAGGGGAGACCGACCGGGAGATCCAAGGGCGCCTCTGTTTCGAGCTGGAGCGGAGGGGTGTCGAGCCCGCCGTCGTGATAGTTGGCGGTGACGCGCGAGTCAAAGCCTTCCGGCACCCGGTTTCTATCGGCGCGCCCGTAAGCGACCTGCTGATGGTCGTGGTCGTCGGGGTTCGCAATGGCCTGAACGTTGCACTGACCCGCCTTGTGTCGGCGCGCCCTCAGCCCGAATCATTCGTGGAAGGAATGGCCAGTCTGGGCAGGATTCAAAAAGAGGTAGTCGCTGCGGCTACGCCCGGGAAGCGATACGGACATCTTGTCGAGACGCTTGCGGCCGCTTACGAAAGAAGCGGGCATCCTGGCGAGTGGCGAAATCATTTTCAAGGAGGACCCATCGCCTACCAGCAGCGGGAGTTCGAAATTGCCCCCGGGGAGCAGGAGAGCCGCTGGTACGAGCTTGAGATTGTGGAGGGGCACGCCATCGCCTACAATCCGTCGTTACCGGGCGGCCCAAAGGTCGAGGACACGTACTTGCTCTTTGAAAGTGGCGCAGCGTGCGTGACCGACACCGGCAAATGGCCACGGCTTCTGCTCCCGGGTGGCACGCTGGTCGCCGACGCCTTGACGCTGGGCTAGCTGGTTGGGAGCGCTCATGAAAATTTTAGGACAGATCGGTACGAGGCGGGATGGTTGGTGCCGCGAAAGCTACCTCCAGTGGTTTGGGTACGCTGCCGCCGGCAGCCACCGGAGCGAGTCTCCGTGCCCGGCATTCGAGAGTTGTGGAGTTGGGGCCAAATGAGTACCTTGAGAAGCTCTCGCTGGTTGGAGGGCGAGACCGAAGTCGCCGTTACTTCCCGCGTAGCCCTTAGAAGCGCAGGCATTGATGTCCGCTCGAAAGAACAAAGGCCAGTTATCGGGATCGCCAACACGGCAAGCGATCTGAACCCGTGCAACCTGCCGTTGGGCGCTCTCGCTGAGGCGGTGCGGAAAGGCGTGCTCGCGGCTGGTGGCCTACCGGTTGTCTTTCCTGCAATGTCGCTTGGAGAAGACTTGATGAAGCCTACGGCGATGCTCTATCGGAACCTGCTCGCCATGGAGATCGAGGAGATGATCAGGTCCAACCCCGTGGACGGGATCGTGCTCCTTGCCAACTGCGACAAGACCGTGCCGGGGATGATCATGGGCGCGGCAAGCGCCGACATTCCTACGCTGGTGGTAACGGGAGGTGCCCGGCCTCCGGCTGTTTTCAAGGGACGGCGTATTGGTACCGGAACCGACCTTTGGCGAGTCTGGGACCAGCGCCGAACGGGCCAGCTCTCCGATGAGGAGTGGGGAGCGTTCGAAGAGGCGCTCTCTTGTGGGGTGGGTGCGTGCAACACCATGGGAACCGCATCCACTATGGCCATTCTTTGCGAAGTACTCGGCCTATCTTTGCCGGGCTCATCCACTATTCCCTCCGGCGATCTGCGGGCGCGGGAGATGGCGGAGAGGGCGGGCGAGACGGTGGTGAAGATGGTCCAAACTTCGGTTCGACCCTCGTTGCTGCTTACTCGCGACGCCTTTTCGAATGCTGCAAAGGTGTTGTCCGGGATCGGAGGTTCCACCAACGCGGTAATCCACCTGATGGCGATAGCCGGGCGCACCCAGGCTGGAGTGACTCTAAGCGATCTGGGAAGGTGGTTCAAGAGCATTCCGGTGATTGTCGACGTGGAGCCAACCGGCACCGGCCTCGTCCAGGATCTCGATATCGCAGGCGGCGTGCCAGCCGTCGTCAAGGCGCTCGCTCCATACCTGGAGCTGTCTGCGCGGAGCGCGGGAGGCGAGAGCTTGGGAGGGGTTGCGGAGGCGGCAGTGAAGCTTGGCGATACCGTCCGCGAACCTCGGGCACCGATTGTCGCTTCGGACGGTCTGGCGGTGCTTTACGGGAGCCTCGCCCCTGACGGCGCGGTTATGCGGCTGTCGACATCCTCCCCGGCGCTGTTCGAACACACCGGTCCAGCGGTCGTATTCGACGACTACCAGGACATGCTCGATACTATTGACGATCCGGCGCTCGGGATCACCCCGGACAGCATTCTCATTCTCCGGGGCTGTGGGCCGGTAGGTGGGCCGGCGATGCCGGAGTGGGGAATGATTCCAATCCCGGGGTACTTGGTACGGAAGGGGGTGACCGATATGGTAAGGGTATCCGATGCCAGGATGAGCGGGACCAGCTTCGGGACCGTGGTGCTCCACGTTGCTCCCGAGTCGGCTATCGGGGGAGCGCTTGCCATGGTCGCCAGCGGGGACCGGGTCCGGCTGAGCGTTAACGAGGGGCGAATCGATCTGCTGGTTGGCGAGGAGGAGCTGGCTCAAAGGCGCGCTCACTGGCGGGCGCCGGCTTTTGCCGATCGCAGGGGGTGGCCGGCTCTCTACCGCGAGCACGTTACCCAGGCTCCCCTCGGGTGCGACTTCGACTTCCTCCGGGCGCCAGCCGACGGCGCCCCTGGATTTGTGGAGCCGATGGTGGGGCGGTCGTGAGCGATCTCTGGAGGAGGGTTAGAGCCAAGGGATTGGCAGGGGATGAGAGAGCGAGTGAAGGAGAACTGTGAATATGGGAAAGATAGCACGGAAGTCATCAGTGGGAGCCGCGCTGCTCGCGCTTGCGGCGGGGCTTGCCGCTTGCGGGTCGACGACGGCAAGTTCGCAGAGCGCCAAGGTAACGCTGACGCTTTGGCAGAATTACGGGACGGAGGCGAACGCGGTAGCTACCACCAACCTGATAAAGGCCTTCGAGAAGCTTCACCCCAACATCACCATAAAGGACGTTGCCCAGCCGGCGAGCAACTACTTTTCGCTTCTCCAGGCGGCGGCCATCTCCCATACGGGACCTGATCTGGCGGTGATGTGGACCGGCTTATTTACTCTCCAGTACCAGAGCTATTTGCAGAATCTGAAACAGTACGTGCCGGCTTCGGATCTGGCCCGGATGCAAGGGATGCAGTGGACTGCCCCCGGCTTCAACCCGAAAAACGGTACCTACGTCATCCCGCTGGAGGATCAGTTCTACATCGGTTTCTACAACAAGGCTCTCTTCCGGAAGGCCGGGATTACTTCGGTTCCGACAACCTGGAGCCAGCTGTTCAACGACTGCCAAACGTTCAAGACCGCCGGGATCACCTGTCTCTACTATGGGAGTGGCTCCCAGAGCCTCGGGTCGGAGTTCTACCCGTGGTACGACATGAGTTACATGATGATTGGCGAGTATCCAGTCACGCAGTGGCAAGGACTGTTCAATGGCAAGATCCCGTGGACATCTCCGGCGATCGTTGGCCAGCTGGCCAACTGGCAGAAGCTGTACACTGACGGATACACCAACCGCAACGTGGTTACCGCGACCAACTCGCTGGCGGCCTTTGGCGAGGGCAAGGCGGCAATGATGATCAAGGGAAACTGGGATCTGGCAACTCTCCAGAAGGAGATGGGCAGCAACCTTGGCACTTTCGTACCTCCGTTCTCCAACACTCCGCAAAAAGGTGTGGTTCAGTTCCCCGGGGACGGTTACGCGATGACTAACTACTCAACCCACAAGGCAGCTGCTGCCGAGTTCTTGCAGTTCCTGACGACGCCTCAGGCCGGGCGGATCGTCACTCAGGCGGGACTCATCTCCGACGTCAAGGGGGTATCCAACAACAATCCACTCAGCCAGGAGATGCTTGACTTCTCGGCTAAGCAGGGATTGACGCAGTACCCCATGCTTGACAACATTGCGCAGCCAGGGGTTGTGAGCGCTGGCAGCAGCGTGCTCCCAGCTCTACTGGCCGGGCAGATGACGCCGGCGCAGGGAGCGCAGAAGCTGGAGCAAGCGTGGCAAGCGCTTCCTGCCTCCGAGCGGGGCAGCACGTTCGCCAGCTACACCGGCCAGAGTTGAGCGACGGGAGAGTCTGCCGGGTGGTGATCGCCGCCCGGCAGACTGGTCTAGCGGGAGGGTTGAGTTGGGTCTAGCCATAGCGGCGACAACCGCCGGAGCGAGGGAGGGCAGAAACCGCCTTGGCCGGAACCGGGCGCGAGCGGGGGTACTGCTGCTTTTGCCGGCGGTGCTCGTCGTTGGCGGCTTCATAGCCGTGCCTATTGGGCAAGCAATCTATTACTCGATGACAAACTGGAATGGAATAACCGCCCAGTGGGTCGGCCCGGGTACTTATCTTGCCCTCTTCAAGAATCCGATCTTTCTGCGAGTGCTGGAGAATAACGGCCTACTGCTGCTCTCGGTCCCGGTGGCCATAGTCGTCCCGCTAGTGATCGCCTCCTTGATCAACGAGAAGGTCTGGGGGTGGAAAATCTTCCGCTCGCTCATCTTCCTCCCAACCGCCATCTCCTGGGTGGTCATTGGCATCGTCGCAGTGAGGGTCTTTGCCGATCCGGGGGCTATTGACTCTATTCTTGGCACCGTCGGCCTTGGGTTCCTGCAGCGAGACTTTCTCTCGCAACCGGGAACCGCCATCCTCGCGGTAGGACTCACCTTCGTGTGGTCGATGGTGGGGACAAACACCATAATTTTTTTGACCGGCATGTCCACCATCGACCCGGCGATCTACGAAGCGGCGGCTGTCGACGCTGCGGGGAGGTGGTCGATCTTCATCCGCATTACTATTCCGCTGCTCAAGCGGTACTTCCAGTTCAGCTTCGTGCTCACGATCATCACCGCCTTTACCGCTTTGTTCAGTTTGATCTTCATCATGACCGGTGGCGGCCCCAACTACGGGACCACGACCCTCGAGTTCTTCATATACTTGGAGGCCTTCAGCGTCGGAAACTTTGGAACCGGCGCGATGATCGGGGTGGTTCTGCTCACCATCCTGTTGGGGGTAAGCATGGTCCAGCTCTGGCTGTTAAGGGGGGAGCATTGAACGCCCACGATCAGAGCACGCGGCTTCTCCGTCGCGTTGGCGCCGATACCGCCGGTTTCGACTCTCCTGCCCCCACCCCGAGGTTGGCGAAGCTTGCCCGCGGGCTCAGGGCCGATCCCGCACGCGGGGCGATTTTTATCTTTCTGGTAGCGGTTACATTTGTAATGCTCTACCCGTTCTACTTCATGGTGAAGAACTCCTTCATGAGTAGCCAGCAGTACATAGCTGGCCACGGCTTTTCTACCGCGAGTTGGAGCCAGCTATTTTCGGCACTTCCCGTCTTCCGGGAACTGGGAAACTCGACGCTCATAGCGGGTTCTGCGATCCTGATCATCCTCTTCTGTTCCACCACCGCCGGCTTCACTTTTGCCAAGCTTGCCTTCCGGGGTAGAAGCGTTCTCTTTCTTGGCGTGATCGGGTGCATGATGATCCCGGTGCAGTCGATAATCATCCCGGAGTACGTGAACCTCTCCCACTTCGGTTTGATCAACACCTACACCAGCGCCATTCTGGTTTATGGGGCGTTGGGAACGCCTTTTGCAACCTTTCTGATGACCGCCTACTTTCGGGGACTTCCAGACGAAGTTATCGAGGCCGCGCTCTGCGACGGGTTGACCTACGGGAGGACATACTGGAGGATTGCGCTTCCACTGGCGAAGCCGGCCCTGGTGACGGTGATCGTACTCCAGTTCATCCAGATCTGGGATGATCTTCTGGTTGGCCTGCTTTTCCTGCAGGAGCCAGCGAACCGGACGATCACCGTGGGGCTTGCGGCGCTCTCGTCTGGAAGGGTGGTGAGCATTCCGATCCTTATGGCCGGTGCGATCGTAAGCGCACTGCCGGCGATCGCTGTTTACATAGTCTTCCAGCGGTATCTCATCGCGGGAATGACGCTGGGAATCAACCGGTAGAAAAGAGCGGGGGAGAAGGAGATAGGAGATGTCACTGATTAGAAGCGTTTCGCCCACCGCCCCAAGCGATGTGGTGGTCGAGTGTGCGGAGGTGGAGCCGGCAAGGGTTTTGGAGATTGTGGAGCGGGCGAAGAGAGCCCAGAGGGAGTATGTTTCGCTGCCCCCTGCGGCCAGGGCTGACGGCCTCAACGCGGCGGCAGAGGCGCTCGCCGCTCGCAGCGCCGAAGTTACCGAGTTGGCCATCCGGGAGGTGGGAAAGCCGCGTCTCGAGATGGAGGGCGAGACCGCGCGTGGGGTCTCGATTCTCCGTTACTATGCCCAAGCGGTGCTGGACCCGGACGGCACTTCGCTCCCGGCCGCTACCGGGTTGATGATCGCGCGAAGGCGCCCGCACGGCGTTGCCGCTTTGATCACGCCGTGGAACTTTCCGGTGGCGATTCCACTTTGGAAGGCTGCTCCCGCCCTCGCGTACGGGAACGCGGTGGTGTGCAAGCCAGCGCCGGCGGCAACCGCGGTCGCGCTCCTGCTCGAGGAGATTCTCCGGCCGCACCTTCCCGAGGGGGTATTCACGGTAGTTCCCGGCGACCAGATCACGGGGTCGGCGCTGATAGCCTCTGCGGACGCGGTTAGCTTCACTGGTTCGGTGCGGGTTGGCCGCCAAGTTGTGGATGCTGCGGCTCGGCGGGGTATCCCGGTTCAGGCAGAGATGGGGGGGCAGAACGCATCCATCGTGCTGCCCGATGCCGACTTTCCCAGGGCGGCGAGGATGGTTGCTGCCGCAGCCATGGGCTTTTCCGGACAGAAATGCACCGCCACCTCTAGGGTGGTTCTTGTCGGCAAGGGTGATGAGTTCATAGAGGCGCTTGTGGCCGAGATCGCGAAACTGGAACGGGGAGATCCTGCTGCCAGATCTACCGTCATCGGGCCGGTCGTCTCCGAGGCTGCCCGGGTGGCGGTGGTGGAGGCGGCACGCGAGGCTAGGCGCACCGGAGGAGTTGTCATCTCCGGTGGAGCCGCAATCGATGGTGACGGCTACTTTGTCGAGCCTACGCTCATCGATGGGATCGATCCGGCGAGTCGGCTTGCCCAGGAGGAGATCTTTGGCCCAGTGGCAACGGTGCTCAGGGTGAAAAACCTGGATGAGGCTGTGGCCGTGGCCAACGGGGTCCGCTACGGGCTCGTCTCCTCCGTCTTCACTGGCGATCTTAACGCCGCGCTCGCGATCTCCGAAAGGTTGGAGACCGGGTTGGTACGGACCAACGCCCCCACCTCCGGGGTTGACTTCTACGCGCCGTTTGGTGGAGTCAAGGAGTCGAGCTATGGACCACGGGAGCAGGGGAAGGCGGCGGCAGACTTCTACACCTGGACGCAGACTCTGAGCCTGAACCCCTAGGTGGTGTTATATCCGCAGGTCGAGGTGGCCGCGGCTACTTCGGCGATCATTGGAGAGACGCCGGTCTGGGATCCAGTTTTGGGCGCGCTTTTCTGGGTTGACATCTTGGGTAGCCGAATCTTCCGGTACCGGTTGGCCGGTGAAGAAGTAAGTTCGTTCCCGCTTTCGGGTATCGGGGGCTGCGTAGGCCTTGCCGATCGCGGCTTGGTGTTGACCGTTGATGGAGCCATCGCCACCTGCACTATTGATGGCGAAGACCTTGAAGTGGGCCGTCCGCTCATCGATCAGAAAAACGTGCGCTTCAACGACGGAAGGGTTGACGCGATGGGGCGCCTTTACGTCGGGACCATGGACTGGAAAGAGTCAGAGCCGCTGGGGCAGCTGTACTTGGTGGGTCCGGACCTCGCCGCGGAGGTGGTTGCAGGACCATTCATCGTCTCCAATGGACTTGACTTCACCGACGGGGGAGACGGGCTCTACCATATTGACAGTCCGAGCCGCGGAGTCGATCGTTACCAGGTCGACAGGGATTCGGGGAGGCTGTATGGGCGGTCCCGGTTCTTCGAAGTAGCCCCCGCCTTTGGAGAACCGGATGGGCTGGTGGTGGATGCCGATGGACTGGTTTGGGTCGCCATGTGGGGCGGTGGCCGGGTTGTTGCTTTCACCCCCTCGGGGAAGGTGGAGCGCGTTGTCGAGTTGCCGGTTTCGCAGCCGACCGGTATCACTTTTGGGGGGCCCGATCTCAATGAGCTCTTCGTAGCTTCGGCGCGTGACGGCCTTTCCGCTGCCGAACTGGAGCGACAGCCGCTCGCAGGAGCGTTGTTCCGCGTGGATGTCGGGGCCGTTGGGCGGCCGTCGCACCGGTTTAAAAGCGGCTAATCGGTAGACGGCCGTTGCTCGCCGGAGCCCCTTCTCCCGCGCCTCCGCCGCAAGCTCGATCGGCTCACCCGTTGCCGGATCATGGCGAGCAGGAAGACGTCGTCCGCAGCTTCGGGGAGGCTCCAGCCTCGCCAGACCGCAAGCATCCGCGCTGCAACCACGAAGAGGAGCGTAGGCATCTCAATCCAGCTGCCAGCGTGTGCAAGCCGGGAGAGAAGGACGAAGCCGGTGACGCCGATCGCGGTGGGTACCGCATAGAGGGTTCCCGGGCGGAAGAGTTCCGGCCGTTCGTTGGCGAAGACATCGCGCAGCACCGAGCCGCCTACACCACCGACAATCCCGGCGAGTATGCAGGGAACCGCGGGTAGGCCAATCCTTAGCGCCATCCCGGCGGAGACTACTGCGTAGGTACCGACGAAGACCGCATCGAGCACCGTAAATGGCCACTTGATCCTGGTAAGCACCGCCGCGATTGTGGTGGGTGCGAGGGCGCCGATCAAGCCGGTTGCGGCCGCGGTGAGGATGTAGTAGTCGGACTGCATCGCCACCGGTGTTCCGTGGAGGAGGAGAATGTCGCGGAGAAGGCCCCCACCGAGGCCGGTGACGATCGCAAGCGCGATGATGCCCGACAGGTCGAACTTATTGCGCCTGCCTACGATGGTCCCCGATATCCCGCCAAAGACCACCGCGACAAGCTGTAGCCACATCGGAACCGCAAGCAACGGGCTTTGCGAAGTCGGCAGCGTCATCGAGTACAAGCTAGATGGATCGCGGCTGCAAGCCTCATGCAACGGGTTGCGAGCCATTCGGCTCCTTGCCTTTTGTCCGGCAAGTCAGCCGCCTCGGGTTCCCCAGAGCACTATCAACATCCCGGCGATAAAGGTTCCCGACATGATTCCGAAGGCGGCGCTGAAGCCGATCGTGGTGATTGCGACCCCGATGATCGCCACCCAGATGGCTCCGATCGACTGGGAGATGGTGAAGAAGATCCCAAATCCAGCGCGGCGCATCCCATCCGGGAGGAAGTCGGCAAATACGGTCTGGCGCAGGGGAAGCTCGGAGTAGGAGAAGATCCCGATCGCAAGTCCCACCACAGCGAGTGACCAGATGGAGCGGCCCACCAGGACGAAGGCGCCCAGTGCTACCGCCCCCATTGCGTAGTTGGCGAGCAGAATTGGCATGTGCGCGGTACGGTCGGCGGCCCACCCCATAATCAGCGGTCCGACCACCGCGCCTATGTAGAGGATGGTGAGGACCACGGCCAGCGGGAACTCGGCCATGTGGAGTCCGGAGTGGAGGTATCCGGGAGCGTAAACCCCGACCATGCCGACCCCCTGGCCTCCCGCAGCTATGGTGCCGGCAATCAAAAGCGAAAGCACTTCGCGCTTGCGGAAAAGCGCTTTGAAGCTGGTTCGGGTCTCTCCATCCCCCCGACTGGGTAAAGCGAGACTTCCCCAAGAGGCTTTCAGCGTGAAGGCAACCAAGAGCGTAGCGGAGAGGAGAATTACCGATAGCACCGCGAATCCGGCACGCCACCCCCAGCTGGCTATCGCTAAGCTCACCGCGAAGGGGGCGAGGAGGGTTCCAAGGTTGCCGGCGGTAACGTGCCAGCTGAGAATGACCCCCTTGCGTTCTGGATACCGGGAGGATAGGTAGGAGCTGCCAACCGGGTGCTGTGGCCAGGATGAAGCCGCCTGCAGGAACCTTCCGGCCATGAATATGCCGAGGCCGGGTGCCAAAGCGTTGATTGCGGCGGCCACCGCACCGGCGAAGTTCTGGATGGTAAGCAGCAAGCGGGCGGAGGTTCGCCTGAGCACCAGCGTGAGCAGCTGTAGCCCCGAGCCGATGATCGCTGCCGCAGAGAGCAGGATGCCAACGACGGCATAACTGGTGTGGAAGGCGGCGATCACGAAGGGGATCAGGATCCCCAACCCGGCTACGTAAGCGTGGATGCCAGCGTGAGACCACCCGACTACGACCATATCCCAGGGGCTGCGCTTGATCCGGGATTCACCCTCGGCGGCCTGGGGCGGCGAGTCCAGGTGGTCGCCGGGCCTTTTCACTAAGAGCCTTGGCGGCGCTGCCGGCTGGGTCGTATCTTGAGGATTACCCGCGGGCTTCCGATCGGGTTGGCGTACGCCTGTCCGGTGTACTTGACCGAGAGCGAGTCGATGTGCTCGCGGGCTTCGCTCCCGGAGACGGTCTCCTCGACCACGCCGCGTACCTCGACGTAGCGGTACGGGTTGTCGCGGTCCCAAACCACCACATCCACTCTCGGATCGTGCTGCACGTTCCGAAACTTGAGCCGCTCGATCTCGGTGTTGATCAGGACGTGGTCGGAGTCGCAGTCGACCCACATGATCGAGGTCTGCGGCTGGCCGCCGTCGAGTATCGTGGTGAAGGCCGCGAAGTTGGCACCGCGAGCCAGCTCTTCTAGCAACGGGTCTAGCATAACGTCAATGTTAACGCGTCTGGAGGGAGTATGGCTTACGCTTGGGTTCGGGGCGAGTTTGTAGACGATGCCGCGGCTTCGGTATCCGTCTTCGACCATGGACTGGTCGTTGGGGATGGCGCATTCGAAACCATCGCCGTTCTCGACGGGCGGCCCTTTGCGCTGACACGGCATCTCAAGCGGCTGGAACGCACTGCGGAAGGCATGGGTCTTCCAGCGCCCAAGACCGAAGAGGTTGCCGGGGCGGTAACCGAACTCGTCCACATGAACGGGATGCGCTTCGCAAAAATCAGGTTGACTTACACTGCCGGTAACGCCGGTCTTGGATCGGGCCGCTCTGGGGAGGAGCCGTTGACGGTGGTGGCGATGCAGCCGATAGAGATGGAGCCGGCTAGCACGCAGGTGGCTCTCGCCCCCTGGCCCCGAAACGAACGGGGTATCCTTGCCGGCTTGAAGACCACGTCCTATGCTGAAAACGTGGTGGCGTTGGCCTGGGCAAACAACCGGGGAGCTTCGGAGGTCATCTTTGCCAACACGGTTGGGAACCTTTGCGAGGGCTCCGGATCGAACATCTTCGTGGTCAAGGGGGAGGAAATTTTCACGCCGCCGCTCTCGGCTGGACCGCTGGCCGGCGTTACCCGGGATCTGGTGGTGGAAGGCATGGGCGCGAGCGAGGCCGACATTCCGATCGCTGACCTTTTCAAGGGTGAAGTCACCGAGATCTTCATCACTTCGACGATCCGGATGGTACAGGGGGTTAGCCGCTTTGACGACCGGCAGCTAACCCCGGCACCGGGGCCGGTTACCGCCGCCGCGCAGGAGTACTTCTCCCGCCTGGTAGGGCGGGACATGGACCCCTAAAAGGGGGGAGTATGGCATTCGAAGAGCTCGCTTTGGCATGGGATGCTATCGGCGCCAGCGGGGCGGCGATGGTTGCGCGAATCGTTGATCTGCACGGCTTTGGCGGGAGTGAACGGGACCGAGACATCCTGATTATCGAGCGGGAGCGCAGGATAGGATCGGTCTTGGCCGGATTCGTCGATGACTCCATCGTCAGCGAGCTGGAGCGGCAACCGCGCCCGCGGATAATGAAGATCACGCTCTCCGACGAGGATGCGGAGCGTGGAGGATCAGCCTGCGGTGGGTGGGTAAAGGTTCTTGTCCACCCGTTCTCCTGGTTTCCCGATCTTTCCGACGAACTCCGGACCCGTGAGCCTTTTTGCTTGATTACCCCGATCGGTGCCTTAGCGCCTTCCGAGCCAGTTGCGGTCGTATCGAGACGCCGCCGGGTCGCCAGCTTTGTCGAGGAGGCCGCTGGGGAACTGCTTATCGCCGGGCAGGTCGGTACCCACCGGCTGGACGTAAATGGACTCAACTACCAACTCCAGGTCTTCTCGCCAAAGCCCCGCGCCGTGATCGTCGGGAGCGGTGACCTGGCTTCGGCGCTGCTAGCGCAGCTGGAGCTGGTAGGGGTCTCCGCAAGCCTGGCTGGAGATGGCGACCAGTTCACTCTCGGCCCCCTCGACGGGTTGGTCGTACTCACCCATGACCACGATACCGCCACCCCGATCATTGCTCGGGTTCTTGCCAAGGGACGGGTCGGCTATGTCGGAGCACTTGGGAGCCGGGCTACGCAAGCGGAGCGGTTGACGCGGCTGGCCGATCTGGGTGTCAACCCGACTCCGGTCTTTGGGCCAGCCGGACTTGATATCGGCTCCAAATCCACGGCGGAGGTAGCGCTGTCTATCGCCGCCGAGATGATCGCGGTCATCCGCAAGCGGAGCGGAGGCCACCTTCGCGACCGCAAGGGTCCCATCAACGGTTGATATCCCCTCCGTCCTGTAGGAACGGAGATTCCCGAGCTGGCCATGCACCAGCTCGGTTGGTTGGCGCTTCCTCGGGCCGCTGCCGACGGTTCTACGGTGTCCGTGCGGTATCCCTCCACGTCCTGTGACCGCCAGTCCGGCGGCAAGGTGTTGTTGGTTTCGGTAGCTCAGCGTTGTCCGTGTATCCGCAGGATCTGCATCCCTTCTCCCGCCACCACCAGCGTCTTGCCCGCCAGGGAGGCGCGCAGGGCTTCGAGCGCGGACTCGGGAAGAGCCGAGACGTTGCCGAGGGTTTCGTGGCGGATCTTGCCGT
>JAKARV010000063.1 GCA_021819205.1 Actinomycetes bacterium | reverse complement strand
TTCGACGACCAAACCGATGAGGCCAAACCACACGAGCGTGCCGTACGACTCGTCCCCTGCGTCGAGTTCTACCTCCCCGTCGACGCTTCGGTGGAGAAGCCCGACCCTGAGATCCACAAAGGCGGGCTTCTCCTCCGGGCCGTCGGGCCCGCCCTCGACCTCGGAGAGAGGGCATTCGCGACTACCGGACCGCCTGAGCAAATCCCCACCGGATCCCCGAACCAGGCGGAGCCACCCCCGTATCGCCCCAAAGGTCCCCGCATCGCCACTTGGACTCCACTGCGCGTCCGATCGGCTCTGGTAGCCTCGAATTGTACAAGAGTGTCGCACCGACGGTACATACTGATGATGTACTTTTGTCGGTGCGACGCGGTCAATTTTGTAGCTGACCCCTTGCACCCCCAACGGGATTCGAACCCGTGCCGCCGCCGTGAAAGGGCGGTGTCCTCGGCCGCTAGACGATGGGGGCTTATCTGTACCCAATCAGTCTATAAGGCGCCACACCGTCCCGCCGGGCGTATCCTCCAAGAGGACGCTTTGGGCGGCAAGCGCCGCACGGATCCGGTCGGAGGTTCCGTACTCTTGCCGCTCTCGGGCGAGGGAGCGCTCGGAGACCGCGAGTTCGATGAAAGGCGCGAGCAACGCCCTGCGGTCGGCGAATCCTCGGTCGAGCGCCGCACCGAGCTCCACCAGCATGCCGATCGCGCTCTGCAGGTCGCCTTTCGCCACCGCTCCGGCGAGCAGCTCGATCGCCGCCGCCGCGTCGTATCGCGCCAGCGCTTCGGCGAATGGATTAGCTGCCGGGACGCCTCCCCCTTGGTCTTCGAGAAGAGGCTGCGGTGCTCCGCCGAGATCAGCTATGGTCGTTTGCTCGCCGGCGCCGATACGGATTTCGCGCCCGCCGGATCGGACGGTGAGAAACCCTTTGCCAGCGACAGCCACCCCGCCGTTAGCCTCGATAACCACTGCGGTGTGCTCGTCGATCCCGATGATCGAAACGGATGGTGGGAGCATCTCCTCGAGCTCGAGCAACCTCCGCTTGCCCATGTAGCAGAAGCGGGTGTCGTGGGTAGCCCCTTCGCGGTTGTCGTAGTGGGGGATGATTGCGGCCTTCAACCCCAAACCTGCCAGGACGTCCAGGCCGGGAAGCCAGTACGGATCGGCGCCGGCCTTGTAGATCTCGTAGACCGGAATGGCGTAGGCGCCCAGCGTCAGCGCGGCCGCCGACGCGAAGCAGAGCGTCACCGGACGCTGAAGCGCCGCCGACAACGCCGCCCCCACTCCAGCCTCGGCGAGGTTGGCAAGGGCGTAGCTGGGGCTGCCCGGTCCGGCAAAGATGTAGTTGGCCGCTTCGATCTGGGCGATCACCCTGGCCAGCTCTATAGGCGAAGCCGACCGCGCCCGGCGGAGCGTGGCCACCGCCAGCTCGACGCCGAGGCTCTCCGCAAAGTACCGTACGGCCTTGGCGGTGAGCTCGTCCGCGTTCTCCTGGAAGCCGTAGGTGGTGTCGAGCACGAGTGCGGCGGGATCGGTGATCTCGGCGAGGAGCTTCCGGTGGATCGCCACCATCGAGGGTCCGGTCTCTCCCGACCCCATCAGTACAACTTTGCTCTGCGGGTGCAGCATCTTCTCGTTCTTCCATCCGCTCTTGGGCCAGCCCGCCCACTCCGGTCGCGACTCCTGTCGGTTCCTTGATCTAAAACCTTAGGTGGCATCGGTGCTCCGGGTCCTCGCCGCCAGCGGCCTTCCTTCCACAGACCGGAGTGCACCATGCTCGAACTGCTCGCCGCCGCCCTCTCCTCCTTCACCTCCAGCAGGGAGTGGGAGGAGTACCTTCGCGTTCAAGCCAAGTTCCATTCTTACAGCTCCCGCAATGCGATCCTGATCGCCTCCCAGTTTCCGGAGGCCACCAAGGTTGCCGGTTACCGGCGATGGAAGGAGCTCAACCGGCAGGTGGTTCGGGGCGCTCGGGCGATCCGGATCGTGGCTCCCGTGATTGCCGGGGACGGCGCGGTAACCGGGTTTCGCACAGCTTGCGTCTTCGACATCTCCCAGACCACGGGGAGCCCGCTGCCGCAGCCGGTTGCGCTGCTCGCTGGCGACGATCCGGTGGGGTTCTGCTCGGCGCTGGTCGCGTGCGCCTCGAAGTTAAATTTTGTCGTCGAGTTCGGTGCTCTTCCCGCCGGGGTGAACGGGGTCTGCAGCCATGCAAAAACGCTCATCCGTATCGAGTCGCGGAACTCTCCGCTCCACCAGGCAAAGACCCTTGTCCACGAGCTTGCCCACGCCTGTCTGCACGGCGAGTCGGGCATCGCCGTGAGGACCGCCGAGATCGAGGCCGAGTCGGTAGCCTACGTAGTCTGCAATCACTTCGGGATCGACTCCGCCTCATACTCCTTGGGCTACATCTCCGACTGGGCCGGAAAGGGGGCCGGCGCCGCCGAGGCCGTCCTGGCGGTTGGGGAGCGGGTCCAGCAGGCGGCGGCGAAGATCATTGCGATGCTCGACCTTGGGGGCGCGGAGCTGCCGGCATCCGGCAATCGGTAGACTGTGGCGGTATCGCGCTCTCGGAGGCGCGCAAGACCCAAGGAGGACCCCAGTGAAAGTAATCGTCTACGGAGCAGACGGCTACATCGGCTGGCCGATGGCGCTGCACCTCTCTGCCCTTGGCCACCAGGTGCTCGCGGTGGACAACCTCGCCCGCCGCTCCTGGG
>JAKARV010000014.1 GCA_021819205.1 Actinomycetes bacterium | reverse complement strand
ACCAAGCCGCCAGGGAGTGCCACTGCTCCCCGAACACCGTAAAGGCCCTCGTATTGGCGAGGAAGGAGGGAACGCTTGCCAGATCGGGAGTCCGGCAGGTGACCACCTCGGTCTTTGATGCCGATCATCGTTGCCTCGTAACCGAGCTGGTGGACGCCTCCGGGGGCCAGATCCGGGCCAAAGTGGTGCACAAGCGGCTCGCAGCACTCGGGTACCGGGGATCCGAACGCACGACAAGGCGGGCCGTGCGCAGGGAGAAGTTGGAGGCGGGCCAACGCCCGGGTGTATTGGCCCTGGATCCCCGAGCCGGGCAAGTGGGCCCAGTACGACTTCTCGCTATGGGCCGGAGATAAACGGCACGAAGACATTCATACTGAGTTCTGTCAAGTCTTGCCCATTTGTGGCATCGCGAGCTCCTAGGGGACAGACTCGACCGACGCCCCTGCGTCGTCGCTGCAGTTTGACTGGTGCGCTACATGATGTGGTGACGCCTTGGCCGTTGTTCGCGGCGACGTGGGGGACCAACGTCGAGCGGTAGAACCTGTTGGAACTTGGGGCGCAAAGCGACCCCTCATTGTGAATGTCTGGTGATGCTCCTTGCCGTTGGCGTTCGTCACTCGTAACGAGAGGAGCACTATGAAATTTGTCATTGGAGTCGATATCGCGTGTCGAGCCCCCATGTGGCGGCCGGAGCAACCGGTAGCGGCGAGGTCAAGCGGAGCGGCGTTCGATTTCGCACGGTCGTGGAGGACTTGATGTCGCTCATGGCTCGGGTGCCAAACGATGCGACGGAGATCGTCGTGGTTCTCGAGCCAACCCGCAACGCACGGGTTCCAGGGGCGTCGTGGTTTCGCCGCCACGGTGCAACCGTGCTCGTGCTCCCGCCCGAACAGTCATCTGATCTGCGCGCATACTTTCACAAGCACGCAAAGAACGACCGGCTTGATGCGTAAGTACTCGCTCGATTGCCAAGCCTGCATCCCGGGGGGCTTCACGCCTCACGTTGCGAAGGAGCAGCCAACCCGCTCCGCCGAGCCGTGCGTCAACGCAGTTCGATGGTTGAACGGCGAACCGTATGCATGGCCCGGCTCGATGCGCTTCTCGAAATTATGGGACCGGGGTGGAGCAACGCACTGGGCACTGCCATGACCCCAACGGCCTTTCGATTCCTGATCCGTTGGGCCAATCCTCGCAAGGCACTGCGGGTTGGTCGCAGTCGTCTAGCTCGGTGGTTCTGTCACGAGATGCGCAAAGTGCATGGCAAAGACGTGGCGGATCGGGTCTTGGCGGCGGCGAGGGAGATCTTCGAAATCTGGGGCGAAGAGGGTCTTGACTTCGATGAGCTGGCTGCGGACATTGCCGCCGAGGTGGCCTTGGCGCTCAGTGCTCAGATCCGAGAGATCGACCGGCGCATCGCCGATCTCCATGACGAAGTTGACCCCCTCCAGCTTGTCCAGACCGCACCTGGGGTTGGCGACATCTTGGCCGCCCAGATCGTCGGACGCCTCGGGGACGTCCAACGTTTCAACTCCTTGTCGGCGATTCGCAGCTTCAGTGGGCTGGTTCCCAAACAGAACTCCTCAGGCCTCATGGCGCGAACGGCGGGCCAACCAAGCGCGGGGATGCTGCCCTCCGGGGGGCACTATTCCAAGCGGTCAACATGGCCCGCCAGGTCGATCCAAAGCTGGCGCAGCGTTATCAGCGGCTCATGTGCGAGTCGGGGAAACACCACAACTCGGCCACCTGCAGTGTTGCGGCGGTGCTGCTCACGAGGATCGCCGCTTGCCTGCGAACCAACACCCCCTACGAGATCCGTGATCTTGACGGCCGCGTGATTACCGCAGACGAAGGCCGCAAGATCGTCCGAACCCGCTACCAAGTCCCGCGTGAAGCACGGCTAGCCCGGCGCGCTCTCACGCCCGCGGACAAAGGGGGCGAGCGCACCGCAGAAGGAGTCGCCAGGCGCTCCGGGGAAGCGCCTCCCCCCTTGCATCATGACTCCCAAATAGAGACTTGACAACGGTTAGGAACTCATCCATCTGGAACCACCAGCAATGGCGTCCGTACTCGTACCGTTGAAGGTAAAGCTACCGCTCACGGCAGGACTCCAAGCAAACCACGACGGAAGTCTCCGGACGTGGGAGGCATCGGCACGACTGGTGCCGCCTTGCAGAGTCCGGTCCACGCGGCACGGACCGGGGAGACTCGGCGGCTGGAGAGCGAACAGAAGAGGAGTGCCTAGGTATTTTGGAGCGGGTACCAGCATCCTGAACGGAACCGGTTTTGGTGGCCGGAGTCGGTTTCGAGGCAGAGGGCGAAAGCATATCGAAGAGCAATTTATTAGAAGTGGGGAAGCGATGGGCGTGACGGCTTGCCTTAGCGAGGGGCGCCACGCAGGCGCATCAGCCTCTAAGCACGTTCACGCGGTCGCCAAAGGTCTCGCGGAGGTGCCCGATCAGGTTGTTGTTGTAGGGGATCCGGAGCGAAGGCAGATCAAAGACATGCCCGGCAATTCGCAGCGAGACCGCGCAGTTCCCTTCGTGGGCGGTTAGCACGCGTCGAAGCCGTTCGAGCTCGGAACGGGCTGCGATGTCGTCGGTAAGATCGATCAGGAGCGCGCCCTCTTCCTGGGCGATCGCGGGGGCAAACTCGACCTCCTCCAGTTGGGAGGCGATCAGCTTCGGCCGCTCTTCACGGATATCGAGACGGCCGGTGACCTTGACGATTTTGTCCTGGGCGAGCAGGTGTCCGACCTCCGCCATGGCCTTGGGGAAGACCATCACCTCGATGCCGTTGGCGAGATCCTCGAGGGAGAAGGAGGCCATAAGATCGCCCTTCTTGGTATAGCGTCGGCTGAGCGTCGTGACTACGCCTACCAGCGTTACCGGTTCGCGAGGAAAGTCGTCCATCTCCATCAGGGCAGAGACGGTTAACGCGTCAAGCGCGCTGAGCCGGCTTTCGAATCCAGACAGTGGGTGCGAGGAGACGTAGAGGCCGAGCATCTCCCGCTCCCACTTCAGCAGCTCCCGCTGTTCCCACTCGCCTCCGGGAATCGAGACGTCAAGCCGCAATACCACCGTTTCCGAGTCGGAGGGCTCGTCGAAGAGACTGGTAACGCCGCGATCCGCGTTCTTGCGCTTCTCGAGAGCGGCATCGATCGTTGATTCGTAGATCTCGAAGAGGCCCTTGCGGGAGTGCCCCAGGCTATCGAAGGCCCCGGCTTTGATCAGCGATTCGACGGTACGTTTGTTGAGCACCGTCACGTCGACGCGTAGGCAGAAGTCGGCAAAGCTGGCGTAGGATCCGCTGCGCTCGCGCTCGGCGACGATGTGTGCCACCAGCCCTTCTCCCACGTTGCGAATGGCGGAAAGGCCGAAGAGGATCTGTTCACCCCCGTCATCGGAGGCGACAACGGCAAAGTCGGACATCGAACGGTTGACGTCCGGTACCAACACCGCTATTCCGTGGTTGGCGGCGTCGGCAAGGTAGACGGCGGTCTTGTCCTTGTCGTCCCGGACCGACGTAAGCAAAGCAGCCAGGTACTGGACCGGGTAATTGGCCTTCAACCAGGCGGTCTGGTAGGCAACCAGCCCGTAGCCGTAGGAGTGCGACTTGTTGAAGGCGTAGTCCGCGAAGGGCTCGATAATATCGAAAAGCTGGGTCCCGATCTCGTGGCCGTAGCCGGTCCGTTCGCATCCGGAGACGAACTTCTCCCGCTCGGCGGCGATAAGCTCGCGAATTTTCTTTCCGCACGCCTTGCGGAGGTTCTCAGCCTCGGCTAGCGAGTAGCCGGCGAAGCGCTGCGAGACCCGCATCATCGACTCCTGATAGATCATCAGGCCGTAGGTATCGCCGAGGATCTCGGCGAGATCGGGGTGGAGGTAGGTGATCGGTTGCCGGCCATTTTTGCGATCGGCAAAGTCGTTGTGCATGTTGGCGGCCATCGGTCCGGGCCGATAGATGGCGATGAGAGCGGCTACGTCGTCGAAGCGCGTGGGCGCGAGCGACCGGACCAGAGTCCGCATTGGCCCACCCTCGAGCTGGAAGACGCCGATGGTGTCCGCTTCGCAGAGGAGGGCGAAGGTCTTGGAGTCGTCGAGGGGAATTGACTCGATGTCCACCACCTCGTTGCGGGAGCTTCTAATAAGTTCGACCGCTCGGTCGATCACCGATAGCGTCCTCAAGCCCAGAAAGTCCATCTTCAGCAGGCCGAGTTCCTCGACGCCGTGCATCTCGTACTGGGTGACGATCGGGGCGGAGTCGGCGTCTTGCCCCGGTTCTGGCTTGCGCTGGATGGGGATGTAGGTTGTAACCGGTTCGTTGGTGATGACCACCGCGGCGGCGTGGATTCCGTCCTGCCTCCGCAGCCCCTCCAGTCCGGTCGCCACCTCGACCACCCGCGCGACCTCTTCGTCGGCTGCGACCATCTCGCGCAGTTCGGCGGCCATCTGGTAGCCTCCCTCGTGTCCGGGGGTTAGCTGGAGGCAGGCGGAGAGCGGGGTGTCGCGCCCCATCACCAGAGGGGGCATGGCTTTGGCGATCTTGTCTCCGACGCTGTAGGGGAGGCCGAGTACGCGGGCAGCGTCGCGGACCGCGGCTCGGGCCTTGATGGTGGAGAAGGTTACGATCTGGGCAACCCGGTCAGCGCCGTAACGCTCGGCTGCGTAGTGAATCATGTTGGAGCGGAAGCGCTCGTCAAAGTCCATGTCGATATCGGGCATCTGCTTGCGCCCCGGGTTGAGGAAGCGCTCGAAGAGCAGGTCGTAACGGATCGGGTCCAGCTCGACGATGCGCAGGCAGTAGGCGACCACCGAACCGGCTGCGGAACCCCTGCCGGGACCGACGCGGATGCCGCTCTCCTTTGCGTGCCGGATCAGGTCCCAGACCACCAGGAAGTAGCCGGAGAAGCCCATCTCGGCGATGACGGAGAGTTCGTAGTCGATGCGGGCCGAGACCTCTTCGGGCAGGTCGGTGCCGTAGCGGTCGTGCGCGCCGGCGAAGGTAAGATCGCGCAGGTAGGCGGTTGCGTCTTCGTCGTAGTTGCCGGCGGTCGAGACTCGAAAGCGTTCCGGGATCGGGATCTCCGGGAGTCTGGCGGAACCGAACTCGATCTCGACGTTGCAGCGTTCTCCGACCTCTTCGGTCTGGTCGCAGGCCTCCGGGACCTCGGAGAAGAGTTCACGCATCTCCGCGGCGGTCTTGAGGTAGTGTTCCGAGCCGTGAAACTTGAATCGCTTCTCGTCCGCCAGGGTAGCTCCGGTCTGGATGCAGAGCAGGGCATCGTGGGCATCGTGATCTTTTCGGTCGGTGTAATGCGAGTCATTGGTTGCCACCAGCGGTGCACCAATCTCCCTGGCCAGCCGGATCAGCTGTGGATTGGTCCGGCGCTGTTCGCTAAGACCGTGGTCTTGGAGCTCGACGAGCAGGTTTCCCTTGCCAAAGATCTCCTGCAGCCGGCCGGCAGTAACCCGCGCCCCGTCGTAATCGCCTTGGAGTAGGCTCTGGAGGACCAGGCCGCCGAGGCAGCCGGTGGTCGCGATCAGCCCTTCGTGATAGCGGTCGAGCAGCTCCCAGTCAAGGCGGGGCTTGTAGTAGTAGCCCTCGAGGAAGGCCCGGGAAGAGAGCTCGATGAGGTTCCGGTAGCCCTGGTTGTTCTCGGCAAGCAGGATGAGGTGGTAATAGAGCTTCTCGCCGCGCTCTCCGTCGCCACCGGTGTCGTCGATTCGGCCCCGGCGCGTTGGCCGGTCGAAGCGGGAGTTGCCCGCCATGTAGGCCTCGATACCGATGATCGGGTTGATCCCCCGTTCCCTTGCCCCCTTGTAGAAGTCGAGGACACCGTACATGTTGCCATGGTCGGTGATGGCGACGGAGCGTTGGCCATCCTGTGCCGCTTTGTCGAGGATGGCGTTGAGGCGGGCGGCCCCGTCGAGCATCGAGTACTCGGTGTGGGTGTGCAAATGTACAAAGGAACTCATTTTAAAGACAAACTAGCTGCCGTACGGGGAGCGTGGGTGCCTCGCGACTGGATGCGATGACCAATATCCCGCCGGGATCGGCGTAGTTGCCCGCAGCCGGCATCGAAGCTAGCATTCGAGCATGGTCACTCTCTCAACCGGGCTGGTGGCGGCGTGGCGGTAAGCGACCCCTCCGGACTTATTGCAGCGTTGAACGCCACGTCGATCGCTATCGTCGGAGCCTCTGGGACCGAAGCCCGGATCGGGGGGAGGCCGGTGGCGGCCACCCTCAGAGCCGGGTTTTCCGGAAAAGTTTACCCGGTGAACCCGCGCTATAAGGAGGTCTTCGGGATCCCCTGCTATCCGGATCTGGCGTCGCTCCCGGGCAAAGCCGATCTGGTCGTCTCCGCCGTCGGCCATGAAGCCACGCTCCAGGTGATTAGGGATGCTCCGAAGGTTGGCGCTGGTACCGTGGTGGTCTTCGCCTCCGGCTACCGCGAGGTTGGCGAGGAGGGGAAACGGCTAGAGCTCGAGCTGTCGACCACGGCCGCCGAGGCGGGCATCGAACTGATCGGGCCCAACTGCCTGGGCATCCTCAGCACTGCGACCGGGATGATGGCGAGCTTCACCGCCACTTTGGAGTCGGGGCCGGTCCTTCCCGGCTCGGCGGGGTTTGTCTGCCAATCCGGGGCGTTCGGCTCTTACTTTCTCGCCATGGCCCGGCAGCGCCACCTAGGCGTCAGGTACTGGGCGGCCACCGGCAATGAGGCCAGTGTGACGGTGGCCGACTGGATCGAGGCATACTTGGAAGATCCCGAGGTATCGGTGATCGCCGGGTACCTGGAGGGGGTGAGCGATCCGGACCAGCTGCTCGGAGCGCTTGGCCGGGCCGCCGATGCCGGAAAGCCGGTGGTGCTCTTGAAGACCGGCAGGTCCTCCGCCGGTGCCCGGGCAGCACTCTCCCACACCGGTGCCATGGTCGGCGATGATCGGCTTTTTGACGCGGTCCTCTCGGGGTACGGCGCCTACCGGGCCCGGGATCTTGAGGAGCTGCTGGACATGGTCGAGGCGATCGGTTATCGCCGACTCCCCGTCCACAACCGGGATGCCATCCTCACCGTCTCCGGCGGCGTCGGCATCCTGATGGCCGACCGCGCCGAAGAGGTGGGCCTTTCGTTGGATCCGCCTCCCCCCGAGCTTGCGGCAAAGTTGCGGTCGCTGGTTCCCTACTCCGGGCTGGTCAATCCGATCGACTTTACCGGTCAGTTCCTCAGCGACGCTTCGATTGCGGGCCGGTTCTTTAGCGAGATCGAGGCGTCCGGCTTCTACGGGTCGGCGATCGTCTTCCTCGGCCATACCTCGCTTGCCGAAAGCCTGGCACTGCCGGCGGTGGAGGCGATCGCCGGGGTGGCTCGCACATCAGAGATGGCCACTTTCGTCGTCGGGCTGGCCACCGACCCGGTGGCCCTGGTGCTGCGAGGGGCCGGGATCATGTTGATGGCGAACCCGGTGCGGTCGGTGGAGGTGGTCGCCGCTTTGAGGAGTTTGGCGCGGCCGTTTCCGGCACCGGAGGAGGTCAAGCAGAGGGCGATTGCGGTATCGGGCGTAGTCGCCGAGGCCGGTGCGCTTGGAGTGCTCTCCGCCCTTGGAGTGAAGGTCCCCCGGTTTTTGGTCGTCGCATCCCAGGAGGCGGCGGCGAGCGCCGCTAGCTGTTTCGACTCGACTGTGGTGATCAAGGCGTCCCGCTCCGACCTGCTCCACAAGAGCGATAGCGGAGCGGTGGTAATCGGCGTTCCGCCGGAGCGCTGCGGATCGGAGCTGGTCTCGATGCGGGAGCGCCTTGGCGACCCTGAACTTGCCGTGGTGGTTGCGGAGCGAGTCGGCGGGGAGCTGGAGCTGATCGTTGGCGGCCTGCAGACGGAGTTTGGTCCGGTGGTGATCGTCGGTCCGGGAGGGGTGCTTGCCGAGGTCGCCGATGGGAGAGTGGAGATGTTGGTGTCGAGGTACTCTCGTGCGCTTCTCCTTGAGGAGCTGGCCAAACAGGGGTTTGGGCGCGCCGTGCTCCCGGGCGGGAGGCTCCACTCGCCCGCGGCGCTCGAGGATCTGATCGCGCTGGTGGAGGCGGTCGCGGGAATTGTGTTGGGGGGCGCGTCGGAGTTCGAGGTAAACCCGGCCATCTGGTCGGTGAGTGAGGGAAGGCTGGTTGCTGTGGACGCGCTGGGACGGATCGGGTAGTAGCCGCCACGCGGTGATGTGACATTGGTATATTGGACGTATGGGTCAGGATCCGATGAACTTGCGGGCCTCCGAAGAGGATCGGCGCCAGGTCGAGGAGGTGCTCTCGACCGCGTTTAGAGAAGGCAGGATTACTGCCGGAGAGTTGTCCGAGCGCCTGGGGGCGCTGCACAGCTCGCAGACCTATAAGGACCTTGCGAACCTCGTGACCGACCTTCCCCACGGTCTCAGTTTCGTCCCGTCGGGCCGCTCGATGCAGCTTAGGGGCCAGCCCCAGATGGCAAGGGTTGCCGGGCCGGCTTCGCCGAGCCACCGGGTTACCGAGATCGGCCTGGTCGTGCTGTTTGGGCTGGTGGCCATGAGTTTGCTGCCGGCGATCCTGATGACCGCGATGCGGATGCTTTTCTTCCCGGGGCTGGCCGTACTTCCGATGCTGTTTGTCTTTGGCCTTGCCGGGGTCATCTCGGTGAGGGCGAGTCGGCGATTCCGGCGCTGGAGGCGATAGCCCGTCTCTCTCGGGAGGCTAGATGTCGCGCATTAGCCCGAGTTCGATAGTCCGCCCCAACTGATAGAACTCGCTGTTGGGCATGATGTGGCCCAGTCCGGCGAGCCGATTTGACATGGCGAAGAAGGCGGCGATCGAACCTGCCAGCCAGATGTCATCGTCGTCGAGTCCGATCTCGTAGAGCGGTGCGAAGTCGCTTGGCGCTACCGACTGTGGGTGGAGCGAGATTTTGTGGGCAAAGCGGAGGATGCGCTTGGCCCGGTCAGAGATCGGAGCCGCCTCGAAGTCAATGGCGATTTGGTCGGAGACGAAGGGGTGCTTGGCGCGAATCCGCAGTATCGCTCCGTGGGCTACGACGCAGTAGGTGCAACCGTTCGCCGCCGAAGTCGCGACCACGATCGCCTCCCGCTCCGCCTTTGTGAGGCGCGATTCTCTGGACATCAACGAGTCGTGATAGGCGAAAAAGGCGCGAAACTCGTCGGGAAAGTAGGAGAGCGCGGTGAAGATGTTGGGAAGAAATCCGGAGCGGGCGGCAACCTCATCCATGGCCACCTTCACATCTTCGGGCGAAGCCGGGTTGGGGCCGTCAACACTCCACCAGTAGGGGACTTGCTCTTCGTTGGTCATCGGGCCTCCTTTGAGAGATCGGCCGAAAGGATCCGGCCCTACCGCATTGTACCGCTTAACAGTCGGCAAGTTGGACCGCGCACGACGGTGGGACGCGCGGTCGGAGGGGAGGGCGGTTGATCTTTTTTGGCATCGACACTAAACCTACAAACGGGTGTCAAATATCCGACAGCCAGCCTCTTGTTTCGCGCTGTGCCGCAATGGATCAAGCAAGCTTTCCCGTGGGCACTCTGGAGGAGACAGAGTTGGCTTGAACCTCCACCGCCGCCTCCAGCCGGCAAGGGTGGCTGGTCGACGAGTTACCCGTGTCCGCAGTGGCCGGTATTTTCAGCGATGCCGCGCGGGTGCGCGGGTTTTGCAGCGCTGCCAGTTTTTCCCGACTTGCCCGTGGGCACTCTGGCGGAGTTGGGATCGGCACCTTTTGGTGGCCGTGGTTCGCGATCAGCCTGGCTCTCCTATGGAGGGTGCCCTTCTGGGGATTTGCCGAACTGCCGTCTACCCGATACGCCGGTTAGTCTAGGTCGATAGTGGCCGCCGAGCGATCCCCAGCGGCCGGCGGCTCGCTTTGGGCTGGGCGATTCGCCCATTGGGCCGGTACGGCGGGTACCCTTGGCGGGTGTATTAATCAGATCGAAGGGGGTTACTCGATGCTCTTTCCGCAGGAGTCCGCGACGCGCGAGTATAAAGACTTGAGTGGCATCTGGCGCTTCAAGCCGGACTGGCACGGAGAGGGGGAGAGCGATCGGTGGTACGAGGCCCCACTGCGCAACCCGGTACTGATGCCGGTTCCCGCGAGCTACAACGATGTGACCCAGGATTTGCGGCTCCGCGATCACGTTGGCGATGTTTGGTACGAGCGGACCTTTCGGGTACCTGCCTCGTGGAAGGGGAGGCGGCTGGTGGTGCGGGTGGGAAGCGCTTGCCATCAGGCATCGGTGTGGGTCAATGGGCATTTTGTCGTGCAGCACCGCGGCGGGTTCCTGCCGTTCGAAGGGGACGTTTCGGCACACGCCGTGTTTGATTCCGAAAACCGGATCGCCATCAAAGTCAACAACGTCCTCGACTGGACCACGCTGCCCCCGGGAATAGTTGAAGAAGCCGACGACTTCGGTCAGCCGCTCCAGCACCGCCGGCAGAAGTACTTTCACGACTTCTACAACTATGCCGGCATTCACCGGCCCGTCCTTTTGTACGCGACGCCTGCGACGTACATCGATGACATCGTGGTGAAGACCGATATCGAGGGCACCACCGGCCGCGTTGGCTACGATGTCCGGCTGGCGGTTAGCGATCCAGACCGAATGCAAGCCGCCGACGTAAAGGTGCGTCTTCTCGATGCCGATGGGCACGAGGCTGGCGCCGCCGAAGGAGCCTCCGGGGTGGTGGTCGTCCCGAGAGTCAACCTGTGGGAGCCTGGCGCGTCTTACCTGTATCGCCTTGTCGTCCGGTTGCTGGACTCGCGCGGCGCAGTTGTGGATGAGTACTCGTTGCCGGTTGGAGTTCGGACAGTGCACGCTAACGAACAGGGATTCTTCATCAACAACAAGCCGTTCTACTTTCAGGGCTTCGGCAAGCACGAGGATGCCGACCTTCGTGGCAAGGGTCTTGACGACGTGACCAACGTCAAAGACTTTAATCTCCTGCAATGGATCGGGGCGAACTCCTTTCGCACCTCTCACTATCCGTACGCCGACGAGATCATGGATCTAGCCGACCAACTTGGCGTGGTAGTGATCGACGAGGTCCCCGCGGTCGGCTTGAACATGTGGGACCGGAAGGAGACCGTGTTCTGTCCGGAGCGCGCTGGTGAAGCGCTACTCGATATCCACACAAGCCAGCTACGCGAGCTGGTGGAGCGGGACAGGAACCACCCTTGCGTCGTCATGTGGAGCGTTGCCAACGAGGCCGCAACGTATGAAGCGGGCGCTCGCGAATACTTCCAAAAGATCGCCGGGTCCATGGGCGAGCTGGACTCTACCCGTCCGATGGCAATAGTTGAATTCACGCTGCCCGGGGAGTCGACCGTCGCCGACCTTTTTGACGTTCTCTGCATCAACCGCTACTTTGGCTGGTACTCCGACTCCGGCGACGTCCAGGTGATCGAGGCCCAGCTGGAGGGTGACCTGCGCCGCTGGTACGAGCTATACCACAAGCCGCTTTTGATAACCGAGTACGGCGCGGATACGGTAGTCGGGTTTCACCAGGACCCGCCGGTACTATTTACCGAGGAGTTCCAGTGTGAACTGCTGTCGCGGTATCATGACGTTTTTGACCGGCTCGACTTTGTCATTGGAGAGCAGGTGTGGAACTTTGCCGACTTTGCCACCAAGCAGAGTCCTACTCGCGTTCTTGGCAACCGGAAGGGGGTATTTACCCGCCAGCGGCAGCCGAAGGCGGCCGCGCATCTGCTCCGTTCGCGGTGGAGCCGCAAGGAGGAGTGAACGCGGAAGAACATTGGGCAGGGAAATTCTGCACCAAAAAACCCAACTGCCGGTATCTGCGCATCGCTTGGAGGGACTGGCACGGACGTACCGGCCAGTAGCAACATTTTTTGATTTCAGGGCGGGTCGGCTAGTAGAGGGCGATCACCCACTTTTTGCAGTAGCCATCCGAGGGTGCGGAGAAGGCGGCGAGGGCAAAGCGCGGTACCGTCCCCATGACGCTCTTCCACTGCCGCGGTGACATCGCCGGCTTGAGCGATGCCGCGCCGGGAAGCGCGCCATCGGCCAGCGGAAGCTGGTGGGAGATCTCCGACCACCGGAAGCCGAGCATAGGACCGGATGCGGAGCCGAAGACCACGGGTTCGTTGAGGCCAAGGACCGCGAGCGACGGGCTAGTTCCGTCGAATCTGGAGTAAGCCACCGAAGGGCCGGGAAGGAAGAGCGGCGGCATCGACTCGCTCGATCGCAATGAACCGAGAAGCCTTCTTAGATAACGTGTTTTGGGGAGCCGGGGCAAAGTGGCAACCAGCTTGGCGCTGAACTGCTCTGGCCGGGCAGGGTCAGGGTCGGCGTCGGCCAAGAGGTGCTCGATCTGCAACCACCTCGGCGCTGGATCCGCCGGTGGCTCTTGCGCGGCGACCCGGAGCAGTCGCCCAGCGGCGCTATCGGCCACCACCAACTCGGTGCCGAAATCGGAGTCGATCTTCCCGAGAAGCAGGAAGCGGGTGACCGGCTTCACTCGGCGCCCAACGCCTTCAGCGCCGCAAGCAGCTCTGGCGCGGATTCGATCGGCGCTTCGCACCGGCGGTCGTGGCACAGGTAGGCCAAACCGAACTCGCGGCCACTCGCAAGCCAAGAGGCATCTCCGGGAACGACGACGAGCCCAGGAAGGGTGCTAGAGAGGGCGGCGTCAAGAAGCTTGGAGTCTGGTCGTCCGGGCAACACTACCTCTGCGGTTCCTCTGCTGTTCTCATAGTAGGCCCAGGCTAGCGCGGGAGCCGCCTGGGGGGAGCGCTGGAGCAGGGGCTCGAGCGCGGCGAAGATAGCTGCAGCCGCCTTCTCCAGGGCGTCCGACCCGCTGACTATCGCCAGCCGCCGAAGGTGGCTGGCGAAGATGGAAGTGCTCGAGGCTTGCGCCCCGTCGTAGAGGTCAAGGGTTCGCCCCGCACCGCTCTCAGGGGCCGCGGTGGAGAGCGCTCCGCTTTTCGCGAGATACTTGGCGAGCACCTCGTGCGCGCTCCACTCCGAGCGTTCGAGGTGGCTCGCCTTTCCGGTTGCCGAGAATGCTTCGAGATGGGCCACGCTGTAGTGCACGTAATCGGCGGCATAGGCGGGGCCAGAGGGCGCGTTCCCGTAGTTGAGGTGGGAGAGCGCCTCCGGGGAGAGAAAGTTGTTGTCGAGCAGTCCGGCGACTTCGACTCCCCGCTCGACCCAGTCCTTTCGGCCGATCCACCTGCCCGCGCGGATCAGGGCACGGGCCCACTGGGCGCTGGTGTCGCAGGTTGCCTTCCGATCTACTCCCAGTTTCGAGCGGGCTGCACGGAGTCGGCTCAGCTCGTCCAAAACCGGTTGGAACTCGGGGGGTGGCGCAATCGTTCCCTTCGCTGGACGGTGGAGCAGATTTCCTCCTTCAAAGTTTCCACCCTTGGTGACACCGTAGTACGCGGCAATATCGCCGGCCAGCTCTCCGGCGGCGGAGGTGATCTCCTCCATCCGGAAGACGTAGTAAGCACCCTCTACGCCGTCAGAGTCGGCATCGGTCGCTACCGCATAGCGGCCGCCGGGAAGCGCAAGGGTGCTTTCGGTGAAGTCGACGATTCGGGATGCCACCCAGGCCAACTCCCGATCTTTGCGGTCCGTGGCCACGCGGGCATACGCTTGGAGCAGTCCGGCCTGGTCCGAGAGCAGCTTTTCGAAGTGGGGTGCCATGAAGAAGCGGTCAGTTGCGTAGCGGAAGAAACCGCCGTCGACGTGGTCGAAGAGCGCCGCACGCGCCATGCCTTCAAGCGTCGCCTCTACCATCTCCCGGGCGTCGCGGTCGCCGGTGGCCCCATGGATCTTCCACAGCGCCTCCAGCACGTGGGGCTGGGGGAATTTCGGCGCGCGTCCAAAGCCGCCAAAGTCAGGGTCGAAGCGGCGGTACATGTCGCTGCGGAGGGACTCCAGCATCTCCGCAGCCGTCTTCGATTCCCCCTTGGGTTGCGGCAGGCGCTCGAGCGACGCCAAGCTCTCCATCAGGGAGGCGGCGGTAGCGGCCGCTTCATCCGGCTGGTCACGGAGGGCTTCGGCTACCCGGGCAGCCAAATCGAGCAAACCCGGCAGCTGCGGAGTCGTCCTTGGAGGCAGGTAGGTGGTGGCGTAGAGCGGGTCGCCGTTGGGCAACGCAAAAACGGTAACCGGCCACCCGCCGCCTCCCTGGAGCGACGTGAGCACCTGCATGTAGTAGGCATCGAGATCGGGGCGTTCTTCGCGGTCGATTTTGATGCAGACGAAGTTGGCGTTCAGGTAAGCAGCGACCTCCGGGTCGTTGAAGGTTTCACGCGCCATCACGTGGCACCAGTGGCAAGAGGAGTAGCCGATCGAGATCAGAAGCGGGCAACCCCGCTCGCGGGCTTCAGCAAGGGCGGCTGGATCCCATGGCTGCCACTCCACCGGATCGTGCTGGTGCTGCAGAAGGTAGCGGCTTTGGCTCTTTGCAAGTCTGTTCGGCAATGGGGTCGTTTCCTTGGCGTCGTCATCAACTTTCAACCACCAACCATAGCTGCGCTCCGGGCGGGCGAGTGGATTAGGGAGCGTTTTGCGGATTAGCTTTCAGGGGAGGGAAGAGGAGGCTTTTGATGGGGGCAGCGGTGGTAACCGGGGCGTCGCGCGGGATCGGGTTTGCTATTGCGGAGCGGCTGGCCCGCTCGGGGCTCGATCTGGTGCTGGTGGCAAGGAAGGAGGAGGAACTCTTTGGCGCGGCCGCCCGGCTTCTGAAATTAGTGCCGGAGGCGAGGGTGGTTGCGGTAGCCGAGAACGTCGGCAACCCGGCGGCAGGGGAGCGCATCTTCGCCGAAGCCGAGGCGGTCGGGCCGGTAACCGTGCTGGTCAACAATGCGGCGACCAACCCCTACTACGGTCCGCTTGGCACCATGGAGACTGCGGCGATGGACAAGATCTACCAGGTTAACCTGCGGGCGCCTCTCCTGCTTACCCAGCGCTTTGCCGCCCAGCTGCCAAAGGGCGAGGCGGGATCGGTGGTGAACCTGGCTTCGATCGGCGGGATGGCGGTGGAGCCGGGTCTCGGCTTCTATAACGTGCTCAAGGCGGGACTGATCCATCTCACCCGGCAGCTAGCCGGGGAACTCGGACCGCACATCCGGGTCAACTCGGTCTCGCCCGGGCTGGTGCGGACCGACTTTGCCCGCGCCCTCTGGGAGCCGATGGAGACCCCACTCTCCGCGCGGCTGCCGCTGGGCCGGATCGGGGAGCCGGCGGACGTTGCCGCGGTTGTGGCCTTCCTGGCCGGTCCGGAGGCTACTTGGATAACCGGGGCAAATTTGGTGGTCGATGGGGGCAATCTTGCAGTACCAATGTTCTAGGCGCGCGATTGCAAAAAGATGTATCTACGAAAGTTTTGTTAATGATTCGGTACTTGTAGCAAATTTATTAGTACGAATCCGTCGAAAATGCTATCGTATGGGGACGATCTAGCGAAGGTCGCTGGAGTGTAGCCAGAAATGGGGGAAGCGCGTGGATAGTGTGCTTGAACATCAGGGATCGACCGGGGATAGACATAGCCTGAGACGCGGCGTACTTTCGCTGCTTGACTCGTCGGTTATGGGAGTTGCCGGGGTAGCACCGGCTTACTCGATCGCCGCCTCGACTGCGATCTTGATCGGAGCGGTAGCTCTGGGGGGACCCGGGGCACTGCTCTACTGCGGTATCGCCATGTTCGGGATCGTCTGGGCCTTCAACTTCCTCGGCCGGGCCGAGACCAACGCCGGTGCCACCTACTCTTGGGTACGGCGAGCGCTCCACCCGGTGCTCGGCTTCATCGCCGGCTGGTCTCTGGTGGTCTCGGCGCTGATCTTCATGGTCGCCGGCGCCTATCCGGCCGGATCTGTGGTGCTCGGCCTCTTCTCTCAGTCGGCATCGAACAACGTAACGCTGGTCACAATCTTTGGAGCCATTTTCTTCCTGATCATGATCGGTGCGGTGGTAGCCGGGGTGACCATCACCGCCAAGCTCCAGGTGATCATGTCCAGCGTCGAGCTGGCGATCCTGGTCCTCTTTGCGCTGCTGATGTTCGTCCACGGGCACTACGTCCACGCCTTCTCTTGGCAGTGGTTCTCGCCGTCGATCTTCCACGGCACCACCGGCTTCTTCGCCGGCGCGCTGGTGGCGGCGTTCTACTACTGGGGCTGGGACGTAACCGCCAATTTGAACGAGGAGACCCACGAGGCGAAGGTGACTCCGGGAATCGGCGGGATCGTCGGGGTTGTCGTGGTCTTCGCCCTCTTCGAGGTCTTCACCGTCGGCACCAACATGGTCCTCTCCAGCAAGGCGGTCGCCAGCAACCCCGGTGACGTTCTTGGCGTTCTTGGCCAGCTGGTCTGGCCCGGCCTCGGCGGCAAGTTGGTGGTGGTGGCGGTAGCGCTCTCCACCATCGCGACGCTTGAGACCACGATCATCCAGGTGACCAGGACCCTCTTTGCCATGGGCCGGGACGGGACGATGCCGAAGGTGCTCGGCACCGTCGACCCGAAGCGCAAGACGCCGATGGTCGCCGCCTTCGTGGTCGCGGTGATCTCGCTCGCCCTCTTCGTCGGCTCCAACTACATCGGTTCGGTAGGTAGCGTCATGACCGACGCGATCAACGCCATCGGCCTGCAGATCTGCGTCTACTACGCGCTGGCCGGCTTCTCGGTGGTGATCCTCTACCGCAAGCACCTCTTTAAGTCGGCGAAGTATTTCATCTTTGCCGGGCTGTGGCCGCTGGTCGGGGCGATCTTCATGGTGGCGGTCTTCGAGCAGACCATACCGGGGCTGAACATGACCACCAAGGTGGTGGGTCTGGGCGCCATCGCGCTGGGAATTATTCCGATCGCCGTTTACTGGGCGAAGGGGCGCGAGTACTTCCGGATGCCCTCAAGCGAGGAGCGGGAGATCCACCTGGAAGCGGAGGCGGTCGCAGACTAGGCCGCGATCTTGGTTGAACCGGGGGTTGGCGAAAGCGGGCCCCCGGTTCGTCTTTTTGCCAAACAATTGGGTCAGGGCCGCAGCTAGCCCTCTCGGAGCAGGGCCCGTTTCGGTTTCCCGGTATCGGTGCGCGGGATGGAGGGGAAGCGGAGCATCGCCCGGGGGAGTTCATAGGGCTCCACCATCTCCCGGATCGCCTCCTGGAGGCCGGCTAGCGAGGTTCGGGCCGGGCCCGAGTACGCCAGCGCGACCACCTCTCCCCAGACCGGGTCGGTGGCTCCAAAGACGGCAAAGTCGTCGAGCAGCGCTCCAGCCTCGCGGATCGCCGCCTCCACCCGGTCGGGCGAGACCTTGTTTCCGCCGGTGTTGATCAGGTCGGCGCCGCGCCCCAGGACCTGGAGCCGTCCTTCGCGGTCGATCTCGCCCACGTCCCCGGTGGCCAGCCAGCCATCGCCGTCGACGATCGCGGATCCGTCCCGGGTGGTGGTGGCGATCATCGGGCCGCGGAGGTAGATCTCGCCGGCGCGGAGCGAGAGTTCGACGGTCCCAAGAGGGATCCCCCCGTAGACCACGCCGGAGCCGGTCTCGGTCATCCCGTAGGTGGAGATGGCGTTTTCGGGCATCCGCCCCGGAGCCGGCTGGGCGCCGAGGAGTACCGTGCGGAATCGGGAGAGATCCGCCCGGGACAGGACCGGGGTGACCGCCGCCGCCAGCGTCGCCCCCTCGTTGGCGGCGCGGTCCAAGCGATCCTGGCCGAAGCCGTCCACGATTATGACCGGCAAACCGTCCAGCAGCGACCTGGTGATTATCGCCAGCCCGCCGATGTAGAGCGGGGAGAGGGCGCACACCCATTTGTCTGCGGGGGTGGCCGCCAGCCGGGCGTGCACCGCTTTTGCCGATGCAGCCAAGGCCTCTTCGGTATGGACCACAGCCTTGGGAGGGCCCGTGGTGCCGGAGGTGGCGACCACCACCCGATCGTTGGGGCCCATCAAGGGCGCGTCGGGGTCCCATTGGGTAACCTTTCCCCCGGTCACCAGGAAGTGGGGACGGAGCGCTGCCAGCCGCTCGCGGGCGCGGTCTCCGGGCGCGTCGGTGTCGACGATGGCGATCGCATCTCCTTGAGACCAGACCTTGGCAATGGTGGCAACCAGCCGCTGGGTGCGTTCCAGTTGAATAGCGTAGAGGTGGCGCACCTTCTAGAGTCTAGGGGATGGGTTGGGCCGGGTTGGAGGGGCCGCAGCCGTGCCAGCCCTCCACATAGCAAGGAGACTCGAACTTTGATGGAATTCGACTGGACCGGGCGCGGGGAGTTCGGGGACATCGTCTACGAGGTCATGGATGGCATCGCCAAGATCACCATCAACCGGCCCGAGGTAAGGAACGCCTTCAGGCCCCAAACCCTCTTCGAGCTTTCCACCGCATTCGACATGGCCCGCGACGATCCCGAGGTCGGAGTCGTCATCCTCACCGGGAAGGGGCCGCTCGCCTTCTGTTCCGGCGGTGACCAGCGGATTCGGGGGAACGACGGTTACCTTGGCGACGACTCGGTCGCCGCGGCCGGCATCGGGAGGCTTAACGTTCTCGACCTCCAGGTCCAGATCCGGAGGCTTCCCAAGCCGGTGGTGGCGATGGTCGCCGGGTACGCCATCGGGGGGGGCCACGTTCTCCACCTGGTCTGTGACCTTACCATTGCCGCCGACAACGCCCGTTTCGGGCAGACCGGCCCGCGGGTCGGCAGCTTTGACGGCGGTTACGGGGCGGGCCTTTTGGCGCGGACCGTAGGGCTCAAGCGGGCCAAGGAGATCTGGTTCCTCTGCCGCCAGTACGATGCCGCCGAGGCGCTGGAAATGGGGCTGGTCAATGCCGTGGTGCCGCTCGAGCGGCTGGAGGAGGAGACGGTGATCTGGGCGCGGGAGATGCTCAAGCTCTCGCCGCTCGCGCTTCGGCTGCTGAAGGCCTCCTTCAACGCCGCCGACGATGGCCTTGCCGGGATCCAGCAGCTTGCTGGGGATGCCACGATGCTCTTCTACATGTCCGAAGAGGGGCAGGAGGGCAGGAACGCATACGTAGGGAAGCGGCAACCTGACTTTGGCCGGTTCCCGCGGAGGCCGTGATGGCCACCGTCGCCCAGTGGATCGAGGGGGCGCGTCCGCGCACCCTTCCCGCCTCGGGGGCGCCGGTCATCGTCGGCAGCGGCGCCGCCTTCCAGCTTGGCCACTTTGAGCCGCTCCGGGCGCTGTTGGCGCTCGCGGTGGCGCTCCTCCTCCAGATCGGGGTGAACTACGCAAACGACTACTCCGACGGCATCCGAGGCACTGATCGCGAGCGGGTTGGACCGGTCAGGCTTGTAGGGCAGGGCCTGGCCGCGCCGAAGCGGGTCAAGCTCGCCGCCTACCTCTCCTTTGCTGCCGCCGCCATCGCTGGCCTGGTTCTGGCCGCGCTTGCGGGATGGTGGCTGATCCTGGTCGGCGCGGCCGCGATCGTGGCGGCGTGGTTCTACACCGGCGGCTCCACCCCCTACGGATACCTTGGTTTTGGCGAACTTTTCGTCTTTGTCTTTTTTGGGCTGGTGGCGACCGTTGGGACCGAGTTCGTCCAGGCTGGCACCGTCAACGATGCCGGGTTGGCTGGTGCGGTGGGGATTGGCATGCTGATTACGGCGATCCTTGTCGTCAACAACCTCAGAGATATTCCGGGAGACCGGAGCGCCGCCAAGCTTACGCTGGCGGTGCGCATCGGCGACCGGAAGACCCGGGCGCTCTACTCGGTTTTGGTGGTGGCCGGGATTGTGGCGCTCGCCGCGGCGGTTGGAGAGACCCCCTGGGCGCTTCTCCTCCTGCTCCCGGCGGCAACGTCCGTGCCGCTTCTCCGGGCCATGATCCGCGGCGACTCCGGCCGTGACCTTATCAAGGTGCTGGCGGGAACCGGCAGGCTGGCCCTGATCGCTTCGGCGGTTACTGCTTTCGGCCTGATCAGGTGAGGCCGAATCCAGTGAGGAAGGTGGCCGCGGCTCTGGAGACGTACTCCGGGTCGTGGGCGATAACGTCGTGCGACGCACCGGCGACCGTGAGCGCGGTCACGTTGGGGATGGTGGAGAGCTGCGCTCCATGCCGGCGGTAGGCGGCGTCGAGTTCGCCGGCGATGTAGAGGATTCGGGAGCCGGAGGTGGCGACCGCCACGGCAACGTCGGGTTGCCGTCCGGTGCCGAAGCGCTCCAGCGAGAGCGCAAGTTGTTTTGGTTCCGAGCGGAGCCGGACGGCGAGATCGTGCCGGTCGAGAGTTCGCGATCCAAAAAGCGGGTTGGCGTTCCACTCCAGGAGGAAGGCGGTGAACTGCACGCTCGCCGTGCCGATGCCGAGAGGGCTGGGGAGTGCGGTGATCCTCTCGGCGAGGCGGTGGTCGGAGGCGATCCGCGCCGGCCGGGCAGCGGCCTCGAGGCCCGGGTGGGCGGAGATCACCACCGCGGAGCGCGTGGCCGCCGGGTAGGTCGCGAGGTGCCAGAGGGCGAGGCGCCCGCCCATCGAGTAGCCGAAGAGATCTGCCGCCGGCCAGGCGGACTCGATGGCGGCGAAGTAGGCGCCCGGCTCCGGGCAGGCAGCGAGGGCGCCGTGACCGGGGTTGTCGAGAAAGGCAAGCCGGGAGTAGTGGGGGGCGAGGACCGGCGCGAGCAGGTTTATAAGCGCCCAGCGGCTCTGGGTGAAGCCGTGCCAAAGCAGGAGCGACCCCGTCCCGCCCCCCTGGATTTCGATCGCGGAGACCACACTGTTTAGGAGGAGCTGGCGTGTTTGATAGATCAATCTCTACCCCTTTTGGCCAAAACGTCGCGCTCGCGCGCCTTCTCTTCGACACGCTATTCGAGCTCGGCTGCGATCGGGCGGTGCTCTGCCCGGGATCGCGCTCCACCCCGCTCGCTTTGGCTGTGGCGGAGACCGGAGTCGAGCTCACCATCGGCCTAGACGAGCGCGCTGCCGCCTTCTACGCACTTGGGCTCGCGAAACGCTCCGGCAATCCGGTGGTGCTGGTAACCACCTCGGGAACGGCCGCAATCGAGGCGCTCCCGGCTGTGGCGGAGGCGAGCGCGGCGGGAGTCCCGCTGTTGGTAATGACCGCCGACCGGCCGCTCTCGTTGCAGGGGGTTGGCGCGGCGCAGACGCTCGATCAGGTATCCCCCTACGCCGCCTTTGCCCCTACGGTGCGGCTTGAGCTTGCGGGCGCGATGCCAAAAGACGTGGTCCAGGCGGGGCTTCGCGTGGTGGCGCTCGCCACCGGCCTTCCCACCGGTCTCCAGCCGGTCCAGATCAACCTGCACATCGCCGAGCCGCTGGTCTCCGAGGAGGTGGTCGAGTTCCCGCCAGCTTCGCGGCTGCGGAGGCCGCCGAGGCCGGAGCTGGCGCCGCTTCCAACTTCGGAGTCGGCGGTGTGGTTCGACCCGTCCCGTCGTGGCTGGCTGGTGGCGGGGGGCGAGATCGGCCCGGGGATCGCCGGTCTTGGCCGGCTCTCCGACACGCTGGGGTGGCCGCTGATCGCCGACTCCCGGGCCGGGGGCTGGGGTGGGGAAGGATACCCAATCCGCCACTACGATGCGATCCTTGCCGCCGCCTCTAGCCCGGCGCTCCTTCCCGAGGTGGTGGTGGTGGCGGGCGAAGTTCCGGCGTCGCGCCCGCTGGGATCGTGGCTCCAAAGGTGCCGAGAGGCCGGCGGGGAGATTCTCCATCTGGTGGAGCGGGGCGGGTACCGCGATCCGCTGGCGCTGTCGACCCAGTTCGCCTTTGCCGCGATCGGGGCAACGGCAGCCGCCGCCGCTGCCCGCCGTGCTCGCTGCCTGGAGCCGGCGCTCTTTGCGATCGAACGGGAGGTCGATGCCTGGCTCGAGAGTGAACTCGCCAGCTTTTCGGAGCCGGGGCTGGTTCGCCACCTCCACCGCTCGCTTCGCGCCGGAGAAGTGCTCTTCGCCTCATCATCGATGCCGATCCGCTACCTCGACAACTTTGGCGGGCACGGTGCGGCGAGGGTACTCGCCAACCGCGGGGTAAACGGGATCGACGGGGTGGTTGCCAGTTTTTTAGGCGCGGCCGAGGCCAATCGTGCTCCCTCGGTGCTGGTCACCGGGGACCTTGCCCTGCTCTACGATCTCTTGGCACTGAGGCAGCTTCCGCTCCCGGAAGGAGCCGCGATCCTGGTGCTCGACAATCGGGGTGGAGTCATTTTCGATCGGGTACCGCCAGCGGCGGTGATACCGGGACCGGTCAACGAGCGGCTTTTTGTCACCCCCCACCAAAGTGACATTCCGGCACTCCTGGCTGCGGCCGGGATCGGGCAGATACCGGTCACCTCGACCGCCAGCGTAGACCAGCTAATCGAGATCGCCCGGGGAGGTGGTTTTGCGGTCGGAGTGGCGGCTTTTGACCGGGAAGCCACCGGTATCGAGCTGGATAGGCTCTATAGCGGCGCTGCCCAGGTGGTCCGGCGCCTGGAAGCTCTTTAGGAGGCGTGGTGTTGCTTTCAGACGATCTTCGGGGTCGCGGCCTGCTGCGCCAGCTCAGCTCGGGCCGGTTGGTAGGTCAACTCGACCACTCCCGGCTAACCGTCTACGCCGGCTTCGATCCCACCGCCGACTCGCTCCATCTCGGCAACTTGCTGGGGTTGGTGACGCTCCGCAGGCTCCAGCTTGCTGGCCACCGCCCGATCCTGGTAGCCGGGGGCGGTACCGGCATGATCGGGGATCCGTCCGGGAGATCGGCCGAGCGGCAGCTGCTTGGCGACGATACGCTTGGCAAAAACACCGCCGCCATCACGGCGCAGATGGCCCGGATTTTCGACTTTGACGGGGATAGCGCTGCGATCATGGTGGATAACCGATCCTGGCTCGGGGAGTTGGACCTGATCTCCTTCCTCCGCGATGTCGGCAAGCACTTCACCCTCTCCGAGATGCTCGCCAAGGAGTCGGTGCGCTCCCGCCTCGGCGATACCGGCATCTCCTACACCGAGTTCAGCTACATGGTCCTGCAGGCATACGACTTTCTCCAGCTCTTCGACCGTTACGGCTGTACCCTCCAGATCGGCGGCTCCGACCAGTGGGGCAACATCACCGCGGGTATCGACCTGATCAGAAAGGCGAGGGGGGCGGAAGCGTTTGCGCTTACGGTACCGCTGATCACCAGGGCGGATGGCACCAAGTTTGGCAAGTCGACCGGCAACGCCCTCTGGCTCGATCCGGAGCGGACCAGCCCCTACCAGCTATACCAGTTCCTGGTCCGCTCCGACGATGCCAAGGTGATCGAGTACCTCCAGCTGCTCACCCTGGTTGAGCTGGCCGAGATTGACGAGATCGCCGCCCGGTTCGAGGAGTCGCCGGGAGATCGCGAGCCCCACCACCGGCTGGCGTGGGAGGTCGTCGCCATGGTCCATGGCGAAGAGGAGGCGAAGCGGGCCGAGATTGCGGCGAGAGCGCTCTTTGCCGGGAACCTCGAGCTCCAGCCTCCGGAGGTGGTCGCGGTGGCGCTGGGCGAGGCACCACGGGTCCGGCTCTCTCCCGCCGAGCTGGCGGGGGGCGCGGAGCCGGCCTCGGTTCTGGTCGAGGGGGGAGTGGTCCGCTCCAAGTCGGAGGCGCGGCGGCTGATCGATCAGGGAGGGGTGTACCTCAACGGCGCCCGCCTTGAACCCGGCCGTGACCTCCTCTCCGCCGACCTCAATGCGCACCGGTTCATGGTGCTGCGGCGGGGGAAGAAGGATTACGTGGTGGTGGAGGCGTAGCTGGCGAGCGCTGCTCTGATTTGGTCCCGGTAGCCGTCTGCCTCAGCGGAGCTGTGGTATCGCTGCCGGGGCCAGAGAAAGCCCCGCAACCCGTCCCCGCGCCGCCTGGGGATCACGTGGGTGTGCAGATGCATCACCGACTGCGATACGATGGTGTTGGTCAAGGTAAGCACCCCGTCCGCTCCCAGGGAGTCCATGAGCGCTTTCGCGACCATCCTCTCCATCTCGGCCAGGTCGGCAAGGGTCTTTGAGCTGGCGTCGAGGACGGTCTCGACGTGGAGGTTGGGGACGACTAGGCAGTGCCCGGGGAAGAGCGGCGCGCGGTCGAGGATGACCGAGGTGGCCTGGGTGCGCGTTATTAGCAGTTGGCCGCCGGCGATAGTGGCACAGAAGGGGCAGTCCATGTCTGAGAGTGTAGGCCGGGCGAGCAACGCGCTGCGGCGCGCCCTCTGGCAGCTCACCACGGGACTCTACATCCTCAGCCTGGGGGCGGAGGAGCGGTTCCACCTGATGACGATCTCGCAGGTGATGCAGGTCGCTACCGAGCCCAAGGTGGTGGCGGTGGCGGTGGAGTCGAAGTCGGTGTCGCTGGAGATGCTCCGCACCGGTGCGCAGGCCGGGCTGGTCATCTTGCCCAAGGAGGCAAAGTCGCTGGCGGTCCGGTTTGCGAAGCCGCATCCGGTGACCCAGCGTCAGGGCACGCTCGCGCTCAACGGGGTGGAGGTGCTGAACCTCTCCGGCCTGCTGGTGCCGAAGGAGGCGCTGGGGCTGATCCGGCTGCGGCACCTGTCGACGGTGGAGTTTGCCAGCCACGCGTTGCTGCTTCTCGAGGTCGTCGGGGTGGACGAGGTAGTCCCCGTTGGCAGTTGGGGTCCAACACTATCTATGCTGGATACCAGGATGCACTACGGTGGTTGAGCCGCGTGAAGCGGGTTCGGCATCGATCGAGGTTGGAGGTCGTCTGAGGAGAGGCGTGGACTCCGGGAAGATTGCCCGGGACTTAGGGGGCGGCGAGCGGGCCATCTGGATATCTGGAGAGCAGGAGATGGAGCGGGTGCTGGAGGCTGTGTCCGCGGTCCGTTGGGCGGCGGTCGACACCGAGTTTCACCGGGAGCGGACCTACTACCCGAAGTTGGCATTGCTCCAGATCAAAGCGGGAGAGGAGATCTTTCTCATCGACGCCTTGACCACCCCGCTGGAGCCGCTCGCACCGGCTTTTTCCGACCCGGGACGCGAGTTCATATTCCACGCCGCCGAGCAGGATCTCGAGATCCTGGAGCGATCGGTCGGCATTCGGCCGGAGCGAGTCTTTGACACCCAGATCGCCGCCGGCTTTGTGGGACTCGCGAAGGCCTCTCTCGGAGCCTTGCTCGCCCACTTCCTGGGAATCCAGATCACCAAGTCCGCCCGGCTCTCCGACTGGATGGCCCGTCCCCTCTCTCCCGAGCAGCTGAGCTACGCCGCCAGTGACGTCGATCACCTCTGGGAGCTGAGGAGCCGGATCGCCTCCGAGCTCGCCGAGCTTTGCCGTTACGAGTGGGCGCTAGAGGAGATGGCTGTGGCGACGCACCGGAGGCGGAGCGCGATGGCGCCCGATCACGCCTGGCTGCGGATCCGCGAGTGCCGTGGCCTCGACCGGGAGGCGAAGCGGGTGGCTGCCAAGGTGGCCGCATGGCGGGAGCAGCGGGCGCGGGAGATCGACGTTCCGGTGAAGACGGTTCTCTCGGACCTGGCGGTTGCCGCCATCGCCAAGGCGCTTCCGGAGTCGCGAGAGGCGTTGCTGGCGATCCGCGGAGTCGAGCCCCGCCGGATGCGGAGGGAGGTGGTCGACGAGTTGGTGGCGGTGGTCGCGGAGTCGCGCTCGCACGGATCCGAGGCAGCAGACGACCTACCGGCGTCGATGACCGCCTCTCCCGAGCAGCTGCCGCTGGTGCTCCTGTGCGCATCCATGGTCCACTCGCGCGCCCTCGGTGTGGGAATTGACCCGACGCTCATCGCCTCCAGGGAGGAGATCGCGCTCTACGTGGCAAGCCGGAGTGGGCCACTCGCTGGCGGTTGGAGGTACGAGTTGGTTGGGGAGTCCCTCGACCGCGTCGTCTCCGGGGAGGCGACGCTGCGCGTGGAGGGCGTTTCGGTGGTCGAGGAGATTACCGCTCTTCCGAAGCCGCTTCGCTCTTTCGGCGCAGGTCGATCCGGAAGGTGAGGACTCCATCGGTGAAGTCGACCTCGGCGTCTGCCAGGATCGCAAAGTCCTGATAGTCTTCGGCTGCTTGGCGGACGAAGCGCTGCCGTTCGGCGCCCTCGACGGGCGGTATCCCCCTGCGTCGTACCGCTTCTGCCCGGGATTTGAAGCGCTCGACCATCGCTTGCGGATCAAAGTCGGTCTCCATGCTCCTCCTGCCTGTTCTCCGGGATCGTCGACACGCCGAATCGGCGCGGTAGTAGCGAGTCTAACGGGCAGCTTTAGAGGCTTCGAGCAGCCAGGAGGTCCAGGGCCCCTTGTTGATGATTAAGCTAGCTTGTCGGAGTAGCGCGCGGACTCTGCCGCCTGCAGGTGGTTGGGGGTGCCGGCGGCGGATCTGTGGCGTGGTTGGTCGTTAGCTTGGCGATAAGGGATCGGATCCTGGGCCGGGTGCGGAGAAGGACAGGCGGGTGTTGCTTGTGAAGAAGGGACGTCATCGCCGTTACGAGGAGGCGCGCAAGGCGAAACGGGGAATTCCCGTCCCCTTGACCCGTTGCGATGAGTGCGGCGGCGATGCCGTTCACGGTCACGCTACCTGGTGCATGGCGCACGTGGCGGAGGAGGATCTTGATACCGGCCGCGGGCGTGCCGGCGGCGGCGAAGAGGGCTAGGTTCGCCGGGCTATCCCACCGGCCGGAGTGGGGCGAAGTTGCTGCGAAGGTACGACGATGTTTACTGTTAGCTTGTCTGTGAACACTCCAGGGGTCGCGGAAATCGTTGGTGACCTGAGGCCTGGTGGCCCGGATCTGCTGCTCCTGCTGCACGGCTGGCAGCGCACCAGCGCCGACTGGGGCCCGGTGCTCGCGGAGATCCACGGCGGCTGCGCCGCCCTTTGCCTGGATCTTCCCGGTTTTGGCCGCTCTCTTCCGCCGGTTTACGCGATCGGTTCCGCAGGCTACGCGGAGGCAGTGGCCGGCGCCGTCAAGGAGTTTGCCATCCAGAAGGGGTTCGAGCGGATCTTCGCCGTCGGCCACTCGTTTGGAGGGCGGGTAGCTATCCAGATGGGGGCGCGGGAGGTTGGAACTTTTGCCGGGTTGGTGCTGGCCGGCACCCCGGTGCTTCGGCGGCAACCCTCGGCCAAGCCGCCGCTCCTCTACGGTTTGATCCGCAACTGGGCCCGGCGCGGCGTTCTTCCGGCTTCGGCCCTTGATTGGGCGCGTCGCCGATACGGCTCGGCCGACTACAACAGCGCTGGCGGAGTCATGCGGGACGTGCTGGTCAAGGTGGTAAACGAGAGCTACTTGGCGGAGCTCGCCGCCTGCTCGATGCCGGTGGAGCTGGTTACCGGCGAGCTTGATACCGCGGCCCCGCCGGACGCGGCTATGGCGGCTTCGGCGCAAGCGGAGATGGTGGAGGCGGTGGTGGTGGCCGGCGCCGGCCACATGCTCCCGCTCACCCACCCCAAAGAGATCGTGGCTGCGCTCGAGCGGATCCAGAAGCGTGCCGGGAGGCTGAACCATGGCTAGCGACGTCTACTCCATATTGGCGCCGCTCCTGGTGCTTCTGGCTACGGTGCCGCTGCTCAAGTGGGTCCGGGTTGCTCAGCGCGAACACTACCTCACCGGGAGGATGTGGATCTTCATCCGGCTCTGGTACCGAGACTCCTTCGGGTCGTTTTTTGGCGTCATCGCCACGTTGATCGCTACGGTGCTCGCCGCCGCCCCGGGGCTTGCGCTCCCCGCCAAGCTGATTGCGGCGAGCGTGGGGGTCGGTGGTGGACTCCTGTTGCCGGTTGGGCTTTCGCTCCGCGGGAGCACCGGAAAACTTGCGCTTACCGCGAGGACCAAGCGGCTGATCGTGGTGAGTTTTGCTCTTGACCTTGCCGTCGCCGCGCTCTTCTCCCTCGTTGGGATGGGGCTTGCCTCTGGGGTGCTGTTGGGGATGGCTGCGCCGATGGTGGTGGAGGTTGCGCTCCGGATCACCGGCCCGTTGGAGGCGCGGATGATGTCGCGTTTCGTGGAGCAGGCCACCTCGACGCTGAAGCGGGTGCGTCCGCGGGTGGTCGCCATCACCGGCTCCTACGGAAAAACCACCACCAAAAATTACGCCACGGCGCTGTTGGAGGGGAGTTACCAGGCTTTGGCCTCGCCGGCCTCCTTCAACAACCGTGGTGGCCTTGCCCGGACGATCAACGAACATCTGATCCCTGGAACCGAGGTCTTCATCGCCGAGATGGGGACCTTCGGCCCGGGCGAGATCGCCAGCCTCTGCGAGTGGATACCGCCGGAGATTGCGGTCTTGACCGCCCTTGGGCCGGTCCACCTAGAGCGCTTCGGCACCGAGGCCGAGATTTTGCGGGCGAAGCTCGAGATCACCGCCGGGGCCCGGGTAGTGATTGTCAACGTCGACATTCCCAGGCTGGCGCTGGCGGCGAAGATGCTGACCAACGCCGGCGGCAAGCGGGTCGTGGCGGTCTCGGCAGTCGGCTTGGACGCAGACGTTTTGGTCAAGCCGAACGACGAAGGCGAGCTGGTCATCTACATCTCCGGTACGATGCTCGCCCGCGTACCGGCTAACGATCTTGCCGCGACCAACCTTGGCTGCGCGATCGCGGTGGCGCTCGAACTTGGGGTGGAGCCGGCGCAGATCATGGAGCGGGTCACCAACTTGAAGTCGCCGGCCAACCGGCTGGTGGCGGGGGTGCTTCCGGAGAGCGGGGTCGAGGTCCTTGACGACACCTACAACTCGAATCCGAGCGGAGCTCGGCGCGCACTCGACGCCCTTGTTAGGAGGGGAGAGCCGGGTTGCCGACGCATCGTAGTCACTCCGGGGATGGTGGAGCTGGGGAGACGCCAGTATCCGGAGAACTTCCGCTTTGCCAAAGCGATCGGCATCAGCGCCTCTCACCTGGTGATCGTTGGGAAGACCAATCGCCAGGCGCTGGAGGACGGCGCCAACGAGGCAATGGAGACGCCTGGACACCTCCTCGAGGGAGTGGTGCGAGTCGCCAATCGCGCCGAGGCGCTAGCCTGGGTCCGAAGGACGGCCACGGCCGGGGACGTGATTCTCTACGAGAACGATCTTCCCGATCATTACCCGTAGAGGTCGGCGATAGCTGGGAGATTGGGAGTGACACAGTACAGCGTTGGGGTTCTGTTCGGAGGTCCGGCACCGGAGCACGACATCTCGATCCTGACCGGGCTGCAGGCGATCCGGGCGCTAGCCCGTGGCGGCTCCAAGCCCATCGCGATCTACTGGAGCAAGGCGGGGGAGTTTTTTCGGCTCCCCTCGGAGCTGGAGGCGGCAGACTTCGTCCACGGGGTTCCGCGCGGTGGCGAACCGCTCGCGCTCGCGCTCGGCGCTTCTGGCGGCTTTACCGCCACCCAGGGAGGGTTCAGAAGCAAGGTCGTGAAGGTGGCGATCGACGCCGTGGTCAACTGCTGCCACGGCGGTCCGGGCGAGGACGGCTCCCTCCAGGGAGCGCTCGATCTTGCCGGAGTGCCCTATACCGGGCCGTCGGCGGCGACTGCGGCGCTGGGGATGGACAAGTTGGCTTTCGCGGCGACCGCGGCAGCGGCCGGGTTGCCGGTCCTTCCGAGGAGGGGCTCGGTTTCCGCGGTCGATTTTGACGGCCCGTACATCGTAAAACCCCGCTTCGGCGGCTCCTCCATCGGGATCGAGGTGGTCGAGGATCTCGAGAACGCGGCGAGGAGGATTCAGGGGAGCGTGCACCTTCGGGACGGCGCGGTGATCGAACCTTACCGGCCGGACCTCTTCGATCTCCAGCTGGCGGTGCGCAGCTACCCCGAGTTCACGCTCTCGGCGATCGAGCGGCCATTGCGCAAGGGCGGCGGAAGCGCTATCTTGAGCTACAAGGACAAGTACCAGCCGGGAGGGGGAATGGCGACGGCTCCACGCGAGCTTCCCGCACAGATCAAGCCGGAGACGGCCGCATCGATCAGAGCGATCGCGGAGTCAACTGCGGAGCTGGTTGGAGCCCGCGGGGTGATGCGGGTCGACTTTCTCGCCGGCGAGGATGGGGATCTTTACCTCAACGAGGTGAACACCATTCCCGGATCGCTCTCCCACTATCTCTTCGTCGATCCCAAGGAGAGCTTTGAAGATCAGTTGGCTCGGGATGTCGCCGAGGCGATCGAGCGGCCTACCTACCGTCCGGTGACTGCCGGCGCGGACGGATCGGTCCTCTCCAGCGCGTCGGCGATTGCCGCAAAGCTCGCGTAGGCACGAGATGTTCGAGACCCGGATTCCGTCGGTGAACCGCGGGAGGCCGAGGGCGTACAAGATAATCGGCGAGCTGGTCGTCCCGCCCGAACAGGTGCAGCAGGTCGAGCATCCCCACTGGTGGCTGATCATCCTGCCGGTTGTCCTCTCCAGTATCGCCGCCGGGATCTTCATCGTGACCGCTTTTTTGGGCTCTGAGCTCTTTTTTGTCGGGGCAGGGGTTCTGCTGGCCGTGGCGCTGGCTTACTCGACGGTCGTCGCGCTCGAGTGGTACGTCGAGGTGCTGATCGTCACCGACCGCCGGGTCATACTTTCCCGCGGCCTTTTTGCCCGCAAAACCTCCGATATACCGCTAAAGCACATCAACGACGTCTCCACCAAGCAGGGAATCGCCGGTCGGCTACTCCACTTCGGCCAGCTCCGGATCGAGTCGGCAAACACCCGGGGGAGGGAGTTCGTCACCTTCATCCCCAATCCTATGGAGATCAAGCAACTCCTCTCGCGGCTCATGTCGGCGGATGCCAAGCCCTCGGCCGATCCCGGCGGCTGGATCGGCGAGCTGGAGCGGGTGTCGCTCCTCTTCAAGGCGGGCTTCCTCACCGAGAGCGAGTTTGCGGCCGCCAAGCGGAAGTTGCTTGAGCTTGCCCCTGACCAGGGGGTAAGGTAGGTGTCTAATAGGTTGGGCGGGAAACGGGAGCTGTAGCGGCTTGTGGCGCTACCGAGAAGGAGTGTGATGACCGGCGCGGATAACCTTGACTTCATCGGCAGGAGGTGGAGCGACCAGTTGCTCGCCTGGGCGATTCCCACCGAGATCGCCGCCCAGGCACCCGCTTCGCCGTGGACTTTTGACCCGAAGATGTTCCTTCCCGACCTCGAGGGTGGCTACTCCCCATCCCACCTGGCGCTCCTTGACCTGATTGCCGGGATCGACCGGCCGCTGGTGATGGACGTTGGGGCGGGCGCCGGCAACGCGGTGCTCCCGGTCGGCGACCGGATCGACCAGCTGCTGGCGATCGATCAGAGCGCGGAGATGCTCCAAACCTTGTCCCAGGTGGCCACCGGCTTTCCGAACGTCCGCCTCGCGACCCGGCTGGGCAACTTCATGGAGCTTGCCGGCGAGCTACCGATTGCCGACGTCGTCACCTGCCACCACATGGTCTACAACGAGGCCGACATGCCCCTCCTCCTCCAGCTGCTGATCGAGCACGCGCGGGTGGGAGTGGTTCTGGAGCTGACCCTCCATCATCCGCACTACTCCTTGGGGCTTCTCTGGGAGCGGTTTTGGGGGGTGCGGCGCCCCTCGGGTCCCTCCGCGGCCGACGTCATCGAGGTGCTCTACGCCATGGGCCACCGTCCAACCGTCTCCATCTACGAGGGACCTCGGCGAATCCAGGATCCAACGGTTAAGGTCAACTCGATCCTGCAGCGGCTCTGCCTCGGCGCCGAGCGCTCCGCGGAGGTCGTGTCGGCGATCGACGAAGGGTTGGAGTTGGCTAATCCGTCGGTCACCCTGGTGATCAGGGCGTAGCCGTGCCGACCCTCGCTACCCCGGAGGTCGAGATCGCCTACGAGCTGGACGGGAGGGCGCAGGATCCGGTTGTGGTGCTGCTCCACGGGCTTGGGGGGCAGCTGATCGATTGGGACGAGGAGGTGGTCCGGTGGTTGGTCCAGGGCGGCCTCTGCGTGCTCCGCTTCGATCTCCGGGACTCGGGGCTCTCTACCCACCTCTCCGCTCTGGGCACGCCCGATCTGTCCGCGGTCATCGCCGGGGGGGATGCGCCCTACGGTCTCTCCGATATGGCTCGTGATCTGAAGGAGCTGACCGGCGCGCTGGCGATCGAGCGGGTGCATCTCCTCGGGGTTTCGATGGGGGCTATGGTGGCGCAGCGCTTCGCGATCGACTATCCGGAGGCGGCGCTCTCTCTGGTCTCGCTGCTCGGGACCACCGGGGCAGCCGGCGTTGGGGGTCCGGAGCCGGCCCTGCTGGCCCGGGTCGCGGCCGGGGCGATACGTCCCGGAGTCGAGCTAGCGGTGGAGATCGCAGTGCCTCGCTCCGACCGGGAGCGGGGAGAGCTTGCCGAGCGGGCCAAGGCGGAGGAGCTGCGCGCCCCCCGCGATCTTGGGGCGGTCATGCGGCAGCTGGCGGCGGTGGTGGCGGCGGATGACCGCACCGAAGGTCTCAAGGACCTGGACCTCCCGGCGCTGATCCTCCATGGAACTGAAGATCCGTTAGTGGCGGTGAGTGGCGGCTTTGCGACCTGGCAGGCGCTCTGGCGGGCGCGGCTGGTCCTGGTGGCCGGGCTCGGACACGACCTGCCCGGCTGGGTCTGGCCGACGCTGCGCGAGGAGGTCCAGCTGCTGTACCGGGAGGTGGTGGGAGAGTGAGCGCGCATCCGCTCTCCGGTATTCGGATCATCGAGATGGCGAGCATAGGACCGGTGCCCTTCGCCGGCATGCTTCTCGCCGACCTCGGCGCCGAGGTGGTGAGCGTTGCCGGTCCGGCGCCGGCCGGTATCGGCGCTGACCTCCTCTCTCGCGGGAAGCGCTTCGTCCGGGTGGACGCCAAGGCCGATCCCGGCCGCGAGGTGATCACCAGGCTGATCGCCGGGGCTGACGCGGTAACCGAGGGTTTTCGCCCCGGGGTGATGGAGCGGCTTGGGCTTGGCCCAAAGGAGATGCTCGCCGCCAACCCGAAGCTGGTCTACTGCCGGATGACCGGGTGGGGCCAGGACGGGCCGCTTGCCGAGCGCGCGGGCCACGATATCAACTACGTCGCGATGGCCGGGGTTCTCGGTTCGATCGGACCGGTGGGCGCGCCGCCCACGGTTCCGCTCAATTTGGTTGGGGACTTCGGCGGGGGCGGGATGCTGCTGGTGACCGGCCTTCTCGCCGCGCTGCTCGAGGCGAGGTCCGGCGGCGCCGGGCAGGTAATTGACGTGGCGATGGTTGACGGGGCGCTGCTGCTGCTCACCATGGTCCAGCAGATGCAGGCCACCGGAGCGTGGTCGCACCCGAGGGGGATGAACCTGCTCGACGGGGGAGCCCCCTTCTACCGCAGCTACGCCTGCGAGGGCGGAGGCTATCTCGCCGTTGGGGCCCTCGAGCCGAAGTTTTTCGAGAAGCTGCTCGCCGTGCTCGGCCTCTCGGAGGAGTTTTCGGTCGAGGAGCAGTACGACCGGAGGCGGTGGCCGGAGATGGCGGAGGTCTTTTCCGCCCGGATCGGCTCCCGGAGCCGGGCGGAGTGGGAGGAGGCGTTCTTGGGTGTAGACGCCTGCACGACCCCGGTCCTCGATCTGGCCGAGCTTCCCGGCCACCCGCTCCACCGGGAGCGTGGCTCCTTTGTCGAGGTCGACGGGACTCTGCAACCCCGCCCGGCGCCCCGGTTTACGCGAGAGGCGCCAAAACTACGGGGGGCGAAGCCCGATACCGCGGCGATCCTTAGGGAGGTGGGCTACTCTGAGGCGGAGATCGCTGGGTTGGTCGCGGCCGGGGCCGTGATCGCAGAGTAGCGTGTTCTTCCTCGGCCGCGACGGGAAGGGGGCCGCGCGCTTTGCCTCCAGCCGCTCCCATCTTCTGGTCCTTGGGCCGCCGCGTTCCGGGAAGACTACCGCGATCGTGGTGCCGAACGCCAAGCTTTTTCCCGGCCCGGTCGTCGCCACCTCCACCAAGGCCGACGTGCTCGCCGCCATCGGAGAGGAGCGATCGAAGTCAGGCAGCGTCTTCGTCTTCGACCCGGGAGGCGAGGTGGGGGAGGGACCGTGGATCCGGATCGGCTGGTCGCCGGTGGAGGCGGCGGCTACCCTCGAGAGCGCGGTGCTGGTGACGGAGAGCTTTGCCCGGGCGGCGCTCGGGCCGGGGCTCGGGGGAGACCGGCACTGGGTCGACCGGGCAAAGGCGCTGCTCGCCCCGCTCCTGCTCGCCGCCAACCTGCTCGCGCTGCCGATCGGGTCGGTGCTGGAGTGGGTCGATCTCCGGAGCTGCGACGAGCCGTTGGACGCGCTGGCATTTGCCGGGATGGATCGGGCGGCGACCGTCCTGCGCTCGGTCACCGGGACCGAGGAGCGGGAGCGCTCCGCCATCTTCTCCACCGCCTCGGCGGCGCTCGCCGCCTACCGGCTGGAGGAGAGGCCCGCAGACGCCGGTTTCGATCCGCTTGGCTTCATTAGCTCCAAAGACACGCTGGTAGTGGTGGCCTCCTCGCTGTTGCAGCAGGTGATTGCGCCAGTAGTCGTCTGCCTGATCGACGAGATCGCTAGGGCCTGCTACCGGAGCGCGCAGCGCGGCCGGCTGGTTCAACTCGCGCTCATCCTCGACGAGATGGCGAACATTGCCCCGATGCCCACGCTCGGCTCGCTCCTGTCGGAGGGGGTTGGGCAGGGAGTGTACGTGCTTGGCGCCCTCCAGGACCTCTCCCAGGCCCGGTTGCGCTGGCCGGAGCTGGTGCGGGGGCTCTTCACCCTCTTTGGAACCACTATGGTCATCGGCGGGATCGGGGACGTGGCCACGCTCGGGGAGCTGGAGGAGCTCTTCGGTGTCGCCCCCGGGGTGGAGCGGTCGTGGCAGGGCGGTGGGGGGCTATTCGGTCTGCGGTCGGGTTATCGGCACGTAGAGCGTCCGGCAATCTCCCGGCACCAGCTCCGGTCGCTGGGACCGTTCGAGGCGGCGGTCCTCGAGCTTCGCGGGAGTCCAGGGATGGTAAGGCTTGATCCCGGTTTCGCCGGCGTCTAACCCGATTTTGCGACAGCGCTACGCCTTTGCTCCAGCCCGGAGGCGGTGGCAGCCGGGATCTCCTCCTCGAAAAGCTCTTAGGCGATCTCGCGCCCTCCTCGTTGAGACCCCCTGGATGTACATCTCCACGATCGCAAGCGCCAGGGCCTTGTCGAAAGCGTTGGTAACGCTTGAAGATTTCGACGGAGAAGATCCCGGCTCGGTCCCTTGGCACTTTGAACACGATCTTTGCCACCCTGGTGACCAGGCTCCTGCAGTAGCGGCCGGTGCGCTCCTCGCTTTTTTTGTAGTGGGCGGCACCCAGCCGTTCGGTCATCTGGGCTTCCAGGAGTTCGTTGGGCACAATCTCCACGATGTTTTTGATTAGATCGCCGCCGGATGGATCGAGTTCGGCCAGGGGTGTTTGAACCTGCGCTCCCGGCGATCGCCGTTTTGGGGCTGGACATTCGATTCAGAGAGGGGAAAAGAACTTTTTCCGGTTTTTTGTCTCGGGCATTCCGACGGTTCGACGTCAGGACGGAGTTGCGGAGCCTGTGCTTGTATCCCCGGCCGGCGGTGGCGGTGCCGGGGGCGATTGGGATTCGTTCCCTAAGCCGGTGTCTGGTGTCGTCGGCGACTGTGGTTGGGGACTTTCTGGTGGAAGAGTCGTCGGATTTCCCCCACTCAAAACGTTTCTCATACCTTCCCGACCCGCCTCCACCGTTCTCTCAATTTCGTCTGTAACCCCCGCTACCATTGCTGTCAACTTCTCGTCAAGTTGGAAAAGACTTTCGTGCCCCGTGGCGAGCATTTTGGCCTCGAAGTAATAGAAGGAGTTTTCGACAAAAATCTTGACCGGGTCGCCAATCCCAACAATGAAATGGTCCGCGACCCTCGCGATTCTATGGAACTTGCCCGCGTCTTCGGCTTCTGGTACGGTGTCCAGGACGAGGAAGGACCGAGACGCCGAGTCAATTTCGTGACGAACGACCAACTGGTGACCACGGAGTTTCTTCGACGTTTTCGTACCATCGTCCGCCGGGCAGATCGCAACAGCCGCGGCAAGAGCCTCATCGAAAAGTGGTTGTCGAAGTGTTGACGATTACCGCATCGCGTCGCATCGGCAGCCGGAAAGGCACACCGTTTCGGTCGGCACAGGTCCTCCGGAACTGAAGTCTAGTTCACCACCTTGCTCCGCAAGCGTGGCTTGAACACTCGCCATGCGTAAGACACGACCCGTTTCGGTCCGAATCTGGCCAGTTAGGACGAAGCTTTGCTTAGCCCTGTGGATAGTAGGTGCTGGTGTTTGCGACCGAGGGCTGGGCGATACCCGCCGGTCCGCTCCCGAAGAGCTTGAGCAGATTCCCGGTCATCCGGTCCACCTCCGGCGCGATGCAGCCGGAGGTCCCCGGGGCACACGGGTTCATGGCGGCAATCCAGTTGTTGGTTCCGCTCTCGAATACCCCACCCTTCCCCTTCAACCCGGTCCAGTAGGTGGTGTCCGCGTACATCTTGGCGTTGGAGAAGCCGATGACCACCGGCGAGTGCGCGAGGATCTGGACGTCGCTGGGGTTGGGCTTGGCCGGGTCGTAGCCGTCGAAGTCGGAGTAGAGCAGCCCGGGTAGGGTGGACCCCTGCTTGAGGCCGGTACCCGCGTACAGCCAGGAGTTGGGGTCGGTGACGACAAGCGGGAAGCTCTGATTGTTGTTGTAGCCGTTGTAAGAGTCTCCCACCAGCGTCGATGCCGGCAAATTGGCCGGGGGCTGGCCCCACCAGTTCTGGGTAACCCGGGCGTTGTCCACCCCGTAGAGCGGGTCGGCCTGTGGGTCGCGGTAGTTGACCATCTCCAGATTGGGGCCAAGCGGCGAGGGAGCGAGCCGGACCTTGCGAAGGATGGGGCTAGCCCCAAAAAACGCCAGGTTGACCCCCTTTGCGTGGGCGGCTACCGCGTTGTTGCGCATTCGGAGTGACCACTCCTCGTCGTGGCCCAACGAAAGGAGTGCCTTGTGGTTAGCGAGCTGCTGGCCGTTGAGCGCAAGGTTGATGTCGGTCCAGTAGGTGACGTCGAGGCCGTGCTGCTCCATGAAGCGGACCAGCGGGTACTCGATCGAAAGGAAGCCGCCGGAGCCGTTTCCGTTGGCGTAGGGGCGGTCGAAGGAGACGATGCGGGAGCGGTCGGGGGGTGGGTACCCGGGTCCTGGGGGGCCGCCCTGGTAGAGGTCGTAGCCGCCGAAGGGGTTGAAAGCTTGCCAGGTGAAGACGGCGTTCATCACCACGTAGGTGGCGTGGCTCGACGGGTCCCACACCGTGAGCGGGACGTAGCTCTGTTGCCCCTGGTTGCCCACCAGCTTGAGCAGGTAGTCGCCCTGGACGAAGGCTTTGGTGACCACGAATGATGTGGACATCGTCCAGTTGCACTGCACCATGTAAAGAGGGGGAGAGGCGGGGCACTGGGGCTGAACCGCGCCGGCGATCGGCTTGGACGTCCACACCAACCGGGCTCCCTTCCCCTGATAGTAGCCCATCCGGTACGCCTGGACGACGAAGCTGGTGGCGGTGGTGGAGACGTAGAGATCCACCCGCTGCCCGTAGGTGGCCTGGGGCCGGTTGCTGTACCCCATGATCCCGGTTGCACTCTGCGGGCCGGTGATCTTCCAAGCTGTGGTCCCGGGCCGCTGGTTCTCCTTGATCACCCAGGAAGCCTCTACGCCGTAGGGCCCGGGAAATGTCCGGGAGGCGCTCTGCGCGGCAAGTGGCTTGGGTTTCACCTTGGGCTTCGTACTCGAGGAGGAGGGCAGGGAGACGGCAATCCCGTAGACTGCGAGCGCTACCGCCATGGCGGCAGCCAGCAACCCCCAGCTTCTCTGGCTCTTCCCTCGCAGCATCTAAGCTCCCCCAGAACCTCGGTCCCGGCCATTATACGCGGCCAGTGTTGCCCGTTCGTGAAGAGGGCTACTCCTCGGGCTCGCCCTGGGCGGCGAGCGAAGCCGCAAAGCTTGGCGGTCCCCGGAGAACCCAAGCGCAGCCGACGGCGGCGGCAGCCCCGGCGAGCTGGCCGGCCGCGTAGGCCCACCAAGCATCCCAGTTGCCCGAGATCAGGTCCGGGGCGATCGTCCTGGCCGGGTTCATCGACGCTCCAGTGAGCGGGGCAGCCCAGAGCCCGGCGAGGACGATGTAGAAGCCGATGGCGAGCGCCCCATTGGTCCCGACGTTGCGGGCGCCGGCCGCGGTCCCGAGGATTACGGTGACCAGTCCGAAGGTGATCACCCCTTCGATGGCGAGCGTCCGCAGCCCGGAGACGCCCGGAGCGGGGTAGGTGGCCCCGAGAATTCCTACCCGCACAACCAGCCCCTTGAGCAGCTCGACTGCAACGATAGCCCCGGCGAGCTGGGCGGCGACATAACCCGGGACCCGCTTCCACGGGAAGTTGCCCCGAAGAGCGAAGGCGCACGAGACCGCGGGGTTGAGGTGAGCCCCACTGACCATGCCCATGGCGTAGATGATGCCGATCACCATGAGGCCCGGCGCCACCACCTGGGCGTCGAGGGGAACCTGGCCATGGCTGGCGACGTTGGCTACCGGCGCGCCGACCGCCGCGATCACCAGGAGGAAGGTTCCCGCGGCCTCGGCGAAGAGGCGACGCCACTCGTAGTGGAGGTTGTCGAACTCGTGCACCCAAGGGAGGTGTCGGTCGGGGTTGATTAGCGGATGCATAGGCCGAGCTTAGTATTAGTAGGCGCCCGGCTGCTGGCTACTAGTGCTGTTCGGGGGTCTGGATCCGGGCAAGTGCGGAGAGGTAGCCGGTGGCGTCGTCGGTCCGGCGCACCACCTTGTTGGTTTGGCGGTGGAGTAGGAAGAGACCCGCAACCACCGCCGCGATCAGAGCGACCATGAGGTAGCCGGCGTCCGAGACGGCGTGGGCCATCGAGGTCCAGGCGGAGCCGAGGCTGTAACCGAGGAGGGCGAGGGCGCCATCCCAGACCAGCGAGCCGAGGAAGGTCAGGATCCCGAAGCGCACCGGGGTGACCTCGGCGATTCCTGCGGTTAGCGCCACGAAGTTGCGGACGATGGGGAGGAGGCGGGTGGCAAAGACCCCCCATCGCGGGTGCCTCTGGTACCAGCCGTGGAGGCGCTCGACCATCTGCGGGCTGATCCGGAGGAGACGGCCGAAGCGGGCCAGGAACGCTCGTCCGGCGGTGAGTCCGATCGCCCAGGCGATGTATCCGCCGACCAGCTCGCCAACGGCACCGACCACGATCACCTCGGGAAGGTTGAAGTGGCCTTCGAAGGCGAGGAAGCCGGCAAACCCGAAGGTGAGCTCGGACGAGGTGGGAACGCAGGCCGACTGGAGGATCGAGAGGACAAAGATCGCCAGGTAGCCCCAGGTCGAGATCAGGTTTTCCATCAGAAGGTGCAGCCTAGAGGCAATCCTCGAACGCCGGTCAACCTGAGGGTGAATTTCCGGCTAACCTTGCGCCGCCGGTGTGGGAGCTAGACTGCGTATTCAGGCGCGGCAGTCGGAGGTGGCAGATGGTGGCGACGGTTGGAGTGACCTTCGGACACATGGAGAACGGGTATAGCGGCCTCCACCGCGGGTATATCGAGGGCCTCGCGGCGGCGGGAGCCGCGGTTCAAGTCTGGCCAGGGGAGAACGTGAACATCTCCGGGGTGGGGTCGGCGGCAAAGGAGATGGTCGCCGGTGTCGACGCGGTGGTGCTTACCGGTGGGGGTGACGTCAACCCCGCCCGTTACGGCGAGGAGTCGGTGTCGGGGCGGAATTACGGTATCGATGACGTCCGGGACGCCTTCGAGATCGCCGTCGTCCACGAGGCGATGAGCCAAGGCAAGCGGATACTCGCCATCTGCCGGGGACTGCAGGTGGCAAACGTCGCCCTTGGCGGCACCCTCTACCAGGATGTCGAGACTGCAGGCTTTGCGGACCACTCCCGCAGGGATGTCGAGTACGACTTTGCCCACGAGGTCACTTCGCCGGCGGGAAGCTTGGTGGCCCGGATCTTCGGCGAGGCGTTTCCAGTCAACTCCCTCCACCACCAGGCGGTGAAGGTTCTTGCCAACGGGCTGGTGCCAACCGCCACCTCCAGTGACGGGCTGGTCGAGGCGTTCGAGGCTGGCGGATTGGTGGGAATCCAGTGGCACCCGGAGCGGCTGCTGGCGCGGGATCCGCGCTCGTCGGCGTTGTTTGAGTGGGTGGTTGGCTGAGAGTCGGCTAAAAGCGGCTAGACTCTTTGGAGCGCGATCGGCGATCGCAGTGGATGTTGTGGAATTCCAATTCTCTTAGGTCTTTGGATTCGGGCGTCAAGTCCCCGATTTGATTCGGGAAGGTACGGCCACGGGTGGAAAGGTTGTAGAGAGCGGCTTTGGTAGCCGATTCCTCCAGCCCCGTGGGGAGCAGCCGGTGTTGCGCGTGCCATGACCGATATTGGGGCCAGGTGGCCCGATAGTGACCTAGGAGCAACTCATTGAGTAACTTTACCGACCTTGGCCTTGAAGCGTGGGTGGTTGACGGGCTTGCCGAGCTCGGCATCGAAGAGCCCACCGAGATCCAGGAGAAGACGATTCCGGTGGCCCTCGCCGGACGGGACGTGATCGGCCAGGCGCCCACCGGCTCCGGGAAGACCGTCGCATTTGGCGCGCCCATGGCCTCGCGGCTGGAGCGGGCGCAGGAACCCAAGTCCCCGACCGGCCTGGTGCTGGTCCCGACCCGGGAGCTCGCCCTCCAGGTCGCCAAGGCGTTGAGTTCGTACACCAAGGGGAAGCTCAGGGTGCTGTCGATCTACGGCGGTACCCCTTACGGCCCCCAACTCCGCCGGCTGGAGCAGGGAGTCGACGCGGTGGTGGCCACTCCGGGGCGCCTCCTCGACCTCATCGACCGGCGGCAGGTCCACCTCGATAGGGTGACCATGGTCGCCGTCGACGAGATCGACCGGATGTCGGACATGGGCTTTGCCCCTGCACTCGAGGAGATCCTCTCCCTGCTAACAGAGGATGTCCAGACTCTTTTCTTCTCGGCGACGCTCGACTCCTCGATCAGGAGGATGACCCAGCGTTACCAGAAGGACCCGGTCACCGTGGAGGTGATCGTAGAGTCGCGCCCGATCGAGCACCGCTTCCTCCGGGTTGGCCGGTACGAGAAGGCCGAGGAGACCTCGAAGCTGATCGCCGGGCACGGGCGGACCATCGTCTTTTGCAACACCCGTGAGCAGGTGGAGCGGCTCGACCGCGAGCTTTCCGATCACGGGATCGTCGCGGTGCAGGTCCACGGGGGCAGAAGCCAGCAGCAGCGGGAGCGCGCAATCAGGCGCTTCACCGGCGACAAGGCCAGCGCGCTGATCGCCACCGATGTCGCAGCCCGCGGTATCCACGTCGACGATGTGGAGCTGGTGGTCCACTTCGACATCCCCAACTCCTACACCGACTACCTGCACCGCTCCGGGCGTACCGGGCGTGCCGGAAGGTCGGGTTTGGTAATCGCGCTCGTCGGCGAGTCCGACCGGGGCCGGGCCTCGCGGATCGAGAGAATGCTGAGTGGAGAGCGCGTCCGTCCGGAGAGCCACTTCCGCAACAGCTCCCGTGACCGTTATGCTGGTCGTGATCGGATGAGGTCCAGGTAACCAAGGGGAGGGACGGTTGTCTCTGAAAGCGGTTTTGTTCGACGTAGACGGCACCCTTGCCGAGACTGAGCGGGACGGACACCGGGTCGCTTTCAACCGGGCTTTTAGCGTCCTCGGCGTTCCCATCGAGTGGAGCGTCGAGGAGTACGGCATCTGGCTGGCGGTGACCGGCGGCAAGGAGCGGATTCGCGCCTACTGCAACGCGCACCCCGAGGTCGGAGAGGTCGACGATGCTCTCATCGAGCGGATTCACCTCGAGAAGGTGGCCGCCTACCGGCAGATCGTCGAGTCGGGGGCGATCGTGCTCCGCCCCGGCGTTGCCCGCCTTATCGGGGAGCTGCGCTCCTCCGGAGTGGTAATGGGGATCGCCACCACCACCACGCTCGACTCCCTCGACGTCTTGCTCGCCGTCGAACTCGGGCCCCAGTGGGAAGAGATCTTTGCCGTAGTTGGGGCGGGTGACGTCGTTCCGAAGAAGAAGCCGGACCCGGCGATCTACGCTTGGACGCTTGAAGAGCTTGGGATCGCCAGCTCCGAGGTGGTGGCGATCGAGGACTCGCGCAACGGGCTTTTGGCGGCGACCGGGGCCGGAATCAAAACGCTGGTGACTCCGAGTCACTACACCGCCGGCGAGGACTTTTCGGAGGCTTCGCTGGTGGTTTCGGTTCTCGGAGACCCGGACGCGGAGAGCCGCTGGCACGATCGCGATGGGCGGGCGGTAACCGGGATGGTGACCCAGGAGGTTCTCGTCTCCCTCCTCGCGTAGTCTTCGGCGAGAGCCCTGCAGATGTAGTTGAATCGCGGCGGGGGGTGATCTGGATCCGAGCTAGGAGAGAACGGGCAGTTGCGGCGCTCCAGGAGGCGAAGCGGCGGGCTGCTCGCGACCGGGTAACGCTGGCCGCGGCTGGACTGGCCTTCCACGGCTTCCTTGCAATCTTTCCCGCGCTGGTGGCGGCGGCCGCGGTGACCGCGCTCGCCGGGCTCCCCAAGTCTGCGCTTGCTGCCACCGTTCACAGCGCTAACGTCGTGCTTCCCGCGCCGGTGTCCGCGTTGTTGATCGAGGCGCTCCAGGCGCCAAGGAGCGCCGATTTCGCCGCCGGGGCAGTTGGAGTCGCGCTCGCGCTGTGGTCATCGGTGGAGGGGGTGGCGGCGCTGCTCCAGGCGCTCGCGGCGATCGAGAGGCCGGTGGAGCCTCGTGGATTTGTCGCCCGCCGGGTCGAAGCACTCCCGCTTCTCGCCGCTACGGCACTGCTTGGGCTCGTTGCGGCTGCGATCGTTGTGCTTGGCGGAACCCTTTCCAGGGATGCCACCCTCCGCTTTGGCGGGGTAGCCGGCGCGGCGGTGGACGTGGCGAGGCTGTTCGCCGCCGGAGCCCTGATCGCCGCGCTGATCGCGCTCTACTACCGGGCGCAGTTTCGGAAGGTGCAGCGCCGGCGGTTGGTCAGTCCGGGGAGTTTGCTCGCCACCTTCGGGTGGCTGGCGGCTTCGGCTGGCTACTCCTTCTATCTGGGCGCAAAGGCTGGCGGCTCGAGCGCTTACGGTCCGCTCGCCGGGGTGGCCGCTACGCTGCTCTGGCTCTACATCACCTTTCTCGCTATCCTGCTCGGAGCGGAGATCGACATCGCGCTAGCGGCGCAGCTGTCGCAGGCTGCGAAGCGCCCGGGCCGGCAGGTACCCCTGCAGATAAGCGAGGAGGATGGCGATCACGATCAGGACCGGGCCAAGCGAGGGGCTGATGCCGGCGATCGCCGCGACCACGTTGGCAGAGCCGGGGAGATTCTCGGTCGCGGCCTCGACGATAAAGCCGAGGCCCCACCCGGCGGCGACAGCCACCGCCGCCTGCCAGGGGACGACGAAGAAAGCGGCTAGCGCTCCGGCTAGGTACCCCAGCCACCATAGGCCAATCAGGTTGGCGACGAGCACCACGATCGCGGCGGCGAGCATGACCAAAAGGGATCTACGCATCTTCGGGCTCCAGCGTCCAAGTGGCCACGGGGGTGCCGTAGCCGAGGCCAAACTTAAGGTAGGTTCCGCTCCACCAGTAGGGGATCTGGTTCTCGTACCACGGGGAGAGTGGGTTCTCCGACTGGCCGCCGGGGTAGATTGCCCGGCTCTGCCCGTCGAAGTTGACGATCATGCGCCAGCTCGGCCCGGCCTCGGAGAGGAGCAGGCCATCCGCTGCGTCCACCGTCCAGTTGTCTCCGGAGGAGGCCCTGGGGCCGTAGGCGAGCGAGGCGGCGCCGGTGAGCGAGGTGAACTCGCGGCTATGCAGCCTCCCCCAGCTCCACGTCGAGATCGGGCCCAGCTGGTGGGTGAGCTGGGAGACGGTCGCGGCTAACGCCGACGAGGCGACCGAAGCCGGATCGAGCGGCGTGGTGGTTCCGGGAGGGGTAAAGCGCGCGTGGTCGAGGTTGAGAACCTGGAGATCCTCCATCAGCGCGTTGTTGATCTGGTTGAGGTCGAGGGAGGAGTTGGCGGGCTGGGGAACCCCGCGGAACCAGGGTCCAAAGGCCTGTTTCAGATCGTTGGACAGGAATGTCCACCAGATCGCCGCTGCCGGCGAGGCGGCTGTCATCTGGTCGTTCCACTTTGCGAGCAGGGCGGTGGCCTGGGCAACCTGGGGCGTTGGGTGGGTGGCGTCCACGGTTGCGACCAGCCAGGGCACCATCTTGGTCGCCAGGTAGTCAGTGACCGAGTTCTGCAGCTGCTCGGCCTGGGCCGTGGTCAACTTGGGGTGGGAGGCGAGGAAGCTCTTGATCTCATCGGCCCGGTAGCCGTTCGAGAAGAAGTCCCAGGAGGTGCCGATGTAGTAGGGGTAGCTCGCTGACACCGGGCGCTGGTTGGCGGTGAAGACGTACCCGGCCGGCGGGTTGTACGTCTGCGGCTGCTCTGCAAAGGGCACGTAGCCGACGATGTCCGAGGCCCCGGTGCCGCTCATGACCGTCCACGGGTTGCCGTGCGCAAAGATCGGGTACCCTCCCGGAGACATCAGGCCGATCTGCCCCTGCCGGTCGGCAAAGGCCCAGTTCTGGGTGGGGGCGAACCAGGTGGAGATCGCCGCCTTGAACTGGCTCCAGTTGGCGGCTTTTGACACCTTGATCAGGTCGGGCAGGTCAGGGGAGAGGTGGTTGCCCAGCCAGTCGACGGCGACCGTCGCCCCGCGTACGGTAAGCACCGGCCCTTGGACGGTGACCGGCACCGTGAGCTGGACCGGACTTTCGCCCTTGACCGCGACGGTGTAGTGGTAGTAGTGGTACGGCACCCACGCCCCGTCGTGGAAGTAGCTCCCGGGGTGGCTTGAAGAGGTCTTCTCGCTATAGAAGAAGGTTGCCTGGTTCTCCACGTTGGTCAAGCTCCAGACGATGTTCTGGTTCCTTCCGATCAGGATCACCGGAAGGCCGGGCACGGTCACTCCCGAGAAGTGGAGGCCCGGAGCGCTTGCCGAGAGCCAGTACCAGATCGAGGGGAGCGTCTGCTGCAGGTGGGGGTCGCCCGCGAGCAGCGGCAGGCCGTTCGCCGTCCGGGAGCCGGAGACCGCCCAGTTGTTGGAGTTGGAGAAGGTGTGGATGGCGTACGACGGGAGCGCTGCCGCCTGCGTTTGCAGCTGGTTGAGGGCGATCGCAAGGCCGGAAGAGACCGTTGTCGCCGGATCGGGCGGCACCGTCCCCTTGAAGTTGTACGGGCCCGGGTCATAAGGGACCTGGGAGTTGGGTGCGATGATCGGGAAGAGCTTCATGGTCTGGGCGAAACCGACGTGCCTGATCATGATGGAGTAGTCCACCGGGGTCTGGGTGTAGTCGAGCATCTGGGTCATGAACCCCTGGACCAGCATGCTGTCGAGCGGGGTCCACTTGGCCGGGGTGTAGCCGAGCAGCCGAATGGCGGTGGGCATGGCGTTGTGGGACTCGTCGTAGCTGATGGCGTCGTTGACGCCGGCGGAGAACGACTTGAGGATGGCGAGGCTCGAGGGCGGGAGCGCCGCCAGGTTCCGCTCCGCCGCCCTGATCAGGCCGAGGCGGAGTTCGAAGAGGTCTGAGGTCAGGTAGCTGGGTCCGAGGATCGCCGCGAGGTTCCCCGCCGCCTCCCTTCGGATCAGATCCATCTGGAAGAGGCGATTCCGGCCTTCGACGTACCCGATGGCCTGGTAGACCGCGAGCTGGTTTGGACCGCTGACGCTGGCGATGCCGTCCTTGGAGAAGCCGACGGTAACCGGTGCCTTCAGGCCGGCAAGCGCGATCGAGGAGGTCTGCGGAACCCCGGCCCGCGTCCCCAGGTTCATCACTCCGGTCGCCGGGTCGAGAGCCGGTCCAAGCGCCGGAACCCCGCCAACCCCGACGCCCTGGACCACCGCCAAGACGGCGACGCCCACGATCGAAATGCCTGCCACCACTACGTTGCGCAGCTTCACCAATCCCCCTTTGGAAGCAACACCGGGAGCATACCGCTGTTTCTGGCGGTGGGGAGGTCAAGCTAAGGGAATCCTGGCTAGGCCGATGGCGGGATGTAGGCGCCGAGCCCGCTCGCCCCCTTCCCGCACTCGGAGCGCAGCGCGGGCACCAGTCTTTTCGCGGGGACGCGGCTCGCCTCGGCGAGGGTGGCGGCCAGTGGCTGGTAGCCGCCGTTTGCTGCGGCGGCGAGGTTTGCGAGTTGGGAGGCTTCGGTTAGCAGGCGGTCGATGCGAAGCTCCGAAGGGGTGGATGCGCTGGCACTTTGTCCGACTGCGCGGATTGCTTGCTCGGCGAGGCTGCAGGCTTGGGCGCCGTTTTGGGAGGCGCTCTTCCCACAAGCGGCAAGGAGCAGGGCGGCGACAACCGCCGTTCCGATCAGATAGGTCAACCCCCGTGGCACTAGGCCAAGCTACCACAGCTTGTGAAGCTGAGCGGATGCTGAGAGCGAACGGCGGCGGTCGCCTCGCCTCTCTGGGGTGAGCGGTGGGGGAGCTGTTTTTGCGGTGAATTGCCGTGCCTTTCGCACCTTGAGGCGTCTACGTGATACCCTGGACACAGGGAGCGGTCGCCCCGGCCGGAGATGTGGGTGGGGTTGCCTGGGATGAGGGAGATCCGGATGATGGGATTTTCGGAGACGGAGCCGGGAGCGCCGGGTTGGCGATGACTTTGCCGGAGCTATCCGACGTCAGGCTGCTCGCAACCGATCTGGACGGGACCTTCCTGGACGCGCATGGCGTCCCGGTGAAGCGGAGTGCGAGCGCCATCCGGGCGGCGAGGGAGCGCGGGGTTCACGTGGTGGCGGCTACCGCCCGCGGGCAACGCTCGACGAGGGCGATATCGCTGGCTTCGGGGCTCGGCCCGCTGGCGGTGTGCGCCAACGGGGCGGTCGGGCTGGACTTGGCCACCGGCGGGCTTCTCTGGACTCGCACCATCGATAGGGAGCGCTACGTCGCTATTGTAGAGACCCTTGCGACTTGGGATTTGGCGTTCAAGTTTGCGGTCGAGACGGTGACCGAGTTCGTCGCCGAGGCCGGGTTCTTCCCCCGGGTGCCCGAGGTTCTTGACGCCACGCAGGTGATCGAGCGAAAGGCGCTTTTTGACCGGGACCAGGTGGTCAAGCTGGTGGTCCGCTACCCCGGCGTGGGCTCGGCGGACCTGGCGACGATGCTGAAGGGCGTGATCGGAAGCGAGCAGGTCATTCCGGGATCGATCGACTGGGTGGAGGTGGTGGCGCGGGGCGTTTCCAAGGGGTTTGGCGTCGGCATGGCGGCCGATGCTCTCGGCATCGGGACCGAGCGACTGGCTGTAGTTGGAGATCACCTCAACGACCTGCCGATGTTCTCGATAACCAAGTACTCCTTTGCCGTCGGCAATGGGCACGCAAGAGCTCTCGAGATGGCGCGGTGGGTAGTGGGGACGAACGTCGAAGGCGGGGTCGGCGAGATTGCCGACCAGCTCGGGCTCGGCTCCGCCCGATCGGGGCGGCAGGAGGCTGCAAGCCGCTACTGCTAACCAATACCCGCTGATAAGAGATGGATTAGCACCGTGTTTCGGTAATAATTTCCCAGGTTGGCGGTTGGTAGACTTTGCAGCTGGAAAACTTGAACCTGGGAGCCTTTGCCGATGCTATCTAAAGCGGTCGATACCGTCCTCGCCGACTTGGTGCCCGCGGAGTCGATCTCGGCGTCCCGCAGGGTCAGGGCGGTTGGCAGGCTCATGGCGCTACTCGGCACGGTGCTGTTCATCGCGCTTGCCATCGAAGGCGTTACCATAGTCTTCATCGGGCAGATGATCGCGCTGCACGTGGTCTTGGGAATGATCTTGATCCCAATCATGGGCTACAAGGTGGTGGTCGCGCTCTACCGGTTTTCGATGTACTACCTTGGGGCTTCCGACTTCAAGCGGTCTGGCCCTCCGGAGCTGGTTCTCCGGCTTATCGGGCCCTTCGTCATACTCTCGACGGTTGCGGTGATGGGGAGTGGCGTGGTTCTGGTGATGCTCCATCCTGGGACCCCGACCGCCAACACCTGGCGCTTCATCCACCAGGCCAGCTTCGTTGTCTGGTTCGGGTTCATGGCAATCCACGTGCTCGCCTACCTTAGGCGCGCCTTTGGCACCGCCGCCTACGACTTGAAGTACACCCGGTACCACTCCCTGATCGGGAGGCGTGGCCGTCTGATCAGCGTGGCGCTGGCTGCCGTCTTCGGGGTTCTCCTGGCCGCGGTCATCTACCCGTACGTTGCTCCCTGGGCTCACTACTTTACGATTTTCCACGTTCGCTAGTAGCCCGTACCCGACGAGACTTCATAGTGGTTAGCGTGTCAGTGTGACTTCGGCGAGCAAACTGGTTGAGCTGGGCGAGAGCGTAACCGAAGCGTGCCTTGGAGCCATCGGCTCAGCTACCGACTGGTCGTTGACGGGTGAACGTCGGGGCCAGCACGCTGGCGATGTCGACGCAGACGCGGCGGGGCTTTCGATCTTGAAAAAAGCCAGTCTTCGGGTCTTTTCGGAGGAGTCGGGCCTTTCCGGACCCGAAAGTTCGGTAGTAGCGGTGATCGATCCGATCGACGGATCCACCAATGCCTCCCGGGGGATTCCGTACTGGTCGAGTTCGGTCTGTTTCATGGACGAGTCCGGACCGTTGGCGGCGGTGGTGCGGGTTGCTCCGTTGGGAGACGTCTACACCGCGATTCGGGGTGGCGGGGCGTACCGCAACAGTGTGCCGATTGCGACATCGCAGCGCCAGGAACTTCGCCGGGGCATCGTCTACGTCAACGGCTACCCGAGGGGGAAGAGACCGTGGGCGCAGATGCGTTCGCTCGGCTCTGCCGCGCTCGAGCTTTGCCTAATCGCAAGCGGTTCCGGCGACGGGTTCATCGACTTTTCGGATGGACTCGCGGTATGGGACTACGCTGGGGGGGCACTTATTCTCCAGGAGGCTGGGGGAGCCTTGACGAGTTCTGATGGATCGGCGCTCAGCTGGGATCTCGTATCTGAACGCCACCGGCTTGTGGCAGGCGCCTCCGGCGAGCTGGTTAAGGGGTTGATCGATGTGGCGGTGGAGCCACTATGATTGACCTGCCCAGGGCGCTTAGCTCAGTTGGTTAGAGCGGCTGGCTTACAACCAGCAGGTCAGGGGTTCGAGTCCCTTAGCGCCCACCAAAGTATCCGTATGAGAACCCTGCACCCTATCGGTGCCCCCAAAACCGCCCTCGGCGTTAGCCAAAATGGGTCCTTCCGTTTCTAGCGGGGTGGGACCCGTAATTTCCGATGCACAACGACCCTCCGGGAAGCTAATCAGTTCTTGCTTGCCGGTATGTGCCTAAGTCTGACCGGTGCATTGGCGCATGGGGAAGAAGCAGCCCAGCCTTGACAGCCGCGACCAAGAGCACCGGCGCCGTTGGTTGCGTTTGCGGTTAATCGGAACGGGTTTGTGGCTGCCCTACTCCACCACGATGGAGTCGAGAACCCTCCAGTTGGGTTTTCCGGCGTAGAGAAGCGCCCGGATGCGGTAGTTCTCGAAGTTGGCAAAGCCAAAGGCCACCCGCTTGACCCGTTTGAGAAGGTTGTTGAGCTCTTCGGTGGGGCCGTTGGGGAGAGGGTCTCGTGGAAGGCCATGATCTTTTCGAACCAGCGCGAAAGGGTACGTCCCAGCCTTTGCAGCTCGGGGAGTTGGAAGGGGAGCCGATGCGTTCTACGATCTCGGAAAGGCGCTCCCTCGCCTCGTCAATCGCGGCCATCCCGTAGAACTCGGCAAGCGCCTCCTTCACCCGGTAGGCAAGGGCCACCTCCGCGGTCGGGTCTCCCAAACTAAGGAGGGAAGACAAGCGGGCTGCGGTCGTCTCGTCCAGATTCCGCTCCCTCGTCAACAGGAGCTTCCTTGACCGGTAGAGCGGATCCTTGCTGCGTCCCCGGTGGCCGGTGGTCTCCTGCTGGACTCTGCGGCGGATGGCACCGAGTTGGCGAGCTTTACGACGTGGAACCGATCCACCACCTGGGTTGCCTTTGGCAAGGTGACGCTAAGGACCACCGCGTAGGTGTTCGACATATCAAGCGTCCCGACCCGGATCCCCTCCCTGAAGCTTGCCGGCCTCTGCCTCACCCTGGAGGCCACCTCGGCGTAGTTCCGGGTCTTTACCACATCGATCAGCTTTGAGCCGGCCACGTCGCACACCGTCGTGCACCACTTGCTGGCTCCGGTACTTGCCGCTCCGCACGAACAGGGTCTCGTCAAAGCCGATGGCCGATGTCGCTTTGGCGCGCCTTCGGTCGGCTTCAAGAAGCGCTTTGCCGTAGAGGGCCACCGCCCGCATCACCACCCCCCAGTCGCATCCCAGCTCCCCTGGCACCTCGGTTACGGTTCTGCCTCCTCCGACCTGCTTAGTCGCCCACTTGGCGGCTCTCGTGGTGAGCAGGCCCTGGCCGCTCCGATTCGGTGATCGGTAAGCGTCAAGCTTCCCTGGTCACAAGAGGGTTCAGTGCACACCATGCGGTGCTTTTTCCAGCAGATCCTGACCGGAGTGCCCCCGAAGGGAAGATCCACATACGTCACCCAGGGGCGATCCTTCACTTTGGCCACAAGCTTGCACTTGGGGCAGCGGATCTTTCCAAGCGTCTGTTCGATACCGATCTCGGCGATGGGTCCCTGGCGTTGGTAGTGGAGGACTCTTGCGCCCTTCAACCCGACGATGGCGTTGCAGATGTCGGTACGATCGACAAGGACAGGGGAGCCTGTAAATGCTTTGTATTTCTTCACAGCTTGAGAAGCTACAGGTTCCCCCGCCACTCCTTAGCCCAAGTTGACTCCGCTGCCTTGACGGCGACCCGAGATCCTCAGACCCCGCTGAAAACGGAGGAGCCCCAAAATGGCGGTGTTTTGTTTTTGTAGCTCCTTCTCTCACCCCGGGCGACTACAATGCAGCGTCACCTCAAAGCGGACAACGCCAGGTTGTAGCTCCCTCTCTCACCCCGGGCGACTACAATCCGACGGCCGGAGGCCACCGAACCCGCGCCGTTGTAGCTCCCTCTCTCACCCCGGGCGACTACAATTTATGTCAATCACGCCCCGTGTCCCCTCTCGTTGTAGCTCCCTCTCTCACCCCGGGCGACTACAATCCAGTTCGGTAGACTGGCGGTTGAGACGACGTTGTAGCTCCCTCTCTCACCCCGGGCGACTACAATTTGACCTCTAAGAAGGTCAGCCGCTACTGGGTTGTAGCTCCCTCTCTCACCCCGGGCGACTACAATGCGAGACTGCTAGCTGCGAATGCGCCGTGAGTTGTAGCTCCCTCTCTCACCCCGGGCGACTACAATCGACAAAGAAACAGCCCAATACACGGACCAGTTGTAGCTCCCTCTCTCACCCCGGGCGACTACAATGGGACTACTCGCTCACTACCCTAAGCCATAGTTGTAGCTCCCTCTCTCACCCCGGGCGACTACAATAGAGTCGATAGCGAAATTCCAATCCGACGTGTTGTAGCTCCCTCTCTCACCCCGGGCGACTACAATTTGACCTCTAAGAAGGTCAGCCGCTACTGGGTTGTAGCTCCCTCTCTCACCCCGGGCGACTACAATCACCTTGCCTATGCTCGCGACCTTAGACCAGTTGTAGCTCCCTCTCTCACCCCGGGCGACTACAATCTGGCGACAGCGGCGATGGACGTTTTCAACGTTGTAGCTCCCTCTCTCACCCCGGGCGACTACAATTTCGTCCGACCATTCAAGTGTTCCACCTTGGTTGTAGCTCCCTCTCTCACCCCGGGCGACTACAATTGATCCAGGGTGTCCCGTGGACCGACTTGAGTTGTAGCTCCCTCTCTCACCCCGGGCGACTACAATCTGCAACTGGTTTACAACCTCGTAGCTCGCGTTGTAGCTCCCTCTCTCACCCCGGGCGACTACAATAGCAGGCTAAATCGGTGTGCGACATGCTCTGTTGTAGCTCCCTCTCTCACCCCGGGCGACTACAATCGACTATGACGAGTTCCTTGCCACGTATCGGTTGTAGCTCCCTCTCTCACCCCGGGCGACTACAATGTTTTCCAAGACGACGAGTCCGGGTCGTAGGTTGTAGCTCCCTCTCTCACCCCGGGCGACTACAATCTACTACCGTCGAGCAACTCACGGCGGTGCGTTGTAGCTCCCTCTCTCACCCCGGGCGACTACAATCATAACCATAAAGTGGAGGTGCGACCTGTGGTTGTAGCTCCCTCTCTCACCCCGGGCGACTACAATAAAGGAAGAAAGTAGATGGATGCGAAGTTAGTTGTAGCTCCCTCTCTCACCCCGGGCGACTACAATCGCCGCGAGAGGAACAGCCAGAGAACCACGGTTGTAGCTCCCTCTCTCACCCCGGGCGACTACAATAAAACCTCACTGCTTGCCCTGGTGGGATTCTGTTGTAGCTCCCTCTCTCACCCCGGGCGACTACAATAGCGCCCCTGCCGAATCCTTGACCGCGGAGGTTGTAGCTCCCTCTCTCACCCCGGGCGACTACAATTGTACTGGGGTAGTGTGGTTGATGTTCCGAGTTGTAGCTCCCTCTCTCACCCCGGGCGACTACAATAGCGTCACCAGGCTCGTGCCGCTCGCATTCGTTGTAGCTCCCTCTCTCACCCCG
>JAKARV010000040.1 GCA_021819205.1 Actinomycetes bacterium | reverse complement strand
CCCAGGAGCGGCGGGCGAGGTTGTCCACCGCGAGCACCTGGTGGCCAAGGGCAGAGAGGTGCAGCGCCATCGGCCAGCCGATGTAGCCGTCTGCTCCGTAGACGATTACTTTCACTGGGGTCCTCCTGAACGGGCTTGTGACGATTATTACCACCGGCAGCGTCATTAAACACCGCTGTTTGTGTATCATACTGCCGTACGCGAGGCAAACGATCGTTTATCGGCAAAGTTGGGGTAATTCTTTACCAAGATCCTACTTTGTGTAACTTTCCGAGAACCAAGGCGCTACCGCGTACACCGCCGCCATCCGGCACCCAGAACCATGGAGTAAGCTTACAAAGGGCTTAAAGCCCCGTTACCCTGGAGGCGCCGTGGACTCTTCTTCCGGGCGGCAGTTGGCTGGAGATAGTGGCCGGATACTTTTTTTCCGGGCCACAGATCGCTGGATCGATACCAGCCCTTCACTCGCTGTGGTCCCCCAGCGATGGAAGCTCCTTGCTCGTTTTGAGACCGTTGGCGGTGCCCTGGAAAAAGCGGGTATCTTTTTGGCACGCCTGGGTACTGAAGATTCGGTCGCATACCTTGGATTCACCGGCGGCACCCGCCACCAGGTAGCGTGGATCGAAAATCCTCCGACCTCTTCGCCACTTGCGATCCTCGGGCTCTTCAACGATCGCGTCGACCTCGGCGGCCGGACTCCCCTAGAGACCACCGTTGATAACCCGCCGGCAATTGTCGTCTGGCGCCGTGGCGAAAAGATCGCAGCTATCGCCTTCCTGGCCGGCGAAGCCACAATCGTTCCGGCTCTGGCCACGAAGCAAGGAGTCAAAACGATGGCAGACGCCTTGGTGCCTGCGCCCACCTTCGCCTCCCTGGCCGCCGCCACGACCCAACAGCCGCCGGTTCCCGTTCGCCCAGCGCCCGCGTGGGACTCTCCAGCACCCGAGGCGTTCTCAATCGCCATGGCCGCCGAGCGCGACGCTATCTTAACCGAGCTCTCGCTTTTCCAGCGTGGTGATGGTCCCGAATCGATCCACCAGGCCAGAGTGGCCGCACGGAAGCTGATGTTGCTTGCGAAGATGGCAGGAACGACCGACCCCGCAGCAGAAGCACTCAAGCAGCTTTACCACGAGATCGGCGAAGTTAGAAACCTCGACATCACCATAGCGTGGCTCGAGCGCGAAGGTGCCGCGGAAGCTTCGGTTGGCCTGGTTGCAAAGTCGCGGGAAGGGTTGCTAGCCAGGCTCGCGCTAGCTGAACCGATGAGCGTTCTGCGCGAATGGGCCCTCGAGCAAAGATCGGATATCGATGGCCGCGCCTACGGCACGGTCATCGACGAGCAGCGACAAAAGGTGCTCCATGGGATGGCTGCGATGCCAGATGTTGAGAATTTTGCCAGCCTCCACGCTTTTAGGCGGAGACTTCGCCGCTACCGCTATCTGGCACAGTTCCTTTCGGACGGCCCAACCTGCTACGTCCCCTCGAAGGAGATAGCGGCGCTTGGGGAGATCGCCGACTACACCGTAATCACGTCAGTCCTCGACCCAACTGTTCCGGAGTTCCAAAGGGCAAAGGAGATCCTCGCCAAGCTTCTGCCACCCGCCTACCGCAGGGCGCGGCGGGAGCAGCATCGCTTTCGGGAGATGCTCAAAACCGGCACCGGCAACCCCCTTGGCTAGCATGAGAGGAAGTGTCTAATCACTACTCTCCCCGGTCTTCGCTAGCTCGCGTTCGCACCTGGCTTCAAGCCTACTTCAACACGGCGTTGCCGGTCGGCGCGCTGCGTAGGCTTCAAGCCTTGTCGCTCGCCTCCGACGCACTGATGACGGTAGCGCTCGCCGGCTCGCTCTTCTTTTCGATAAGCCCCGGGGAGGCTAGGAGCAAGATAACCGCCTACCTCCTCTTCACCATGGCGCCCTTTGCTATCATGGCACCTTTCGTAGCTCCCCTGCTCGACCGGGGGGCACTCGTCCGGCGGAAGGTAGTGGCAGGCTCCGCCTTGGCGCGCATAGCCGCGGTCACCGGGATGATTTTCAGCCTGCAGAGCCTGGCGGTCTTCCCGCTCGCCCTGATCAGCCTGGTAGCCTCCAAGGCCTACTTGGTTGCAAAGTCTTCGCTGGTTCCAGAGGTTGTACCCCAGGAAGGGCCAGACTCCAAAACCTTCATCCAGACCAATGCAAACCTGACCCTCCTCGGAGCGGTAGCCGGCGGCGTTGCCGCGGCCATCGGTGCCGGAATTTTGAAAACTCCATTTCTCGGAGCCAGCTGGGATCTCATAGTCGAGCTGATTCCCCTCACTCTCATGCTCCGTGAAGGGCTCCAACTGCTCCGGCCCTTCCGAACCCAGACGCGCCAGCAACGCCGCCACTCTCGGCCGGCTCCGGGACCAAGCGGTCCGGGCTACGCCACCACGCTGCTGCTTTCGCTCATGGTCGCCGCCGTTCGCGGACAGGTCGGCTTTTTCGCCCTCGTGCTCGCCTTCGCCCTCAAAAACAGTCACTCCCCCACCTGGGTTTACGGCGCGGCGCTCGCCTCCTCAACCCTGGGCTCCGCGCTCGCAACCCAAATCACCCCTCGCCTCCGCCATCTCGTGAAAGAATCGAGCATCGTTGCCGTATCCGCCGGTGCAATCGGCGTCGCCTCCGTCCTTGCCGCCAGCAGCGACCCCCACCGCGGAGCCGCGATCGTCCTGTCCTTTGTAATCGGCATCGGAGCCCAGTCGGGAAAGATCGCATTTGACGCCGATGTCCAGCATGAACTGGTAGTACAACACTATGGGAGGACATTCGCCAAATACGAGTCCTCGTTTCAACTGGCCTGGGTCCTGGGTGCCCTAATCGCAGCGACCTCTCGCTTCAACCTCCAGACCGGTGAAAGCCTGCTCGGGACCACCTCGGTCCTCGCCATCGCCTCCTACCTGATCGCCTCGGCCGCGCTCCGCCACTCTTCCGGCGAGAGCGCCCCGCCCTCCGAAGACTGGTAGGGCCTGCCACCGCAGGGCCATTCAGTCTTGGCAAAACCACCCAACGCTTCTCGCAGCGGGGACTATCTCCCCTAGGGATATCGCGAGATTGGGCTATGCAATGAAGTATGACAAAACAGCTACTTATTCTTGGTGGCGGCACCGGAGGCGTGATCGTAGCCAACAGGCTGCGCCGGATGGATCCGGAACTCGCCATAACGATGATCGAGCCATCGCCGGTACACACCTACCAGCCGGGACTTCTCTTCGTGCCATTTGGAAAGGGTACGGTGGAGGAGTTCCAGCGTCCACTGGAAAGGCAGCTCCACAGTGGCGTTAAGCTGCTACAAACCAAGGTAGAGAGCGTCGACATCAATGCCCATACCGTCGCCACCACCAGTGGTGATACCCTGCGCTACGACGTTCTTGTCGTCGCCACCGGAGCCACCCTGCTTCCCGAGGAGACCGACGGCCTACTGGGTGAGGGGTGGGGTAAAAACGCCTTCACCTTCTACGACCCTGCGGGGTCCGCCGCGCTCGCAAAAGCAATGGATAGCTTTGCCTCCGGCCGTCTCGTGGTCAACGTGATCGATATGCCAATAAAGTGCCCGGTTGCGCCGCTTGAGTTCTCCTTCCTTGCAGAAGCCTTCTTCACCGACCGACACGTGCGCGACCAAGTCGATATTACCTACGTCACTCCGTTGGACTCGGCTTTTACCAAACCGGTGGCTTCGGCGCGCCTTGGTCGGCTTATGGAGGAGCGCGGTATCAAGGTAATACCTTCCTTCAACACGGGACAAGTAGACGAGAGCGGAAACCGGCTGATCTCCTACGACGGCCAAGAGGTTCACTATGATCTCCTAGTCTCCGTTCCGCTGCACGGGGGTGCCCCCTACGTCAGCAACTCTCCCGGGCTCGGCGACGAAATCAACTTCATCCCCACCGACGAAGCGACTCTCCAGTCCTTGGTCGCCCCCGAGGTGTTCGTCATCGGCGACGCGGCCGGCCTCAGCGTCTCCAAGGCGGGCTCGGTGGCTCATTTTGAGGGTGAAGTGATAACCAAGAACATTCTCGCCTTTTTGGCAGGCAAGCCGCTACCGGCGCGCTTCGACGGCCACGCCAACTGCTTCATCGAGACTGGGCACCGCAAGGCCCTCCTGATCGACTTCAATACTTCGATTGAGCCCCTCCCCGGCCATTTCCCAGGACCTTTTGGCCTCCCATTGCTAAAGGAGTCTTGGCTCAATCACCTCGGCAAGCTGGCCTTCGAGACCATGTACTGGCATGCGCTTCTCCCTGGCATCTCAATACCGCTGATTGGGCCGGAGATGCCGACACGGGGAAAGGGCTCCCTCGCGGTCACCGAACTTTAGCGCTAACAGCAAGTAGTAAAAGAAAGGAGCAAGCTATGGCGGCAAAACTGGTATCCGGCGTCGAGGTGGAGCTGAACTCGGAGGGATTCTTTGCGAACCCGAAGGAGTGGAGCGAGGAGATGATTCCGGAGCTCGCAAAAGCCGAAGGAATCGACCCCGTCACCGAGCGCCACTTGGAGGTTATCCGGGTCATGCGGCATGAGTACGAGACCAAGGGTTCTGGCCCATCGGTGCGGGCGCTCGCCAAAGTCTCCAACGTTCCAATCAAAGAGCTTTACCAGCTTTTCCCCAAGGGTCCCGCAAAGCAAGCGGCAAGAATCGCCGGCATCCCCAAGCCTATCGGTTGCATCTAGGGAGGTGGCAAGATGAGCGAGAGCATTGAAAAGGTGTCGATAGTCATCTCGAAGGGATCTTTAGAGGGCATATATCCGGCATTGATTATGGCAAACGGCGCCCGGTCCGAAGGTATCGCGACGAACCTGTTCTTCACCTTCTTTGGCCTGGACGCTGTTCACCGTCGGCGGCATGAGCATATCAAGCTCTCTACCGTCGGGAATCCGGGACTCCACCTCGCGACTTGGCTCGGCGGAGTCCCGGGGATTTCATCGGTAATGACCCAGTACATGGAGTCAAAGATGGACAAGATCGACATCCCCTCGATTCCCGAGTTCATAACCATGATCGCCGACACCGGAGCCGGCCTTTACGCCTGCAAGGCGACGGTAGACCTCTTTGGCCTCTCCAAAGACGACCTCGTCGATGAGGTGCAAGAGATCATCACCGTCGGTGACTTCTACAACATGGCCGCAGGCGGACAAATCATCTTCACCTGATCAATTAGATCAGGCCACAGTCACCAAAGTTCCGATACCGACTTGCTGATACACTTGCGCAGCGGTCGACGGAGGCAGCTCCACGCAACCCGCGCTTTGGGGAAAGCCGTAGCTGGCCCTCACGAAGCCGTGAACCGCTATCGAACCGTGAAAATAATTTACCCAAGGGACCCCGTGATCGACGTAATGGCTCCCATTGGGGTTTACCCCGCGCATGGTTGCGGAGACGAGCCGCTCAAAGATCGGCCAAGTTCCCGGCTGGGTGGTATCGATCCCGACACCGGTGTTGCACAAGCTCTTCAACACTACCCTGCCGTTGATGTACAACTCCAAGGTCTCCGGCCTGGGTGACTTCGAGACGAAGATGTACGAGTAGGGCTGGGTCGTGCGAACCCCCTGGATTGCATCGGAGATCAATGCCTGCCAGACCGCAGGCGTTGGAGTGCCAGTCACCGGAAGTCCGCTCGCGTGCTGGAAAACCATCAAAGCACCCTGGGTAACTACATTCCACTGCCCTGGATACCATCCTGCCGCCAACCCTGATGGAATGCTCGACCATCGCCAGCTGAAGTTGCCCTTCTGGGCTACGGCGAAATTCCGATCCGAAACGAGCGGCGAACTCGGCTTAAATACCACCGGCAGGTAGCCCTCTTCGGCGAGCAGCTGCTGAAGCCGCATCACCGAACCCTGGGCAATCAGCGCCGTAGCCACCTGCGGAGTTCCCAACACCCGCCCGGAAGCGGAGCGAAGGGTTGCGGGCACCGTCACCTGTACCGCCTGGCCGGGAGGCAGGCTAACCGACGGAACGAACTGCAGAGTAGTGGGGCTGCTCCTCTCCCACCTGCCGGCGACGGCAGGCGAGAGCGAAGGCTGCGGCGATCCGACAGCCACAGGTTGCGAGAAGGAGACCGAGATCGTCCCGTTTGGCGCCACTGTGCCCGAAGTTACCGAAGTGACGACAAAGCTTCCTGCCGTCGCCGTCGCTGCCACCTCCGACGATCCGCTGCCAAAGATGACCAGGCCAACAGCCGTTGCCACCAGAACCAGAGCTACCCCTGCGAGGACTGCCCAAAGCTTCATTACAGCAACCTCCAGCTAAAAACGCTAGCCAGACCTTGTTAAAGGCACCTTAAGCAAGAACCGATCGAAAACGCCTTATAAGGCTTGGCCTTTCCGACTTCTACAATGGCGGTATGATTCGAGAGAACGCGAAGCTACCTCCAGAGAAAGCTGCCAGTCTGCTTACTCTCGCCGCGTACCTCCCCTTCCTCATTCTCCGAATCATGATCGCCGGGGGTGGGGAACCGGGACGGCTCAGCCTGATCGGAAGTGTGTTTTCGAACCGAGCAAAACTTCCCTCATTCCTCCCCTCAATGACCGGGACCGGCTACGATGGCCAGTTCTTCCTTCGACTCGCCCTCAACCCTTTCAACCTGGCAAAAAGTGCCTATGGAATAACCTTCGACACGCCATTCCGCCCACAAAGGATCGGGTACCCCTTTTTTGCCTGGCTAGCAAGCTTTGGGGACGCACACCTCGTTCCATACGCGCTCATCGCAGTCAACCTGGTGGCGGTCTGCACAATCGCCTGGTCAGCGGCCCGTCTAGCGCGAGGCTCAGGGCATCCGATTCTTGCGGGCTTCGCCGCCGCGACCTTCTTCGGATACGCCATGAGTACCGGAAGGGACCTTTCGGAGCCAACAGCGGCAGCCCTTGCCCTGATTGCCATGAACCTCTTCGAGGCGAGAAAATACCTTTTTGCCGGCCTGGTATTTGCAGCAGCGGCGCTTACCCTCGAGACCGAGTTGATAGTACCAATAGCAATCGGAGTTGCCTGGCTCTACCAGCAGGCCAAGCAGACCGGCACTCCGATACTTCGCCGGTTGGACAGCCGCGCCTATTCCTGGTTGCTCCCAGGCGTAGCAACAATCCTTTGGCAACTCACCTTGACCCATGTCGAACACACCTTCCCAGGCGCTTCCGACCTCGCGGGAAACCTCGGCGTGCCGGTCCTAACTCTTTTCGTTGGTATAGTCACCCATCTCCACCAGCTATCGCTTACAAACTTGATCTGGTTTGGACAGTTCGCAGTATTTGCAGTCATGGTGGTGCTGGCGTTCTCATCGCTCCGGTCACTCTCCGTCCCCCTGTACCTCAAGATCGCCTTCGTTCTTATGCTCCTTCTCGCGATCTCAACTTCGGGCGAAGTCTGGAACCACTCTTCGTACTTCCGTGCTTTCGACCTGCTCTGGTTGACCGCCCTGCTCACCTGGATTCGCTCGAAGCCAAATCGGCCGGCCCTTGCGGCGGTCGGGCCGATAGCCTGGATCGTTTCGGCAATCCCGTTGATCGTCTTCCTCTAATAACGCCGGCGACTGTGCGGCACCCAGCGCACGTACCCGGCGGCCAACGACTGACCGGCAACTCCTAAACCGAGCGCAGCCGCCGCCGAGTCGAAGTCCTTTTCGGTGACGACCACAAGTACCCAAAAAACCCTCGCCCCCGGAGTGGCTATGCCGCTCCGGGGGTGTGTGCCGAGGGGATGAGGTCTGTATAAATCTTTCAGGTAAGCCAGCAGAGGTTATCTGCTGGCTTACCCTGTGCCTAGGAGGGGATCTTCCGCAGCCGCCTTAGACCATCCAAGGTCGACTGCAATTCTGTCGCTTGGCGCTGAACCTCCGTAAGCCGGAAGTCTGCGCCTTCTACCGCCTTCCTTTCGCTGATCCTCTTGACCAGCGCTTCAAGGAGCTCCTCGCGAGGACCCACGACTTCACTCGCGTCAGTCGATGAACGCTCTAAAAGGTGCTTCAAAACTCCGTTTGCGTCTAATGCCGGCCAGGCGCCCTCGCCGATCTCCCGCATGAAAGCTGCCGGACCGCTCCCCTTCTCTCGATGGGAAATCGCTACCGACGCAATCGTACGAATGTCTTTCGCCGCCAAGTGCTCTTCCATGATCTTCAGCGTGCTTCCCGGATCAAATTGGAAGGTGCACATCACCCCGGCCAACACCTGGGTGTGCGGAACCAGCGAATCGATCAGTTCCAGCATCGCCGACCCAGGAGACTGTTTGGCTACCACCATGCCGTCAACCCACGTCGCGAAGATGACCAGATCGTAACTTGCCAGCATGATGGCCTCTACCTGGTCGACCGGAAGAGCTACGACGGTATCGGTAAAGTTGGCAAGCCCCTCTGCAACCGCAAGTGCCCACCCCTTCGTGGTCCCGCCAAGCGATTCGTAGACAACCAACACCCGCGGAGCGCGAACACGGCCAAGCGATGAGGCCGCAAGCCGGCCGCGCTGTCCAAGGACTGCAGTAGCCACGCGCCTTCCGTGTGCCATCGCCTCCACTACCGTAGAGGGCCCAACTAGTGCATCACCAGCAACGTACACGCCGTCTGCGTTCATCGGAAATCCGGCCGCCTGCCTTGCCCGATCGCGCTTCAGGGCTAGCTCACCTACCTTCGTATTTCGCGAAAACTCGTTGTCGACTCCCGCGAAGATCCCGCTCGCCGTCCAGTGCCGGTCCGCGAGTACCGGCATGCTCTTTGCAACCGGAAGGCTCGGAAACTCACTGCGAACCTCGTCGGTCAGCCGGAATCCCAGGGCTTGCACCACCTTATCGACAGTGATTACCCTTTCGACCTGAGCCGTCACCGTCGGCCTGCTAGTCGCCTCCTTCTGGACCGTCTTCACCAAAGTGCAGGTGATCCTTCCGTCGTCAGCTGGCATCACCTCAGAGACGGTAACCCCGAAGAGAACCTCGACCCCTTCCGAAACCGCGTCTTGAAGTTCGTCCGGCCGAACGACCGAAAAACGCCGATCCATCCAGTCCACGCAGACTGCCGTACCGCCAAGCCGCCTGCTCAAGCGAGCAACGTCCATGGCGGTATTCCCAGCGCCCAGGACAAGCAGCTGCGGGCCGCGCGCAGAATCGAAGCTTCCGGACTCAAGAGCCTTCTGCGCTTCCTCGAGAAAGTCGTTGGCTTCAGTAAAGCTAACGCTATCCTTGCCCTTGGCTGGCGCGGGAATAGGTGCTGTCGCCCCTGCTCCAACTACCACTAGATCAAACTGGCTCTTTAGCTCCGCTAGCGACGAGATCGGAACATCGTAACCGTTGACCACCTCAACACCAAGGCGCTCGAGCCGATCGAACACTCCGTCAACTATGTGGCCCGGAAGCGTGAACTCAGGGATCCCAAAGCGAAGCAGTCCGCCAGACACCTGTGCTTTCTCGAAAATGGTCACCTTCGCTCCGCCGCGGGCAAACACCTCGGCTGCACCGATGGACGCCGGCCCAGAACCAACGCAAGCAACCGTCAGCCCGGCCTCTTCCGGCCGGACCAGCTCCAAGTGAGCGTGATCAGCGATGTACCGCTCGATCTCGTGAACCGCTACTGGCTTGTCACCGGCAAGGGCCAGCGAGCATGAGCCCTCGCACTGGATCGCCGAATCGCAAACTCTCGAGCAGACCTCCGGCATCGCAGAAGTCTCGAGCAAGACGCGGCGTGCACCGTTGAAGTCGAGCTCCCGTGCGAGAGCAATGAAGGTCGGAATGTTGTTGTGCGTCGGGCACCCTCGCATGCAAGTAGGATCTGGGCAGTCAAGGCACCGGGATGCCTCAGCAACCAGTTCCTCCTCGGAGAGGAAACCAAGCCGTACCTCCGAAAGCGACCCCACTACTTGAGCTGGAAGCTCCTCATGCGACTCCGTCCGCGGCGCGACCTTTGGCGCACCCTCGACCACGATGGCGGAGAACGGACAGGTGCGCTCACACTGATGGCACGCTATGCAGACTTCATTATCTACCGATACCGTCCAAGTAGCCTCGTCAAGCGAGATTGCTTCCACCGGGCAACGAACCAGGCACTCCTCGCAACCGGCACACCGATCGCGCAACACCGTGACTTGGGTGGAATCTTGAATCATCGTCATCTTCCCCCGCCTCCTAATTCGCAGCCTGCATGATGACGTATAGCCAGCCACTGATCGCGGCAAACGCTACCATTATCCCGATCGCTGTGACCTTTGCGGCCACCCGGTTGTGGACGAGCGGAGCGATCTCTCGGTCAAAGATCTTGATGGTCGCATAGATACTGGCCAACATTCCGAGGGCCATCACACCATCCTGGACGTTTATGATCCCCTGGACCGAGAGCAGGCGGTAGCTGACGAGAGACCAGTTCTTGGCGTTTACTCCGAAGATTTCGGCGATCGCTGGGATTAGCGCCGGAACGTGCTGGAAAAACTTTGGAAGCTGGCGAGCGAAGTAGTCCATGCCCATAACCGGAATCAGCGCGTAAGAGAGCGGCAAGAACATCTGCCGGAAGGGCGTGACCTTCTCGATGAAGCTTCCCGGAGCGGTCACCTCCATCTCCTTGACCATAAACGCCCGCCGGTAAAGCTCGAAGATGCCTGCAGTAAGGAAGCCGATCGCAAGGATAATGACCGTGTAGTCAATCGGGTTCGGGTAGTTCGGCCAACCGGTAATCCGGTTGAGGTAGTTGTCTAGGCTGACATACGGCGTAGTCACATTGACCTGCTGGAAGACCACGAGCCCCCAAAGAAGAACTATCGACCAGGCAAGATCCGCCCGCCGCCGATGGGGCGCGATGATTGACGTCAGCGGCTTCTGCACGTAGAGGCCAACGTTCCCGGAGGGGCAACCCTTATAGCATTCGGTGCACAGCCCGCACGCAGAGTTGCTCTCCGCCGAACCCGGCCAGGTGTACCACGGGCAGCCAAAACCCGACGAGCCACCGCGCATGCAATCCTTCGTAGTGCATGCCTGGCAGACTTCGCGATCGTTGGTCCTGAACCCGGCCGCAGTCCCCATCGACCCTACCGACCCGATCAGAGCCGATAGCGGGCAGAAGTAGCGGCAGAAGGTACGGCGCTCGAAGACCAGGAAGAATGTGACCGCGGTAACCACAATACCGAGGACCATAAGCGAGGTGTAGTGCGGCGTCCCTGGACCGGCAATATTAAAAAACTCCTCGATGAAGGTGAGCAGAAGGAAAGTTCCTACCGAAAGGACAAAGCCCCACTGCGCCCAGCTCTCGGGTAGTTTGATGCCAAGTCCGAGCGCCTTCTGCGTCCTCTTGAAAAACGTCTTGCGCTGGATCCACTCTGCGAAGCCTCCAAAGGGACACATCGAGCACCACGCCCGGCCGATCACCGCCATCATCACAAACACGAGGCAGAACCACAGGTACCAGGTGATGGCGGTCGCGAAGTTGATCTGCGGATCTACCACTCCCAGGAAGCCGAGGAAGATCACCATCCAAAAGATGATCTGGTTCGGCAGAATGAGCAGAAACTGCGTCGAACGCGCATGCAGAATCCTCGAAACGAGTGGAAATCGCGCTACGTTATTCTTGGCTGGCAGGTCTGAATCCTTGAAACGAAGCTCCCCTGGACGGATCGGCTTCCGCAGTCGAACCGATACCACATCCGGAGCGACCTTGATGACCTTTGACGGCTCAACCTTAGTCACAATCCCTCCTTGTTAGGCACTAACTAGGCACACAGCAACAACGCTTAGTTGATTGCTAATGGTTAGCCTAGCGGGTCTAGGAATGAATTGTCAAGTTTTGAACTAATGTTTTCTTGTGAACCTTTCCTTATCCCGTCGCGGCGACTACTGCGTACGCGCCGCCCTCCACTTGGCGCGCCAAGCAGATGATGGTATCGCAGCGACCAAGATCAAGGAGATCGTTGCGGCGATGGATATTCCGGCAAGCTTCGCCTCGCAGGTGATGGCAGACCTGGTCAAGGCAAAAATCGTTAACTCCAAGGCCGGCCGTGACGGCGGTTACTGGTTGGCGCGGCCAGCTGGACAGGTTACGCTCCTCGAACTGGTAGAAGCCGGCGAGGGGACGGTCAAGGCTGAAAGGTGCGCCCTTGGTGATGGTCCCTGCCGCTGGGACACCGTGTGCCCGCTCCATTCCGACTGGCAGGAGACCGTGGCGGCGGTCCGCCGCCAGTTGCGAATGATTACGCTCGAAAAGCTTGTCATCGAGGACCGCGCCATCGAGCAGGGGCGGCCCGCGCCCGACGACCCTCACCGAAAGTCAAAGGCGATCAAACTACAGGATACCTGCACCGTCGAGGTTGCAGCCGAAACCGCGATCGGTGCGCTTTCCGCTCTTAGCGAGTCCGAAATCGCCGCTGCAGTCACCCCAATACTCTCGGAAACCCTCACGACGCATGGTGCCCTAGAACTTGCGATCTGCAGCCTGATCGAGGGGGGAAAGGTAATCGTGCTCGAAGTAGTCGATCCGACCAGCGGCCTCGGCCGTATCGAACTTGAGCCCAAGGTGCTTCCCGAGGACTCCTCGCGGTCCTTCTTGGAGATAAAGGCGCTTGTAAGGCTGGACGGGGTTGACACCTCCAAGCTTATCCGAAAGCTCTCAATCGCTTTAGCTCGCACCATCGAAAGGCTATAGACAGGCGTCGCAGATCCCGTAGGCGTCGATCTGGTGGTAGAGCACCGTTCCTGGCACCTTCAGGTCCAGGTGTTCATCGGTGGCATCGAGTGCGGCGACCGCACCGCACGAGAGGCAGTGGAAGTGGTGGTGGTGGTGGGCAAAAGGAGGCAAGAGTTCATAGGCGCTCTCACCGTTTCTCAATACCGGCTGTACGATCTGATTGGAGACAAAGGCGTCGATCGTCCGGTAAAGAGTAGGGGCATGTATACCCTTGGAAACAAGCCGCTGGAGCAGTACCGGGCGGGTCGCGGGACCTCCCACCTCGCTAAGTGCCAAAAACACCAACCTCCGCTCTTTGGTAACCCGCAGCTTTCGGGATCTACAATGCTCGATAAACTCAGGAAGAAGCTGCTCGTTGGCCGTCTCCGCCTCCAATCTCTTCCCCTCCTTCCGCGGATGCTTCACGGGCAACAAGCCTCTTCACCTGCCGAGTCTGGCTAACAAGCGTCCCAAAACCAACCACCACAACCGAGATCACCACCAAGATCTGTGCAATGCCAAGGTTGTCCAGATTGTGAATGTGAACTCCGGTGTTGTAGCCAAACGCCATCAACTTGGGAAATGCAAGGCCAGCAAGTCCAGCAACGATGAAGGCAATACCGCCTACTAGGAGAGTCCGGCCCGCCGTAACGAGCGATACCGTGCGGATATCGCTTTCTCCAAGGCCAGCGCGCCGGGCGATGAGACCAAACGCCGCTCCCGCCGCCGCTTGAACCACTACCGTTCCCAACCCAAAGAACGCCCCTGGCAACCAACCAACCGACCCGGAGGGCATCGCTGGCGCAAGCACAGTGTAGATGATGAGCGCAAAAGCCCCAAACCCCCAACCGGCGATAAACCCGTGCACAGCCGGCATCCACGCCTTCGGCTGCGTAATCGACTTCCGTTCACGCCACTCCTCGAGGTGGTGTGCCGGCCGGAGGAGATGCCAATGCTCTCCTTTGAAAAGGTACCGAGCCGCGACAAACATCGCCAAACCCACAACCACATAGATGGCGTAATCCAACCAAGCGACCTCGGTAAAAACCCGGGCAAGCGTGTAGTACGCGAGTTCTGAAGCGATTGCACGCTGGAGCGTAAAGGCTCCGGAAAAGATGAGACCCGACATCAGGCCCTTGCGAGAAGAGTAGCTGCCCACCGAATAGCTAAACGTGATTGGCCAAGTGTGCTCGTCAGGCGTTATCCCGTGCACCATACCCAGCAGAAATGCCAGCGTTAGCGCTCCCCCAAGAGAAAAGCTACCGTGCGGGTTCCATAAGTTTATGCTTCCAAGCAGTATCTCCATGCCATCCCTCGACTCTCACGCTGTGTAATTCTCGACCCCTAGTTGGTAATAAATTCTAACAGACTGCGCCAGCGTTTATTCCTTGCCAAGTACTATTTCAGCCTGCAAGCGGGCGGACAGGTTAGTTGCACGGGGACGGACCGCACAACTGCATGGGTCAGGGCATCGTCTAAAGCCCGCACGGCACCTGACAAAGTTGGGGGTTCGTGTTAACGAAGCATCACCCCCTTGCCGGAGAGCGCCCGGGCAAGCCGCACGACTCCCCGATGGCCTCGATGAGGTGGGCATGGTGGCTGAGGCGATCGACAAGCGCCGCGGCTACGGATGCGGGGCAATGATGGCGTCGAAGCTGGCGACGGCAAACCCGAAGTCACGATCACCGAGGTAGCCTCGCAACGGGTCTCCACCATTCGGTAGAGCGCCTCTGAACCGCCGGCGCCAATCGGTACAGAGCTTGCTTCAACCTCTGCCCGTCCCGTGACCGCGGTAGATCCCCGACGTCCCATAACGGGCAAGAGCCCTTGAAGCGAGGGGCTTTCAGCACCGCGAACAGAAGCTAATGATAGTGGTCTCGCTTCCCGGCGGCACCACGGTGACGGTGGCCGTCTCGGTAACGAACATGGCCGAAGTCTCCAAAGTGCCCGACACGCTGCTGAGCCCACACGTCCGAGCGCCAAAGCCGGCCGGACGCCGGATCACCGTCGTTCACGGGGGCCTCGGCCGCTCGGGGGCTACACCCCACGCCCGGACCGGGGAGTTTAGAACCAATACCCGCTCCAGAGCACCTAGGCATTCCCAGGCACTCCTCTTCTGTTCGCTCTCCAGCCGCCGAGTCTCCCCGATCCTTGCCGCGTGGACCGGACCCTGCAAGGCGGCACCAGTCGTGCCGATGCCTCCCACGTCCGGAGACTTCCGTCGTGGTTTGCTTGGAGTCCTGCCGTGAGCGGTAGCTTTACCTTCAAC
>JAKARV010000013.1:19182-56211 GCA_021819205.1 Actinomycetes bacterium | reverse complement strand
ACCAAGCGGACCGCAGAAGATATCCCAACCTTGAGCTTTCAGAGCCTGCTCGCCAACTTGGCTACCATTGTGGCCAACCAAATACAGCCCAAAGACTCCAACTCCCAGGGCTTTACCCTGATCACGACGCCGACCGAACTCCAATCCCGAGCGTTCGAACTCCTCGGGGTTTCTCATTGCCTTGGCTATCTGTAGTCAGTAGCCAGACGGGAACTACCAGGTCATGCCGGTCTTGACTGCTCTGTTGGGGGTAACTTCGGGTTAGATATGCCGAGTTCGGTGGCGATGCGCACCCGATCAGCTACGGGCCGGCGAATCACGCTAGATTTTCCCAAGTTGTCCCACTCGAATCATGAAGTGTCCAATTTCCGAGCGGCGTCAACACCTCCCTGTTCCGTTGAAGGAACTCGCTATTCGACCGGCCATGACGCCGGTTCTGCGCTCAAGCGTGAACCTTCTTGTGGCTCTAATGTTGCCATCTCTTCTTGCGACAACTTGGATCGGTTGATTCGCTGTCCACTAATACGGGATGGGGTCATGGCAACTTCGGGGTGGGAGTGCACCGATGACACTGGATGGGCTACCACCCATCTCCGGCTCTAGCCCGTCCTCGCTCCAAACACGCGCCGGTAGACCAACTAACGGCTCCTAAGGACGACGTCGACAGCGACACCGATAAAAAGCAGCGACAGGTACGTGATCGAGAAGGAGAAGAGGTGCATGGCCGCCTTTGGTGTCTGGTTGTGGTAAAGCGCGCACGCGTAACCGATGAAGCCCGCGTTGAGCACGACGCAAGCAGCGTCGTACACCACCCCGAGGTCGATTACGAAGCCCAAGGTCTCGGTGACCAACGCCAAGAGCACCGTGTAAGCCAGGATTTCGGCCGCCGAGCGCCTCGGCGTGGCAACTGATGGCAGCATCGGCACCCCTGCCGCACCGTACTCCTCCGAGTACCGGAAAGCCAGCCCCCAAAAGTGCGGAGGCGTCCACAGGAAAATAACCGCAAACATAAGCCACGCCGATAGTGAGAGTGAGTCCCTCACTGCCGCCCAGCCCACCAGCACCGGGACAGCTCCCGCCACCCCTCCAATCACGATATTCTGTGCTATCCGCCGCTTCAACCACATCGTGTAGATGAAGACGTAGAAGAGCGCTGCAAAGAGCGCGAGCGCCGCCGAGAGCAGGTTGTCTCCAACGGCAAGGAGCAAGAACGCGCAAGCCTCCAACGCCAGCGCAAAGACGACCGCATCCCGAGGGGAGACCTCCCCGGTCACCACGGGGCGCCCTCTAGTCCGCCCCATCTGCGAATCGATATCGCGGTCGTACCACATATTTGCCGCGTTCGCCCCGCCCGCGGCCAGCGCTCCCCCAACTACGGTCACCACGATGGAGACCGCAGAGGGGATCCCACCCTTGGCAACCACCATGGCAGGCACGGTAGTGATCAGGAGCAACTCGATGATCCGCGGCTTAGTCAGGGCTACGTACGCTAGCAACGGCCGACGCCAACTGATCTCTCTTCGCGACTGCGTTCTCATCGCCGATCCCCCTCCCGCGTGCCATCCAGCGCGCGCCGTATGGCCCCGCAAGGGTGACCCGGACCGTCGGTCATCCCGAGGACTCCATCCGAACCATCTCGTCCCGGACGGCCAACTCCGCCAGCGAGAGCCTTGCCAACGCGCTAGCAGCCGCCTCACGTATCGGCTGCCATACGGCGTGGAGCGGGCAGACCCGTGACGGCTCCAAGTCCGATACCAGCCGCGGGCAACCCGCCTCCCACCGGCACTGGTGTCCCCACAGCGGGCACTCCCCAACTGCGACCGGCCCCTCCAACACCTCCACTATCTTGAGGACGCTGATCTCGGCCGCCAGCTCTGTCAACCTGTACCCGCCGCAACGGCTGGGTTGGCCAACAACGAGACCGCTACGGGATAGGGCTCTCAGAATCTCATGGATGAGTGGAACGGTCCCATTCACCGCCGCCGCGATCTCGCCCGCAGTCAGAAAACTCGCCTCACTCCTCGCCAGCAGGATCATCGCCGCAAGACCGAGGTCGCCGCGCTTGGTCGAGGCAAGCTTCACTATGCGCTCTCCACCGGGATCCCCGAGGGCGTCTCCGCTTCGAACCACTTCAGGACGCACCGCCCAATGGTGAAGCTAAAGGGCAAGTCCCCCAAGGTCCACATGATTCCAGCTCCAAACTGCTGATCCCAGAGAGCGGAGACACCTCCGGGACGCTCGGCTACGCTCAGTGCAGCGTATGGAGCATACCACGGATGCTGCGACAGCCCCAAAGCGGCCGAGACAACCACGTTCACCCCCATCGCACCGATCAGATAGAAGGCGCTCTGACCCTCCGAGAGCGTCCTTTCGAAGGGCGGAGAGTCGAGGACCTGAAGCCAGAAGGCCACCCCGAACACGAGGAAGGAGAGGTGCTCGCAGTCGTGGACGACCTCGTTCGCAAGCGTAAGATCGTAGGGATAAGGAAGATGCCACCCCCAGACGATCGCGGTAAACAAGGCAAATGTGCCAACAGGTGACCTAGCGAAGGCGTATACCCTTCCCAAAGTCTTGCCGAACCGCGGTCCCTGCCAACTGCGGACCAGAGCGGAGCGGGTCGACGACGGAATCCCTTCCCAGATCAAAAGCCAGGGCGAGCCCGCAACAATGAGCGGCGCCGCCACCACAAGGAGAAGGAGGTGCTGGACCATATGGACCCAGAAGAGCAGTTGGGAGAAGTAGTCGATCGGCGACTCCAGGGCGATAAGGATAATTGCCAGCCCCCCCAGAAACGCAACTCCCCTCCACCGCCGAACGCTCGCTAGCTCCAACTCCGAGAGCCGGCGTGAGAGCAGCCGTCGGCGCCCGATCCACCACAGAGCAGCCAACGCGACGACCGGCCCAATCACCAAGGGTTCCGCCGACCACCACCTCGCCGAGCCCCAGTAGAGCCAGAGCACATCCATGGGCATCCCAACTAGCACCCTACGCCTCCTTCTCGAGCGCTTCTAGCGAGAACTGCGGGCCGGACGGTCATCCCGCCCGCGCGGTATGCGACTAACGTCGAGCACTCTGACTCGCCCCCTCAGGCCACAAACGAAGCAACGGCCCAGACGAGGAGCCCTGCGACGGCGGCCCAGACTGCCCACCAGCTCGCGAACTCGACGCCGGCCCTGGCTCTCGCCGTAGACAGCCTCCCCCGGCTTGCGCGCCCGAGGACGAGAAGCGATCCGAAGGCAGCGGCTCCAAGATGCACTACCGCCAACCAACCGAGCACGTAAAACGAGCTGACGTATGCACTGGCCCCCGCCCCGAACCCCGCCGTAGACAGCACGTATGCCTGCAGGACACCCGCGGCAACGAACAGGACCAGTGCCAGCAACGCTCGTGACCGAAGGTTCTCCCGTGTCAGCTCCTGGTTGCGTAGGTTCCCGACCATCGCGAGCGCCCCAAGAGCACCCACGACCACCACACCGAGGCCCGGCAAGGCCGAGGGCAGGTGGAACCTGGCGGGCAAGAAGGCGTGGTCGGTGTTGAGCGCCTTCAGGTACACCTGGCACAGCACGAACGCGAGAACCAGCATCAGATCGGCCAGAATGAAGAAGACCACCCCCACCCTCGTCCTCTGGAGGGCCTCCGCCGGGGTTCCGTGCCCGTGGTGGGCCTCCGGCACCGGCACGGTCGCAAAGTCAGTAGCCATTCAAGCCTCCCTCTCTACGGCAGGGCGGACGCCCTGCCAGTCCCATCTTCCGACCGGCACGATCAACCCTCCCCGCTTCCGGATGCAGCCGCGACGACCTCCACTGCGTCTTTCTCTCCGTAGCCGTACGGATCCGCCGTGATCACCGGGAGCGCGCCGGTGAAGTTCTCCAGCGGAACCGGAGTCGGCACCTGCCACTCAAGCGTCTTCGACCCCCACACGTTGCCGGTTGCAGGCTCGCCGTGGCGAAGCGAGCGGAATACGTTGTAGGCAAAGATGCACATCCCCACCCCGATGCCGAATGCAAAGAGGCTGGTGACCACGTTGGCAGGCGTGAGGAAGGCGGCATAGCTCGCTACCCGGCGCGCCATCCCCTGGAGTCCGGAGTAGAACATAGCCAGGAAGGCAACGTTGAAGCAGATCTGGGTTATCCAGAAGTGGATCTTTCCGAGCCGCGTATCCAACTTGCGCCCGAACATCTTCGGGAACCAGAAGTAGACGGCGGCGAAGAACTCCATAAGCATCCCGCCCATCAGTGTGTAGTGGAAGTGGGCGGTGACGAACATGGTCCCGTGGAGGCCGATGTCGGAGGGGGCATCAGCCAGGTATATACCGGTGATGCCACCGATCAGGAAGTTGAAGACGAAGGCCAAGACCCACATGAGGGGCAGCTCCGTCCAGATCTTTCCCCTCCACAGGGTGCCGACGATCGCCAGGAATATCAGTCCGGTCGGGATCGAGATCAGCTCCGTGGTTAGCATGAATGGTGCCACCAGCCCCGGAGCCATTCCACTGACAAAGAGGTGGTGAGCCCAGACGAAGACGCTGATGACGGTGACACCGATCATCCCGCCGACGATCAGGGGACGACCAAAGAGCGGCTTGCGCGTGAAGACTGGGATGATATCCGCCACCACTCCAAAGGCGGGGATCGCGATCACGTAGACCTCGGGATGACCCATGAACCAGAAGAGGTTCTCGTACAGCCACGCGCTTCCCCCACCCGAAGCAGTGAAGAACGTGGTCTTGAAGACCTGGTCGGTCATGGTGAATACCTGGGACGCCTCGAAGGAGGGCATCACCACTAGGCCAAGGAGGACGCTCAGGAATACGGCCCAGACCGTTGCTGGTAGCCGCGCCCAGGTCATGCCCTTGGTCCGGAGGGTGATCACCGTGGTGACGATGTTGACGGCAGAGACCATGGTCGAGAGGATGAAAAGGATAACCCCGAAGTTGATCGCGACCATGCCAAGCTCCCCCTCGGTGGCGAGCGGGGCGTACAGGGTCCAACCGGTAGAGAACCCTCCGGTTGCGAACGTCATCAGCAGCACGGGCACCGAAGAGAAGGCGAGCCAGAAGCTCAGGGCGTTAAGGCGGGGAAAGGCCATGTCACGCGCACCGATCATGATCGGAACCACGAAGTTTCCAAAGGGACCGCTGATCATGATGATGCTGGCCGCAATCATCGCGAGGCCATGGAATCCGACGATGGTGTTGTAGTTCCACGGAGCCAGCGCCTTCGAACCCGGCTCAATCAGGTTGATCCGGATGAGCATGGCGGCAAGCCCTCCCACCGTCAGCAGGGTAAAGACTAGCCACAGGTACTGGATCCCGACCACCTTATGGTCCGTGGTAAAGCGAAAGTAGCGCCAGATCCCTGCGTCCTTGCCGGCCAGCTCCAGCTCCTCTTCCTCAGTGGGATCGCTCTTCCCAAAGGCCCACCGGATGGGGTAGGCCATGGCGCCCATCCCCACCAGGAACCCTATCGGCCACGCCGTGAAGGCCGCCGCGGCGGTGCTGTACGCCGACTGCGTGATCGCGTTCGCCACGTAGGCGGCGATCACCGCTAGCACTATTCCCAGCACGAGGCCGGTCAGCACGTTCGGCCTGAACAGCCTCCGCGCCGGCGGCCGGGTGGCGGTACCTTGACCGCCACCGCTCTCGATGGTGACTCCCATTCAATCCCTCCATTTAGCTATCTGCTCCAACGCACAGTTACGACTCCGTTTGCGGCCTTCGCGCCCGAGGACCTGCCCCACTCAACCGGCCATCAAGTCCCAACCGCCGTTGCGTGCACCGGCGCCGCCTGGGACTGGACCCACGCCGCAAAGCTTGCCGCAGTAACCACGTCTACCTGGTTCTGCATGTAGGCGTGGTACAGGCCGCACAGCTCGACGCACCTGGCGGTAAAGGTCCCGAGTTGCGTCGGCGTGGTGTTGGTGTAAAGGACCTGTCCCGGCACCGCGTCGATCTTGACACCAAAGGCCCTGATCCAGAAGGAGTGCACCACATCCAGAGAGGTAACCTTGAACTCCACCTGCCTATCGACCGGAAGCACCAGCTTGGTCGTCTCGAAGCCCCCCTCCGACGGGTACGTGAACGTCCACAACCACTGCTGGCCGGTGACTTCTACCACCAGTGGATCCGATCGCGTGCCGCCGAACATCCCGCCCTGGCCGACCGGAGTCCCGAAGGTCCCCACCTTGGTCATTCCATAGAGGCCCCAGACCAGCAGGAAGACGCAGAGCGCCGCCGAAACCGAGGGCCAGAGGACGAAAGCCAACCGGTTCCCCCTGATCGGGGGGCCGTCCTCGGTCGGCATCCCCTTAGTGCGGAACCGCCACACGCTATAGCCGACGAACGTCAGGACGAAGAAAGCCACCGGGACTGCCACCGCCGTGAAGACCACGATGGTGAGATTCTGGTCGGCCATCTGCGGTGACGCCGCGGGTCGAAGGACGGCCTTCATGATCATCACCGATAGCGCCACCCCGATCACCGATGCCACCGCCCAAGCGACCATGACAAACCTCAGGTGGTGCTGGGAGCGGAAAGATTCTGCCTTTACCATCGCTACCCCTTCCCCACTACCAAGTTGCCGGCCATATACCCCTGCGACTCCATCGGACCGCCCCAACCGTTGTAGCCCGTCCCGCAGGGAACGAAGCACTGGAAGACGTAGTCCCCCGAGCCGCCGGTGACGATCGAAAACCGGACTATCGCCGGCGCCGGATACCCGTTGGCCTGTGCCGGCGCGTTCGAGGGCGCCCCGAGCAGCGGGACACTCACAAACACCGTCGGCTGGCCCGTTTGTGGAATCCCATGGATGGTGAAGGTGTGGGCGACGCTCTGGCTTCCAAGCGCGCTCGCCGACCTCCCGTTGTAGTAGGCGACTCCACCGACGGTCCCAACGACCCGATTGAAGTACGGGTCCAGTGTTGCCGTCGACGAGTCGTACTGCCTGATCGTGAAGGTCACCACGGCGTGTGCGGGAACCCAAAGATTGGTGGCCGAGTAGCTCACCCAAGAGGGATGCGCCCCACCGCCGCTGCCGTGCTCCCCGGCCATGGAATCCGGGTAGACCGCAAGGCTGATCTGGGCGTGCGGCATCGGGCCATTGGGCCCCTCCACAGTCCCAACCGACTTCGCCATCTCCACCGGACCTACGTGGTCAAACGTGCTAAGGCCGGATCCGGCGCGCTCGGCAACAAGCACCAACGCTACAACGCCCGCGCCAGCGACAACTGCCACTGCGGCACCCACCGGTCTTGGCCATGATCGACCCCGCCTGTTGTGGCCATGCTCCTTTACCAAAATTGACCTCCTTTTACACAATTGCAGATGCGACTACGGCACAGGAATTCCTCAGTATAAGTGGTGATCGAAGTAAACGTCAAGTATGTCACATGATGTTTATCATTATGCTCGACGTTTATCGGTAGCGAGTATGATCAGCTCTCGCAGCCATTAACCCCGGCGGGTATCCGCAACGCCGAGCGGGTGCGCCATTCAAAACGCGGGCACGCAACCCTTGACAATCGCAATTTTCAGTACCCGATCGCCGGCCTTGAGGGGCTCGACAGATCGCATCCACGGCCAACCGATTCGCCCAGCGTGGACAGCCCCGGCCGACCGGGTCGAGCCTGAGCCGCCCTCCCCCGGTTTATCTGATCGAGAAGCCGGATCCGGTGACTTCTACCGCCTAGGCTCCGCCAGTAGCTTCAAATCCAACGGTCTCCTCGTCCCCACCGACCTCGGACGAGAGAGCCACCACACCCCTCACTATTCGCCCCTCGGTCTCGCGAGCAATTTTCCCCAGGCGATCGCCGGAAAAGACCAGCCCAACCTGCCGGGTCAGGTCGGCAACCTGCTTGACGTTCCGAATGAAGTCCCCCGGAGCAATCTCCGAGCTCTTCAGCACCTTAGCCAGCGGATAGCCCTCGGTCCACCGGTAGATCAGTCTGGAAAATCCAAGATCAGGCTCTCTGGTCACCGGCAGCCCAACCTCGAACTCCGCTGCTCGCAACTCGTCCGCTATCGACTCCGCTGCCTCGAAAAGTGAAAACAAGCTGTCGGCGCCGGGCCAGAAGGGATCACCTTGAAAGCTGGGCCGGGGCTCGAAGCTAAACCAGGAGAGCACTGCAGCAAACTCCGGCGAAGTCACCGAACCTAGACTGGCTCGATCCAAGAAAAGCGCAATCATGAGGTCGGACTCGGAATAGATTTGCGACAGGCGGGACCCGGCCTCAGTCAAGCTCCAACCTTTGCAGAAACCGAACCGCTCCAGCACTGACGTTACCCGTTCAAGCTGGCCAGAAAGTGCCCCTCTCCGGGTCGCTATCCGGTCCTCGAGCCGGCTGGCTCTGATGGCACCGCGTCCGTCGTCAACAGTGCCGGCAAGAAACTGCCTCGACGGTTCAAACCGGTGCTTGGATCGCAACGTCCGGCGCAGGGCCCTGGTCGCTTCGCGCCGAAACGCCTCCTTGCTCGCCGCGGCTCCGCGAAATTCGGGGAGATCGATAGTCACTCCAAGACGAACATCTTCAAGATGCCGCGTGCTCAATCCATATCGCTTTCCACTCGCCGACACGGTCTGAAGGCGCCGGTCGCCACCGCCACGATCGGCTACGCTAACGACGAGGAGCGCAGAACGATGCTGCCGCGACCCCTCCGCAGGCACCGAAAGGACCGAACCCACTCGGATTTGGGGAAGCTCATTGGGCTTCTCCCTTCCTCTCCTGCGGAGCGCGCGCAGTTCGGCCTCCAGCCGCACCACTTCGGAGTCCTCGTTGAACTGGGCAAACGAAAGGTTCAAAAGTTCCTTGGCCTGATCGACGGTGTACCGCTTGATCAGGTTGGCCGCCATGTTGTACGTCGGATGAAAAGAACTGGTTATCGGGTAAAAATCCCCACGCACGACCTGGGCTACGTCGGAGAAGGCCACAGTCGGGCCCCACACCACGTAGCTAGTGCCACGAGTATCGATCCCACGACGGCCTGCCCTACCCGAAAACTGCGTGTACTCCCCGGCCGAAAGCAGCTTGTGCCCCTCGCCATTGAACTTGACCAGCTTTTCGATCACCACCGACCTGGCCGGCATATTGATTCCCAGCGAAAGCGTCTCGGTGGCAAAGACCACCTTTACCAGTGCACGCTCAAAGCACTGCTCGACGATCTCCCTGAACGGCGGGATCATACCAGCGTGATGCGGGGCAACCCCGGCCTCCAACTCGGCGATGAACTCGCCGTAGCCGACGGCATTGAGGTCGGCCATGTCGATCCGCGCCAACCGGCTGTCGACGATCTCCCGTATCGTCCTCCGATCACCGGAAGTCGTTAGCCTGACGCCACTTAGCAGCACCTCGCTTGCCGCCGCCTCGCACCCCGCCCTGGAGAATACAAAAACGATCGCCGGAAGGTCTCGCTGAGACGCCAAAAACTCGACCACCTCGGGCCTCGGAACACCCTTCGCCAACGGCCCGCCCCTCTTGGTCCGGGCGAGCCATGGAGGATCCAGCTCGCTACCGCGCGGATTCTCCTGGCCATCTACCAAGATGGGGATCGCATCGACTTCGCGCGATCGCTTGCTGGCGTACAGGTACTTGTGCTCAAGAGGTACCGGACGCCCGTGGGCCTCGACCACCGTCATCTGGCCGCGAACCTCTCGCATCCACCCGGCGAAGTCCTCCACGTTGGAGACGGTCGCAGAAAGGCAGATTAGCCTCACCGGCCGCGGAAGGTGGATGATCACCTCCTCCCACACTGCACCACGATATGGGTTTTGCAGGTAGTGAACCTCGTCCAGCACCACCATGCCCAAATCAGCAAGCGCCTCAGGAGAGGCATAGATCATGTTCCTCAGCACTTCGGTAGTCATCACCACTACGTCGGCATCGGCGTTGATCGAGTTGTCACCGGTGAGCAGGCCGACCCTGTCGTTGCCAAAAAAGCGCCGGAACTCATGGTACTTCTGGTTCGAGAGCGCCTTCAACGGCGTAGTGTAAAAACAACGTTTGCCTTCGTCGGTGGTCAGAACCGCCCCATAGAGGCCAACTAGCGTCTTTCCGGATCCCGTTGGAGCCGCCACCAGCACCGATTCACCGTTGGCAATGGCAGAAAATGCCCGCTCCTGGAACGGGTCAAGCTCCAGCTCCAACCGCTCCTGGAATCTGGTTGTGAACGACAACAAACACCTCTTTGGATGGCGCACGCCGTCCCTGGAACCATCCTTCACCTTCGACTCTAGTGGCATGCGAAAGCCCTTGCTCAGGCCGCAGACAACCTCCGCCTCGCAAGCCTCCCAACAACGATCGAAGCCTCATAGAACAGCACCAGGGGGACGGTAAGAGCCGTGAGCGAGTAGGGATCGTTGGTTGGGATGAAGATCGCGACCGCCAGGATTATTCCGAACCAAGCGACTCGGCGCCGCTTCACCAGTTGCTCGGGCGTAACCACCCCCAGCAGTTCCAGTCCGGTAAGCACAACCGGGAAGAGAAAAGCTACGCCAAAAATCACCATCAACAAGAGCAAAAAGAAAAGATAGCTCTGCGGTGTATAGATGGCGTGGACCCTCGCACCAGCCGCACCTTGAAGGAAGCGCAAGGCAAAGGGAAAGACCAGGTACGCGACGACCGCCCCGGAAACAAAGAGCAGGGCCGCGGGAAGCGAAAGTAGCGCGCTAATCCGGCGCTCGCGGCGCTCGAGTCCCGGCGAGACAAAGCCCCAAAGCTGCCAAAGCACGATTGGGCTGGCGGCAAAAAGACCGAAAACCCCGCCAACCTTCAACCGGGTGGAGAAGCCGTCGAAAGGCCCGGTAACGTAGAGGCTGCACCCGCCGGAGCCCGAAACCTGGCAGAGCGGGCGCATCAGCAACGCCAGCAGCCAGGGGTAGATAAAGTATCCCGCAACCGCCGCTACCGCAACCGTGACAACCGCCACGATCAACCTTCTGCGCAGCTCGGCCAGGTGCTCGGTCAGCGACATCTCGGTGCGTGGCTTGTGCCGGGGAATCCTAACCCTCACTCGGCGCGCCTCCCATCGTGCTCTCCACTATCAGTTGAGCTCCGGTGAGCCTCTCTGGAAACCCGCGCCCCCTCCAAGAGCGTGGGGGGCGGCACTCCCCAGCGACTCTTCCCGGCCAGGAAGACTTCCAAGCCCCAGCAGTGAGTTCAGCGCTCCCTGGCCAGTAACCGCCTGAACCTGCCTCGCCAAGAACTCGGCTGGTGCCCGAACCAGCGACCAGAGCTCCCCTGCGCGCCTCGCAACCTGCGGAAGTTTCTCCGGGCCAAGAATAATCAACGCTGCCACCAAAACGAAAACGATCTTGGTCGGGTCGACGTTCACCTGCCGGCCACCCCTACCAGTCCCAATCGGTCGTAGACGTCCCAAACCGTCTCGCTAGCAATTTCGTTGGCCCGAACCGCTCCCTGCTCGAGCAGGCGAACCAGTTCAGCTGGGTCGTTCTGGTAAAGCTCGAAGCGCGTCCTGATTGGAGCCAACAGCTCCACCAGCGTCTCCGTGAGTGCCTTTTTGAGCTGTCCGTAGCCCGAGTACTCCACCGCACACTCCTCTGGAGGCTTAACGGTAAGCGCCCCCAGCATCTCGAGAAGGTTGGTAATTCCGGACCTCTCCGGATCGTCGGGGAGGTACGCCACCTCGTTGAAGGTATCGGTCTTTGCCCGGGCAATCTTGCGCGCTACCTCGTCGTCAGAGTCGGAGAGGAAGATGATTCCCTGCGGGCTCGAAGCGGACTTGCTCATCTTCTGAAGCGGGTTTGCCAAGTCCATTACCCGGGACCCATGGGACACCCGTTGAGCCCTCGGAACCGTAAAGGTCTCTCCATAGGCGTTGTTGAATCTGATGGCTAGATCCCGGGCAAGCTCGAGGTGCTGCGTCTGATCGTCCCCCACCGGCACCAGGTCCGCGTGGTAAAGGAGGATATCCGCGGCCATCAATGCCGGATAGGTGAACAGCCCGGCCCTCACCTTGGACAAACCCTTCGACTTCTCCTTGAACTGGGTCATGCGGCTCAACTCTCCGTAGGTCGCCGTGCACTCCATAACCCACCCAAGCTGGGCATGCCCCGGAACGTGGCTCTGGATCACCACGGTCGCATCTGACGGATCTATGCCAACAGCAAAAAGAGTCGCCGCCATATCGAGCGTCGCCGCTCGCATCGCATCCCGATCACTCTCGACGGTAAGCCCATGAAGATCGACGATGAGAAATATCGAGTCGTTGACTCTCTGATCCTGGACCCAGTTGACGAAAGCGCCAAGGTAATTGCCGATGTGCGCCCGTCCCGTCGGCTGGATTCCCGATAGCACCCGCTGCTTTGCCACTAAACCTCCAACGCAAACCGCATGCAGCCGATTCTACCGCGGCAGCGATCGCTAAGATCGGCCACGCGGATTGGCGAAGCGGCGTTCCAGTTGCAGTGGTGCCGGCCCCTTGGCAACTACCGCCAACTGCTCGCCACTCGCCAAGACCCGTTCTCGCACGGCGATAACAGCCGGGGCCAGCCGGCGTGGCCGATTGCTGCGGCTACTCGCCCCGGTCGTCGATCAAACGCCGAACCTGGTCGAGCCAACCCGGATTGGCGAGCTCGAAGTGAAAGTTAAGTAGGTCGTCGTAGCTGATCGGCGGCCCATTTGACACTTCGCTCAGCTCCTCCGGCAGCCGCCAGAACTGGATCTTTACACCGGCAGCGACTAGTACCTCGACAACTCGCCGTTCAATCTGCTTCGCCACCACCATATGGCAGTCCGAGCATCTAAACGTATAGCTTGCTTCGCCGTTCGAGGAACAAAGCATAACCTTCATCTGTCCCGGAGAGACGTCCACGTCTCCGCATGTCGGGCAGGAGGCCCTTATGATGGGCATGGCGACTCCCTTCGCGCTCCGCACTTCATATTTGAATATCGGAGAAAAAGCAATCAAACTGAACCCGCGACTCACCATGAAAGCGCGGTTTCGCGCATCCGTACGCGAGTCCGATCACTCCGGCGGCAGCAGTGCCACCGCACCCACCCAAAAAATGTGAACAGGTGCGGGGTGTGCACGCGTACAGCGGCCGCGATGCGTTGGATTGCCGGCACCCCTCAACTCCACCGGTACTGGCGTGCGCCTGCTTGATCGGCTCAGAGCAAGCGAAAATCCGCCGGCGGCCAGTAGACCATGACCACCCTACCCACGAGCAGGGATGCCGATATTGGGCCGAAAAACCTGGAGTCCTCCGAGTCACCGCGGTTGTCCCCGAGCACGAAGTAGTGATCAGCGGGGATCCGTTGATATCGGATCCCTTCCGTGGCCACACCGGCCGGGAGGAAAGGCTCGCGCAACTTCTTCCCGTCGACGTAGACCGATCCATTGGATGAGTAGATCGTCTGGCCCGGGAGGCCAATAACTCGCTTCACCAGATAGGCAGTTGGGAACGGCGCGCGATCGTGCGGTGGCCGCCTGAAGACGACAACGTTACCGAAGCCAACGCCCGTCCACAAAACCCCAACGCGCTCGACCAGCACATACTCTCCCGGAACAAGCGTTGGGAGCATCGAGACGGACGGTATATAGAAGGGAGCGAATAGGAAAAGCCGGGCTCCAACGCCCGCGGCCAGCGCAGCAACCAAAACTGCCAGCCACCTCCGGCGCCAAAAGCCGCCCGCCGAACGGCGCCAGCCCTTCACAGGCTGGCCACTAGGCGCTCCACTCGCTCATCTTCGGATGCGAACGGATCCTTGAGCATGATCGTACGCTGCGCCTGATCGTTCAACTTCAAGTGGACCCAGTCCACCGTGTAGTCGCGATGCTTCTCCTTGGCAGCCCTGATAAACTCCCCCCTCAGCTTCGCTCGCGTCGTCTGGGGAGGAATGTCGCAAGCGGCCTTGATAGCCTCGTCATCGACAATCCTCGTCGCCACGCCTGCTGCTTCGAGCTTGTAGTAGACACCACGCTTCCTGGATATGTCGTGGTACTGAAGATCGAGCAGCGAGACCTGGGGATGCGAAAGGCCGATACCGTGCCGGGCGCGGTATCCGTCCATGATCTTAAGCTTGGTTATCCAATCGACCTTCCCCATCAGCTGCCCCGGATCTGCGCGAAGTGCCGTTAAAGCCTCCTCCCACATCTCCAGCGCCTGCTGCTCATCGGCGGGAATACCGTAGGTGTCGGCAAAGCGCCTGGCCCGCTCGAGGTAAGCCTCCTGGATGTCCAGCGCCGAGATCTCCCTCCCGTTTACCAGCCGAACCCGCTTGGCGAGCAAGACGTCGTGAGAGATCTCCCTGATGGCTCTAATCGGGTTTTCGAGAGAGAGGTCGCGAAGGACTACCTCGGCCTCCAGCATCCTCAGCATCAGCGACATGGCGCCGACCTTCAGCATCGTCGCCCATTGGCTCATGTTGGAGTCTCCGACGATCACGTGCAACCTGCGATACCGTTCGGCATCCGCGTGAGGCTCGTCGCGGGTGTTGATGATCGGGCGCGATCGCGTGGTTGCCGATGATACCCCCTCCCATATGTGCTCTGCCCGCTGCGAGAGGGAGTAGATCGGACCCCGCGAAGTAAGGAGCACCTTACCCGCGCCGGCGTAGACCTGCCTGGACACCAGAAACGGAATCAGCACCTCCACCAGATGCGATAAGTCGTCAACTCGAGTCGTAAGGTAGTTCTCGTGGCAGCCGTAGGAGTTGCCTGCCGAGTCGGTGTTGTTCTTCAGCAGGTAGACGGTACCCCTGATCCCCTCCTCCCGCATCCTGGCTTCAGCAGAGTGCGCCAGCGACTCGAGCACCACTTCGCCCGCCTTGTCGTGAGCAACGAGATCAACCAGCGAATCGCACTCTGGAGTCGCGTACTCGGGGTGGGATCCAACGTCCAGATAGAGCCGCGCTCCGTTCTCCAAGAAGACGTTCGAGCTGCGACCCCAGCTAACCACCCTGCGAAATAGGTACCTGGCGACCTCGTCCGGGCTGAGCCGACGCTGCCCCTTTAACGTGCAGGTGACCCCGTACTCGTTCTCCAGCCCCACAATACGACGGTCAAGCCGCTCCATCTCAACCAGAGCCCATCAGCCGAGCAATCTCGGCTGCCGGTACCCTCCTGAAGCTTCGCCGCGCGCCGGTGTCTTCAAGAATCGCTACCTCAAGGTCCTTGACCTCGAGTGTGTGCCCGTTGGTGCTCAGCGCGGAAACTGCCGATCGAAGCGCCTCTTCCGAGCTCCAACCCTCGCGGTACATCTCGCCAAAGCGATCACCAATCGCCTCAGAGTCCCCCCCTAGAACCGAAAAGTTACTCTCGTCTACAACCGTGCCGTCGTAAAGGATGTGATAGAGCTGCGACTCCTGAGACCCCTCGCCGAGTTCGACAACAAGAATCTCCACCTCTAGCGGCTTGACCTCGTGGGTAAACACCTGCCCAAGGTACTGGGCGTACAGGTTGGCCAAGCCCCGGGCGTCGACATCGCCGCGCGAGTACGCGTAGCCCTTGGTATCGGCATGCCGGATCCCAGCCACCCTTAACTGGTCAAATTCGTTGTACTTTCCGACGCCAGCGAAGGCGATCCGGTCGTAGATCTCGGAGAGTTTGTGAAGCGATTTCGAAGGATTCTCGGCGCAAAGAAGAACTCCGCCACCAAAGCGGGTCCCGATCAACGCGCGGCCCCTCGCAATCCCTTTTCGGGCGTAGTCGGCCCGATCCTTCATCATCTGCTCGGGAGCTACGTAAAACGGCATGCTCACTGTCTTGCCCCCCTGCTTCTCAGCTCCTCTGTAAGTGCGGTAGCTATCTCCGCCAGTTCGGAATCCTCGACACGGCGATAACCATCCGGGCCAATCGCAGCGACCACTGGGTAAATTCCCCGCACCGGATCAGGTCCTCCAGTCGCCGAATCCTCCTGAGCGGCCTCAAAAAGCGCTTTGACCGCCAACCGTATCGCCTCTGGCTCGTTCATCTCGGGAGAGAAGCCCAGCTTGATGGTTGCACGGGCGTCACGCCCTCCCGATCCGGTCGCGTAGTACGCAACCTCTTCATAGCGGCCGCCGGCCACATCATAGGTAAATATTCTTCCCTGCTCTTGCTCGGTATCCCACCCCGCAAAGAGCGGAACTACCGCAAGCCCCTGCATCGCCATCGGCAAATTCGCCCTGATCATTTGGGCAAGCTGATTCGCCTTGCCCTCAAGCGAAAGCAGTGACCCCTCCACCTTCTCATAGTGCTCCAGCTGAACCTGAAACAGTCTCACCATCTCCACAGCCGGCCCCGCCGCCCCGGCGATGGCCACCCCGGAGAGCCGGTCGGCGGGGAAAACCTTCTCTATCGTCCGGTTCGCAATCAAGTTGCCTTCAGTCGCCCGGCGGTCTCCGGCCATCACCACTCCGGAGGCGTGCCTAAGCGCGGCGATCGTAGTGCCGTGTGGAACCCCTTGAAGCCCAGCTGCCGCAGTGGCCGGCGCATCCGGCACAAGTCCGAGGCGCTTCACCAGCTCGAAAAAGCTTGGTCCAGGGTCCGACGCCACGTCAAATATCGGTAATGCCACAAAGATCCTTCCAGATGATGCCTATAAACCCCAGGCTCGTCGCCCGGTCGAAAAGAACCTACTCCCCGCCCTTCTGGACGTAGTTGCGCACGAACTCCTCGGCATTGTCCTCGAGCACCTCGTCAATCTCGTCGAGGATGTCATCGAGTTCAGCCTTCAACTTCTCCGAACGATCTGCCTTAGGCTCCCGCGCCTCCTCGACCTCTTCCTCCCGCTCGGAAGAACCCCGCTTTACCTGCTCTCTCTCGGCCATCTCTCTTTCGCCTCGCTCTCTCTACTTCAGAATCTTAGCTACGACCCAAGAGCTTCCACCAGTTCCGCCGCACTCTGGACTCGCTCGAAAAGCTCGCCAACGTGCTTCTTGGTTCCCCGCAGCGGATCCATCATCGGCACGCGCCTCAGCGGGTCCTGTCCCAGATCGAAAATGAGTGAATCCCAGTTGGCTGCCGCCACAGACTTCGGAAACCTTGACAGGCATGTCCCCCGGAAGTATGCGCGCGTATCGGTGGGAGGTTCGGTGGTGGCACTTATAACCTCCTCCTCCTTAAGCAGCGTCCGCATCGGAAGCCTGCCAAAAAGCGACTTCGCCGATCTGACATCATGGTACTGGAGATCGATGGCAGCCAGCCGCGCGTCGTCAGGCGCCAACCCGTGGCGATCCGCGTACCCGGCCACCAGCTCCCGCTTCGCCACCCAGTCAAGGGTATCGGAGAGCTTGGCGGGGTCGTCCTCGAGAAGCTCCAACACCCTTCTCCACTCGGCAAACAGCAGTGGCCCCTCCTCCTCCCTGCCCAAGAAGCCATACCCAACCGCCTCGGCGTACTTTGTAGCCCTCTCGAAGTACTCGACTTGAATCTCGATCGCCCTCATCTTTCGTCCGTCGGAAAGCATCAACCTCTCCTTGAGCGTCGGATCCCAAGAGACGTCGCGCAGGGCGTGAACCGGATGGGCAAGAGAAAGGTTCATCCCGTTGACAAAGCCATCCTCGATCATCGAGAGGATGGTAGCGGTCATCCCAAGCTTAAGCCAGGTGGACGTCTCGGAGAGATTGGCGTCGCCGATGATCACGTGCAGCCTGCGGTAGCGATGCCCATCGGAGTGCGGCTCATCCCGAGTGTTGACGATCGGACGCTTCAGCGTGGTCTCAAGGCCCACCTCCTCCTCGAAGAAGTCCGCACGCTGGGAGATTTGGAACGGAACCGGGCGCGTGTCACGGCCGGCAAACTCAGTGCCTACCTTGCCAGCACCGACCACAATCTGCCGGGTAACGAAGAACGGAATCACTCCCGACACAATTTTGGAGAACGGAACCGCCCTGTCCATAAGGTAGTTCTCGTGGCAGCCGTAGGAGTTGCCCTTTCGATCTGAGTTGTTCTTGTAGACAACGATCTCTTGGGGAGGGCTGGAGACCCGCTTTACGTTGGACATTGCGCGCCGCATGATGTACTCGCCAGCCTTGTCGTATCGGACCGCTTCGAGTGGCGAGATGCACTCTGGCGAAGAGTACTCCGGGTGGGCGTGATCCACGTATAGCCGTGCTCCATTGGTCAATACCGCGTTGACCAGGTGAGTCTCAAGCTCGATGGAGGGCGAGCCGTCTACCGAGAAACCACGGGCATCGTTTCCTGGGGACTCGTCGATGAAGTCCCAATCCACTCTTCCGGCTATCGCGCTCAAGTATGCGTTGATAAGCACTGAGGAAGCGGTGATGGGGTTGGCGTCCGGCTGTTGCACCACGCTAACCCCATACTCGGTCTCGATGCCGAGAACCTTCTGGACGGCCATCACTACCTCCTATACCACAGGTGCAACGCCAACAAGGTTAGAGATATTGCCCCGTCGCCACCCGCTCTATCGCCCTGCCCCCTTCGGCCCCACTCTCTTTGGCGAGGAGTATGCGCATGAAGACTATCCGCTCACCCTTCTTTCCGGAGATCTTCGCCCAGTCGTCCGGATTGGTGGTATTGGGAAGATCCTCGTGCTCTTTGAACTCTTTCGTTATCGAGTTATAAAGGTCATCGAGCTTTATCCCCGCGGGTTGCCCCGAAATCTCCCGCTTGATCGCCAGTTTCTTGGCGCGACGTACGATGTTTTCGATCATTGCGCCGGATGAGAAGTCCTTGAAGTAAAGGGTCTCTTTCTCGCCGTTCTGGTAGGTCACTTCCAGAAAGCGATTGTCCTCACTGGTTGCATACATCCTCGCCACCGTCTGGTCGATCATCCGGTCAATGGCGGCAGAGGTGTCGCCGCCGCCAAGGTGTTCCACCTCTCCTTTGTCGAAAGGAAGCTCCGGAATGAGGTATCGGCTGAAAATCTGTTTTGCCGCCTCCGCGTCGGGCCTCTCGATCTTGATCTTCACGTCCAGACGACCGGGCCGCAGGATAGCCGGGTCGATAAGGTCCTCGCGGTTGGAAGCGCCAATGACTATGACATTTCGCAGGGTCTCGACCCCGTCAATCTCCGCCAGCAACTGGGGAACCACCGTCGACTCCATGTCCGAAGAGATTCCGCTCCCGCGCGTCCGGAAAAGCGAGTCCATTTCATCGAAGAAGACGATGACCGGCATGCCCTCCTCCGCCTTCTCTCGCGCCCGTTGGAAAATGAGCCTGATCTGCCGCTCGGTCTCTCCAACGTACTTATTCAACAGTTCCGGACCCTTGACGTTGAGGAAGTAGCTCTTTACGCTCCTACCCGAGGTACTCTCCAGTTGCTTTGCCAACGAGTTGGCAACCGCCTTTGCGATCAGCGTCTTGCCGCATCCAGGGGGGCCGTATAGCAAAATCCCTTTGGGGGCCGGCAGTCGGTACGACGAAAACAGATGGCGGTGCAGGAACGGAAGCTCAACCGCATCTTGGATCTCCTCGATCTGGTCGTCAAGCCCGCCAATATCCGAGTAGCTAATGTCGGGAACCTCTTCAAGGGCGAGTTCCTCCACCTCGGGTCTCGGTAGCCGCTCAAGAACCATCTGCGAGCGCGGATCCAGGAGCACCGAATCACCGGCCCTGATCTTGGCGCCCAGCAACGACCCGGCAAGCTGGACCACCCTCTCCTCATCACCCCTACCGATGATCACAACCCTCTCGCCGTCATCAAGCAACTCCTTGACCGCAGCGACCTCTCCCATCTTGTCGGCGTCGCGAACTGCGGTCACCGCGAAAGATTCGTTTAGGACGACCTCTTGTCCCGGATGGAGCGAGGCAGCCGAGATCTCCGGGTGGAGAGCTACGCGCATCTTTCGTCCCGAGCTGTAGACGTCGACCGTCTCGTCGGAGTTGGCCTGGACGAATACTCCATAAGCCGCCGGTGGCTGGGTAAGCTTCTCCACCTCCTCCCGCAGGTTTGCGATGTGCTCGCGTGCCTGTTGAAGCGTGAAGGTGAGCTTCTCGTTCTTGGCCTGCATCTGGGCGAGTGCTCCAGAGACTTCAAGGAGCTTCTCCTCCAGCGTCCGTACCCGTGACGGCGCGTCTTGTACCCGCTGCCGAAGCTCGCGAACCTCTTGCTCAAGCGCCTCTACCGATCGGGCTCCATGACCCTCCCGTGGAGTTTGTGATTCATCGTCTACCGTCGCCATAAACACCTCCTCCAACTAGTACGCTACCGCTTGCCAAATAAAGAGGAACCGACTTTAGCCCCCGAATCGGGAGTACGCGGGCTCAACCCGGCCACGGCTAGTCTGATTAGTTGGAAAGCGACTCGATATCGCACGAAAGGATACGAATGAAGGTCTGGATTGACCAGGATCTTTGTACTGGCGATGGGCTTTGCGAAGAGATATGCCCTCCGGTATTCACCCTGCTCGACGACGGCTTGGCCTACGTTAAGGATCAGGGAACCGTCTGCAACGATCCGGGGGGTGCCGCCCAAATGGCTGCCGTCCCCTCGGAGTACGAGGACGCAGTGACCGAGGCTAGCGAGGAGTGCCCCGGAGAGTGCATCTTCATTGAAGCCGATTGATCGATCGCGCTTAAGCACCATCTAAACGCCTCTATCGGCACCCTTGAACGGGCCCGTGGCCAACCGGAACCGCACGCGCAAGTCCAGCCAAATTCACGATGCCACCGGAGGATCCCAGCGTAAATAGGCTCACTCAGCTTTCTCGGTCTACCGAGAACAGCTTTGTTCCCGCGCACGCAGAGATCAGAAACGCAGTATGGCCCACCATCCGCTGCTCTGGCCGCACCACGTCGCCGCGAACCACCCAAGTTCGCTCCAGCACTTCAACAACGCGATCGCGGACCCAGCCGAGCCGCCGGAGTTCCTCGACGGTGGATACGACCTGGTTCACGTTGGTAACGTAAACAGCGATCAAGCCCCCCGGAGCGATCAGCTTTGAAAGGTTGCCGAGGACCGCCCACGGGTCCACAAGGTCCAAAACGATCCGATCAAACCGCCGCCTGCTCGTGAACTCGTTCGCATCCGCAAGCACCAATTGCGCCCGAGAAGCAACCTCTGGCGGAAGAAACTGGCGAATATTTTTCCGCGCCAAATTCAGAAAATCCTCACGGCGTTCGACGCCGACCACATCGACTCCCGCACGAAGCAGAGCCATGGTCAAAGCGGCAGACCCAACCCCCGACTCCAACACCGTCAGCCCCGGTTCAAGTGAAAGAAGGCCAAGAAGCGCTGCCTGATCCTTGGGATAGACGATCTGGGCGCCGCGAGCCATGTGGACCGCGATATCCGCCGCCGTCGGCCTCACTACCAAGAGCCGCTTTCCGGCCTCAGTCTCGATCACCGAGCCTGGGACCGCACCAACAAGCCGGTCGTGATCCACCATGCCAGCGTGAGTGTGGGACTTATCCCCCTCCGCGATCATGAGCAGCAACTCCCGGTCGCGGGAGTCGATGAGCAGCACCGGCTCACCAGGTTTTAGCGCATCACTGGCCAAGAATGCACCTTCCGGTTCAGCGTCCTCTCGAACGAGACACCGGCCTTATGACGACTGGACCGCTACGGGCAAGATCGAGCGATACCCGCCGCCCCTTTGGGTGGATCACTCGGCGCAACGCCCCAAGGGCAAAGAGCGCAAATCCGGCCGCCGCTACCCACCGGTTTGACGACGACAGCGAGCGGTTGAGCAGCGGTACTCCAAACCTATAGAGGCTACGCCTCAACAAAGATCCCTGCTGGGCCATCAGATCCGGGTAATCTCGATCACCGAGGAGTTATTCTTTCCCCTCTTATAGCCGAGCAGGAAGGCCACCACCACTAGGAGCCCCAACCCGACACCGGCAACTCCGGGGAAGACGGGGCGCACGGCAGCGAGCGGCTTCGTGGCACTGGCCTGGACGCCCCGAATTTTGTTCTCGATATCAGCCAGAGTTATGCGATCGTCACCCATTGCCCATCCTTAACAGCTTTTCCCAGCGAGTGTCCACGCGCTACCGTCGCTTTCCGATCTTGAGGAAGGCTGCCGTAGCAGCTGCCGCCATCACCACCAACACGATCAGGTAGGGAAGCCAATTCAGATGCCCGCTTAAAGCCGTTCCGGTCTCCGTCTGCAGCAGCCTTAGAAGCCCCAACCCGACCAGCACCAACCCAATTCCGGTAGCCGCCGTAGCCACCAAACCAAAGGCGACAAAACCAGCCAGCCGCTTTGCGGGGCCCAGGGTCTCTTGCTTCAAGTACCTTAGCGACAGCGAAAGCGCATCTTTCAGCCCGTCGGATTCTGCCACCGCACCTCCTTCTGCACCGCGGATTCTAACAGCAGAACCGCGCCTTCGGCTCGGATTGCGGCTGCCACCGAACCCCGTGCTAGATTCAGCTTGTGCTTCCCTACGAAGTATCTGCCGACGTCCCCGGGCGTTTCGCGGAGCTTATTGCAGCTGAACTTGCCCGTGGTGCCTTCTGTGCGCTCTCAGGCGGATCAACTTTCAAGGTGCTCGCCGCCAGCCTTTCCAATCACCTCGATGCCGTCGCTGCCAATGGCAGCATCGGGCAAGTCGATGAGCGCTTTGTGCCCGTGGCGTCTTCCAACTCGAACTTCGAAACGCTCCGCACAAGCCTTGCCGGACTTCCGGTGCACCTCGAGCCGATGATTCAGTCGCCGGCGCCAAGCGACGAGCGCCTGCTCGAAGAGGCCGAACAAGAGCCGTACTCTCCCGGAGCCGCGCTCCTCACCTTTGCGGAGGCGCAAGCAAGGCGCTACGACTTGCTGATTCGCTCGCAAGACAAGCTGGGACTGGTCCATCTCGGTGTCGGCACAGATGGGCACACCGCCTCATTATTCCCCGGGTCGCCAGCTTTGGAGGCGGAGAACGGCTTGGTCACACTGAACCAGGATCCGAATCGCCACAACCCCTTCTTGAGGATCACCCTTACGCTCGAGGCGATTTCGTTCTTTCCGAAACGGGTCATCGTCGCCGTCGGTTCCACAAAGGCAACCATCGTCCGGGAAGTCCTCTACGGATCCGGCCTCCCGATTCACCGGGTGCCGGAGCGTGCCACTTTGCTACTGATAGACGAGGATGCCGCCGCACTTCTCTAAGGTATCGAGAATTACCGCGGACAACGGTCGCGCGCGACTACGAGGAGGCTCCTCGTAGTCTCCCTGCATTCCATGCACCCACGCCAAATTTCGGTTGAGCCGGTCCCGCCAACCTCTTCAACTCCACAGGAGTCTCCGCGATCCAGAGCACTGCATTGGGGGCTTCAAACGACGAATATTCGACACCGCTCGATAGATCGAAATCGGCCAGGGGCGCTGGCAACCGAGTGCTCTTCGCTCCGGCCATCATGGCGTTACTCTCTCCGACCCCTTCAAGTGGGCGTTACCGATCTGGAGATATCATGGCCGTCGCTCCCATGGCGGAGAAGCTGCACACAAGTTGGTGGACAACTGCGCCCAGCCGACTCCCGGAGTGCCAACTGGCGCCTCCGAGATTGCCGGGAAGCTAAGTTTGACTCATGGTCAAACAGCTCCAAGCACGGTCGACCGAGTACCTCAAAGCCTTGGCACGCGAGATTCGCGAAGCCAACACCGGACGGGTCATCACCTACTCGCCCAAGGCGTTCTTTCCGTTGACAAAGCTCTGCCGCGACAGCTGCGGCTACTGCACATTCGCCCAGCCTCCGGCTCGGGTGGAGCAAGCCTTCATGAGCCGAGAGGCAATTGCTACCCTTGCCGACAGGGCGGTTAACGCGGGGGCGTCTGAAGCGCTCTTTACCCTTGGAGAGCGGCCCGAACTGCGCTACCAGGTTGCAGCCGATGCCTTGCGGTCGCTCGGACACGAGAGTACCATCTCTTACCTTGCAGAGGCAGCCCAAATCGCCGCGGCTCACGGCCTCCTTCCCCACCTGAACCCGGGAACCCTGAGCCGGAACGAGATTTCCTTGCTGGCTCCGTACGCCGTATCGATGGGGATCATGCTCGAGTCGATGGTAGGCGGCTTGGAGTGCCACCGCCTGGCACCAGACAAGGCGCCCTCTTTGCGGCTCGCGACGTTGGAAGCCGCCGGCTCCCTTGGAGTACCGATGACGACTGGCCTGCTGGTTGGGATCGGCGACACCGAGGAGCAGCGGGTTGAGGCGCTCGAGGCGATCGCTCGAATCCACTCCGAGTACGGCAACCTCCAGGAGGTCATCATCCAGAACCTCCTCCCGAAGCCGGGTACCCAGATGGCCAGGACCGATGAGCCAACCCTTGAAGTCTTCCAGCGCGCGGTTGCACTGGCCCGGATTCTGCTTCCACCGGGCATACACCTTCAGGCTCCCCCCAACCTTTCCGACGACCTCGCCGGGCTTCTGGATTCCGGGATCGACGATCTCGGAGGAATCTCCCGAGTCACCATCGATCACGTCAATCCTGAGCGACCATGGCCCCCTCTAGCGGAACTTGAGCAGCGGGTGGCTCAATTAGGCTTTGACCTGGTACCACGGCTTCCGGTATATCCCGAGTACGCCGACCGGATGCACGAGGCGCTGGATCCCATTCCACGGAGGTTGCTACTCTCCCTTCGTGATCGTGAAGGCTACGCGCGCGAACACCTTTGGTTCTCGGGGCAGTTGGCCGATCTTCCGCTGGAGCCGCTCCGGGGAAGCGGAAGGCGCCAACCACGCCCCGGGTGGCTCGAAGAGATTTCGACGGCAACTAGCGCGGGTGAACTGGTTCCACGCGAGCATCTGGAACTTGCGCTCAAGGCCAAGGGTTCGACCGCCCGCGCAGTCGTGGAGCTTGCCGACCATCTGAGAGCGGAGGTTCACGGGGACAAGGTCAGCTTTGTCAACAACCGCAACATCAACTACACCAACGTCTGCACCTTCAAATGCCGCTTTTGCGCCTTCTCGAAGGGGCCCAACTCCCTCAACCTACGGGGAGCCCCCTACCTCCTCGATCAACAGGCGATCCTCGCCAAGATTGACGAGGCCGAAATGTCCGGCGCGACCGAGGTCTGCCTGCAGGGCGGGATCCACCCCAACTTTGACGGCAAGTACTACCTGGAACTCACCGAAGCAATTCACGAGCGTTTCCCGAGAATCCATATCCATGCCTTTTCGGCTTTGGAGGTGTTCATCGGCGCTAAACGGCTCGGTATTGGACTTGAAGAGTACCTGCAGGAGTTGGCGGCGAGGGGCCTCCGCAGTCTGCCGGGAACGGCAGCTGAGATCCTCGTCGACCGGGTCCGGGCGATCATCTGCCCCGACAAGCTGACCACTGCGGAGTGGCTCGAGGTTCACGAAGCTGCGCACGGTGCGGGGCTGCGCTCCAATGTGACGATCATGTTCGGGACGGTAGAGACCGCCGCGGAGACCGCCCGCCACCTCGAACTAACTCGCGCGCTGCAGATTAGGACACAAGGATTTACCGAGTTTGTCCCGCTACCGTTCGTGCACATGGGAACACCACTCTTCGCCAGGGGCCTCTCCCGCAGGGGACCGACCCTGCGCGAAGCTATTCTCATCCACTCGGTGGGGAGGATTGCCTACCACGGTACCATCCCCAACATCCAGGCCTCCTGGGTCAAGATGGGGGTAGCTGGTGCGTCCGCGCTGCTCCATGCTGGAGCCAACGACCTTGGAGGCACGCTCATGGAGGAGAGCATTTCGCATGCGGCAGGGGCCGAGCACCCCCATGCGCTTGACGTCGAGTCCCTCTCGGCGATCGCAGAGAGCGCCGGGAGAACGCTATGGCAGCGCAACACGCTCTACCAACCGGTCAAGCAAGCGCATTCTCCGAAGGCAATAGCGTGACCTCGGAGGAGGAGCAGTCACTCATCGAGGCGGTCCTTCCCTACATCGAAGGACCCCATCGCGACCTGAAGGTCCAGATGCTCTCGGAGTTCGCAAAGACCATCCAAGCACCCCTTGACCGCTTGGACCTGAAGATGATCACCTCCGCCACTCGCGAGCTGCGGAGTGCGTTTACCATCTTCTCTCCCCACCGGAATCTCCGCAAGGCGACGATCTTCGGCTCCGCCCGAACGCCCCAAAGTGATCCGAGCTACCAGATCGCTTACAAATTGGCCGCTGGCCTGGCTGCCCGGGATTGGATGGTAATCACCGGCGGAGGGCCCGGGATCATGGACGCCGGCGTGCGTGGAGCGAGTCCCAGCAACGCTTTCGGGATCAATATCAAGCTCCCATTCGAGCAGCTCCCTTCGGATGTCCTCCTCAACAACCCCTATCTAATCGAGATGAAGTACTTCTTCACGCGGAAGGTGCTGATGATCAAGGAGTCGGATGCCTTCGTCTCTCTGCCAGGAGGCATGGGAACTCTTGACGAAACCTTCGAGCTGTTAACCCTGCTCCAGACCGGGAAGGCGCAACCGGCCCCGGTAGTACTTCTTGACCCGCCAGGCACCGGTTATTGGGAAGCGTTCGAGGAGTTCCTTCGGAAAACCACGCTTAGCCGTGGACTAATCAGCGAGATAGATCTCAGCCTCTACCGGCGAGCCACTTCAGAAGACGAAGCAATTGCAGAGATAACCGGCTTTTACAGTAACTTCGATTCGATCCGGGTAGTCGGCCGGCAGCTCATAATTCGGCTACGGAGAGCTCCTTCTACGGCGGAACTCGATGCACTTGCCGCAGACTTTGCCGACATACTGGTCGACGGCGGCCTCGCCGCCGTACCGGCAACCCCTTGGGAGGTCCGTGAGCAGGACCGGCTAGACCTCGAACGGGTAGCGCTAACCTTCGACAACCGTTCCTTTGGGCGGCTGCGGCAGCTAATCGACGCCCTTAACCGCATCCAGTAGACGCAAACCGAATCACATTGGCCGTCCGAGCCACTTGTTATAACACCTTTCATGAACAGCAAGCAGCTACCGTTATTTGAAGATCACACTGCACCACTGCCAATCTCCTCCTTCAGGCGCGAAAGCGCGTTACAAGGCCTCCGTAAGATGCGAAGCGAACTGGAGAGGGCGGCGGCTAGGGAGCTCGGTTTATCCGCGAAATATCGCGGCTGCCCCGAAAAAGATCCTTCTTTGAAAGTTCCACTTTCTGCCGAAGCGGGGATGCTAGCTCCTTAAGCTAGCTGAATGCTTTTGACTTCCAGCTTGATTGCCATGGCAATCACCCAGGTGGCGATAGTCGCTACCACTGTCTACCTGCATCGGTCCCTATCTCACCGGGCACTTCGCCTATCGACGCCGGTTGAATTGTGTTTTCGGACGATCCTCTGGTTAACCACCGGCATCAGGCGGCAGGAGTGGGTCGGAATCCATCGGCTTCACCACGCCTACACCGATGTCGAAGGAGATCCCCATTCGCCGGTGATCGAGGGGTACTGGAAGATCCAGCTCCTCAACGTCGTCTACTACCGGCGAGCCGCGAAGCAGAAGGAGGCCATCCAGCGATACACCCGCGATCTACCCATCGATTGGTTGGACCGCAACGTTTTCTCGCGTTCCCTCGTCGGCCTCGCCATCGGAATCGCGCTTCTGGTCTTCCTCTTCGGGCCAGAGATGGGCGCGCTCATCGCCCTCCTCCATCTCTGCTTTTACCTGTCGCTCAGCGCGGCGGTCAATGCGGTTGGTCACACCTTTGGAAAACGTCCCTTCGAAAACTTAGCCACCAACAACCAGTGGCTCGCCCTCCTAACCTTCGGCGAGGGGCTGCACAACAACCACCACGAACTTCCCACCTCGGCCAAGCTCGCCACAAAGCGATCCCAGATCGATCCCGGCTGGTACCTGATAGCAATCCTACGCCGCCTTCGTTTGGCGAAGGTCAGGACGTTGAAGCGGGACTGGCAACCGACCTAGGCCCCAACATCGTAGGTTGGCTTGACGGGTGTCTACTGACCCTGGGATGCTTCTATGTCTTGTCAAGTCGTTAGCGCGATCCCGGGCGGATTATTCAGCCGGCGGTAGACCTGGCGGGCGATGTAGCGTTTGAGCAATCTCCTGATCTCCTTAGGGGTCTTTCCTTCGGCCCGCCTCCGCTCTACGTAAGCCCTGGTTTCAGGGTCATGGGACATTCTGGTCAAAGCGATGGATGAGAACGCCCGGTTGAGCCGGCGGTCTCCTCCGCAGTTAAGCCGGTGGCGCTCGGTGTTGCCGGAGGATGCGGGAATGGGACAGGTTCCCGAGAGAGACGCGAACGCAGCCTCGGGCGCCCACTGTGGGACCAATTCACAAGGATGGTGGCCGCGTTGATCGCACCGATGCCCACCTCATCAAGGAGGTGGGCAGATACCGAGGAAGCTACCAGCGTGGCAAGCTCCTGTCTGTTGCAATCCAGCTCCTCTTCAATCGAGGCGATCTTGCGCGCCAGGCGGATCGACTCCGCCCTTGCCGTGGCGATTCCCAGATCCTCGTTGCGTGCTTTCCACTTGGCAACGGTTGCGATCTGGGACTTTGTGAGTGGACGGCGCGCGTCCATCAAGCCCCAGGCCGAGCGTGCGCGAAAGAGCGGTAAGCGCGTTGATGGAGCGGGTGCGCTCGGCGTTAAGCTCTTCCCTGGCCACCACCCGCAACCCGGTCCGGATTGCATCATCTGCCCTTGGTCTGCGCATAAGGGTTTCATCGCCACCCAGTACGCAAACGCCCGATGAGCTCGGCGTCGATGGTGTCGTCCTTTGGTCCCCGGCTCCGTGGCGAACCATAGGCCAAGGGTGCTTTGACCACAAGACCCTGGCTGATCGCCACTTCGCAGATACTGGCCCCATAAGAGCCGATCCCTTCGACCACGAGAAGCGGTTGGCTTCCTTGGCATCGGCGCATGATCCACTTCAAGGCCCGGCCGATCCCCTGCGGACTGGTTGGGAAGGTGGCGGCATCGAGGCGCTCCCGTCCTGGTTGTAATGATGGCATAGGTATTGGAGCGCGCATGGGTGTCGACTCCGACGACAAAGGCGAAGCGTTCTGCCACAATGGTCATGGTGGCGTCTCCTCTCACTCAGGGCACGCCATTTCGCCGGTGTCGGCCCGGAAAGAGTTCACGGCGAGGCAATCCTGTAATGAGCCACGGCCATAAAGGCTGGACAAGCTTCTAATCAAGCCATCGTCGTGGGCCAAGTCGGCACCGGCCTCCGCAACGGTTGGACAAATCCCAGGAATGGCATCCCGAAAGGGAGCCAGTCACCTCACGAGCCACAACCACCACGAAGTGCCGATACCAACTCTGCCAGTTCGCCTCGGGCGAGCCAAGAAGATACTTACAGGAGCCTCAGCCGTGTCGTGGAGACTTTTCTATGGCCATAAATGGGGATTATTTCATGTCCGCCGTCAGTCATCACCATCGGTGTCAAGAATATCGCCGAGTTTGTCGACATAATATCAGTGAGGGAAAGGAATCTCACCACTATTAAGGACGATCGCGGGATGTCGCTCGTATCTGTGGTTATTGCCTTTGCCGTAGTCGTCACCGTAGTAGGGCCGGCAGCCCTACTTCTCGAGAAAGCCGTAACCCTTTCAACCTTAACGCGCACCCAGCTTGTGGCCGGCAACCTTGCCCAATCTCAACTCGAAGTCGTACGAAGCGAGGCGGACAGCTCCTTTGAGCAACTCGCCTCCAACATCGGAACTACCAGTGCCACTCAGCAGGTTGGCGGGACAGTTTTTACCATAGCGACAGACGTATTCTGGTCTCCCGGAACCACCAACCCCTCTGGTTGCAGTCCGGGCAGCTCGCCACAGCAGACCCTCAACCCAGTACTCTCCGCCACAGTAACAGTTACCTGGCCACAGATGACACCGCTAAGTCCGGTGCATGCAACCACATCTTTCCATGTTCCGGCCGGATTCGAATCCCTGGCTACCGGCTCTTTGCTGGTGTCGGTAACCGACCAAACAGGTGCGCCAGATTCTGGAATCCCGGTGCAGATCACGCCAACCGGGAGTTCGACCGGATCCAGCTCATCAGCTTCGACCAACGCCAACGGTTGTGCCTTCTTCCCCTTCCAACAGCCAGGCAGTTACACAGTATCCCTGGCGTCACCAACCGGATACACTTACGTCGATCCCAACGGGAACGCCACGCCGCAACAGGGGGCCACGGTAACCGTTCAAAGCACCAGCCAGGTGCAGTTCAGCTATGCCCAAGCGAGCACACTAGATCTCACGGTCAACGACTCTGCCAACCTCTCCGGGTTGTCCATCCCCTTTGGATTGGGAATTTCGGCAGGTTCGAGTTCGCTCCCGGGCGATGAGACGAGGTACTTTGGGACTCAGCCGCTTACCAACATCTTCCCGAGCAGCAGTGGCTATCAGACCTGGCTCGGCTCTTGCTACAACTACACCAACTTTCCTGGGACCGGACTAGCCCCGAACACTGCAGTCGCCCCGGGGAGCACGGTACAGATCCCGCTCATTGCAACGCCAATCTCAGTAACGGTCACTTCTTCCGGGCAACCGGTCCCACAAGCAACGGTCACCCTGGAGGAGACCGCCTCTGACGGGAGCCCCAACACCAACTGCGCCATGAGTGCGGGGCCAGTCACAGTCGGGACTACCAACTCCTCCGGGCAGCTCAGCTTCTACGCCCCGGTAGGTTACGTGGTAATTGGAGTCCAGAGCTCCTCCGGCACCATACAGTACCCCTCCACAGGATCTTTGAATACTACTAGCGGAACGGCCGAAAATGTCCAGATCGCTCTCTGACGGAGAAAGTGGTTTCGGGATGACCGAGCTCTTGATCGCGACCGCTCTTACCGGCGTGCTTTCCCTCCTGATCATGGAGACGATGACCGGGTTTTCTACTGTTCAGCAAGCTACTATTGGTTCGTACGGAGCGGTGGCGACCGCTGACGGATCAACAACGGCAATTGCCAGGGTACTGCGCTCGGCCATCACCACCGGCTACTCTTCGCTCGTTTCCGCCTCGCCGAGTTCGATAACCTTCAACGCCATCGGATTGTCCGGCCAGTATGGAACGATGCAGGTTTGGACCTCGCCGGCAACCTGCCCGTGCAACGCGTACTCGCAGTTCACTCCCTCAGGCGGAACCGCACAGCCCGTGACACTGCTAGGCCAGCAACTCAGCAACGGTAACATCTTCTCCTTCTACTCCACCCCGCCTCGAGCATCGGAACTTGCAAACTACCAGATCCAGGTGGGCAGCGAAGGCACCACCAACTCAACGACGCTAAACGCAATCGATCTCGTCCAGCTCACCGCGACAGTATCCGACCCCTCGGTCGGAAAGACAACGGTAGAGCAGACGATTGCACTTCCGCAACCCAGCCAGCCAGGACAGTGAAAGGCGACGATCGTGAAAAGCACCAGATGCGAGAGCAAACGATCAGAAAAGGGCGATGCGCTGATCATAGCGCTTATCGCAGCAATGCTGGTGACCTTGATACCGGCGGGGTTAGTGGCTGCGGCTGCGGGGCAGATCAACCTGACCCAGGCCAACCAAAACTCACAAGGCGCCCTGGCGGCGGCCGAGGCCGGAGTTACCAACTACGAGAACCTGCTCAACCAGTACTCGGTCAACCAGCTAGGGAACTATTGGCAATACTCGGCAACCAGCCTCCCTCCGGTCAGCAATCTCGCTCTCACCGGTTGGGAGCCAGTCTCCGGCTCCACCACAGAGTACTTTCACTACTCGGTGAACAACTCGGCAACCGCCACTACCGGAATTGTCACGCTCGACACCACCGGCATGTCGCTCCACGGCAACCTCACCCAGTATGAGACGGTGAGAACCAACTTCCGGTCAGAAAGCTTCCTCGACTACTTGATCTTCGTCAATCGGATGATCGCCGACCCGGTATTCTCCAATCACATCACTCAACTGCCCGTTAACAAGGCAGAGAGCCAGTGCAACTTCTCCTTTTCGCAGCCCAACGGCTCCGGCACCGTCCCAAGCACCGGGCCAACCCTGCCAGCCTGCCAGGGCCTGATCAACTACTACATTACCGGCCAAACCTTTAACGGTCCGATCTTCTCCAACGACATCTACTACCTGAACGGGTCGCCGGTCTTCAACGGTCCGGTCTACTCGGCTTCGACGACCACCAGCGGGTCCTCCACCAATCCCTACTGGTTGGACCCACTCAGCGCATTCCTTGGCCAATCGACCAGCGACAACCCGGTCTTCAACGTTGGCGGAAACGTCCAGTACCACACTCCGCTCAACCTCCCAAGCGCCGACCAAAACCTTGAGCAGATCGCCGCCGCCGACGGTTGCCTGTACTACGGCCCAACGCAAATCACCCTCCAAGGCAACACCATGACTGTCGTTTCGCCACAGACCAAGAACACTGCCTGCGTCGGTAGCAATCTCCCCCTTCCCCCTAACGGAGTCATCTACGTTGCCAGCCTTCCCCAGACAACCAGCAGCACCTGCAACACCCAAGAGCTAGACACCGTCAACCAGTCGGCACCGTGCCAGGAGGGAAACGCCTTTGTTCAAGGCACGCTCTCGGGCCAGCTCACGATCGCCTCAGCCAACGACATCACCATTACCGGAAATCTCGAGTACACCGGGTGCATGGCCAACGGCAGCTCCGACCTGCTTGGCCTGATCGCCAACAACTTTGTCCAGGTCAGCGACCAATTCTCCAAGAGCAACCAGACCCCCGACGCCTGCTTTGGCCACCCGGCGAACGACCCGACCATAATGGCTGCGATCCTGACGCTGCAGCACTCCTTCACGGTCCAGCGTTTCTGGCAGATCCCCTACTCGGGAACACTTTATCTCTACGGCGCGCTGGCGGGCTACTATGCCGATGTCGAAGGCGTCTTCTCTGGGGGCCAGATCACCAATGGATACTCGACAGACTACACCTACGATCCGCGGCTGAAGTACCTGTCACCCCCCTACTTCCTCTCGCCAATAGGGGCGTCGTGGCTCCGACTATCGCAGATCCAGATCGATAATCCATCGACCCTTCCGCAACCGCCGACCTAGCCATTCTTGGATATAGCAGGAACTTCCGGCCCCGGCAAGAAGCTGGATGCCCGAAGCGAGCTAGCGGCCTTGCCCCAGTCTCGTGCGCACCGCCTCCAATAGGTTGGGGGCCTTGATCGACACCGGTATCGACGCATCGGGCTCCTCCTCGATACCTGAGGCAACCCAAGCAAAGTCGACACCAAGCAACTTTGCAAACGTTCCATCGGTAGTGAGCCTGTCACCAATCATCAAGGTTGACTCGCCAGCCAACTCTTTCACCAGGTCAACCATCGCGGCGCCAGGCTTTCCAGCGTACTCAGGAGTCACCCCGGTCGAAGCTATCACCGAAGCCACGAGAGCCCCGGTGCCGGGAACGATCAAAGACTCCAGCGGGTATGTGGGATCCTGGTTCGTTGCCAGGAAACGCGCTCCATTGCGGATTGCTACACACGCGTTGGACATGTCGACATAGGAGAATTTCCGGTACCATCCGAGTGCCACGGTCTCAGCCTGCATGGCGTCCTCAAGAGATCGCGGAACGACCAACTCGCATTTTGCCGCCTTCAATTCGTCGAGCAAACCGTCCTCGCCAATGCCCAACACCCGCTCACCAGGGTTGATGCACCTCGCGAGAGCCATTCCTGAGGTGATTATCTCCTCCTCGGCTGCCGCAATACCCATTCCGGCAAGCTTCTCGACATACTGGGCACGAGTCAACGTAGAGTTGTTGGTAACGAAACGAATCGGATCTCCGGCCGATCGGACGAGAGCAATTCCATCATCGGAACCCTCGATAAGGGTCGTGTACCGCCAAACGACACCATCTAGATCGATCAACCAAAGCACAGCAGCAAACCTCCGTATAGCCTCGAAAGCTGTTGCAGCCATTCAAGTATGCCACCACGTATCCTAGAGAGCAGAAGATGTACGCCGTCAGTACCCTCCGACTTCGCCGCATAAACCCAGAGAAAGCAACAGACGAACTCCTTGACGATCCCTACGGCGGAATTCCCGGCGAGCTGCTCGTTACCGACGAGAGGGACGGAATCTACCGGTATACCATGGCGACGCGGCCCGGTCCCTTGGGAATTCGGATCGTGGGAGCCGTCGCACTGCTCAGGGTAGGACAGGATCCTGCGGCCGGAATCCGCTTGGTCGACCACGAGTTGACTTTGGCGAACGACGAGGTTGAAGCAAACCCACGCGAAGCCTGGGGTGCTGTCTGGCTCATGACCCCGAACGCCGCTCTCGACGAGTTGCTGGCACCGCAAGGCGAGCCCATGGGGAACTTATCCGACTCCCTTGGCACAGTGCACCGGCTTGAGTTCTACAGGAATACTGCCCACAATGACCTCATTACGAAAGTTATCAACTCTGCCCCACTTCTCATCGCAGACGGACATCATCGAATACGTCGGCTCGGACTCGACGGCCGCCGAACGCCCGCTATCCCGGTCTTCATCTCCACACTCGAGACGGCGCTGGCATGCGTCCGCCCGATCCACCGCATCATCCACCCGCCAGAGGCTGCAACAACCTTCACTCACTTTGCTTCTCGACACGAATTGAGGCTAAGAACCACATCGACGGAACCCGTTGGACCATGCCTGCTGTGGGCGAACAAAGAGTTCGAGGTAATGCCCCATTTTTCGTCCACAAGAGGATTTACCGAAGAATCGCTGGCAGACGCCGAACTAGCCTCCGTCAACTACGACACCGCCGATTTTGCTACCTCGTATCCGGAGCTTCGGCGTCGAGCCTCCCCCACCGATCTCGGCGTGCTCTGCCGCCCTCCATCGCGTGATCGCTTGCTTTCTGCGTTGAACGGTGGACGGCTCCTTCCTCCAAAAACCACACTTTTCTCACCAAAACCCCTAGACGCCGTGGTATACGAACACGCGGGAACTGAATAACGACGCCTTATAATTTGAATGCCAAAGTATCGAGGAGGCAGAATGGATTACCAGAACCTTTTGGGTGACGAGGCTTCTCAGCTTCTCGAGTACAAGGCAAGCGCCATACCCCAGGAGTGGCTAACCACTCCTAGCCCGAGCGCCTACGAAGAGGTGTTCCTGGACTCTGATCGTTCCCAGCGAGTGCTGCGCAGCTTGGCTTGGCTCTACGGGCATGGTCGCCTCGGCGGCACTGGATACATTTCGATCCTGCCAGTGGATCAGGGAATCGAGCATTCGGGCGCCGCGTCCTTTGCCAAAAATCCAGCCTACTTCGACCCCAAGAACATTGTTGAACTCGCCCTTGCTGCAGACTGCTCCGGGGTTGCAACCACCCTTGGCGTATTGGGGATGGTGTCTAGGAAGTACTCGCACCGGATTCCCTTCATTGTTAAGCTAAACCATAACGAGCTGCTCACCTATCCGAACCGTGGCGACCAGGTTATGTTTGCTTCGGTGCGCCAGGCCGTAGATCTTGGAGCCGCCGGCGTCGGTGCCACCATCTACTTTGGCTCTCCAGAGTCGACCAGGCAACTTCAGGAGGTTCAGCTCGCGTTTGAGGAGGCTCATCGCAACGGCCTATTCACCATCCTTTGGTGCTACTTGCGCAACCCCGCATTCAAAACCGCCGACAACGACTACCACCTATCCGCCGACCTCACCGGCCAGGCCAACCACCTTGGTGTTACCATCGAGGCCGACATCATAAAACAGAAGCTTCCGACCAACAACGGGGGTTACGTATCGTTGGGTTTTGGACGTACTGATCCACTCGTCTACGATTCGCTTACGACCTCAAACCCGATCGATCTGACCCGCTGGCAGGTTATCAACTGCTATTCAGGTCGGATCGGCCTCATCAACTCTGGTGGCGAGTCAAAGGGCGCCGGCGATCTCCCCGAGGCGGTTAGGACGGCGATCATTAACAAGCGTGCCGGCGGTGTTGGCCTGATAGTTGGCCGTAAGGCATTCCAAAAGTCTCGTGAAGAAGGCGTCACGCTGCTTAACGCAGTCCAGAATGTCTACTTGGACCCAGAAGTCACACTGGCCTGAGGGCATTAACTCACCAGTTGTCGAGTTGCGCTAGCGAACACCAACAGCTAGTCGGCACCAGAACAAAGAACGACCCGCGGGTTAGGTGAGTCCAGCTAACCGCTCAGCGATGTCATAAGCACCGCGATCGACACGGAGAATTTCGGTATAAGCCTCCCTGGCCTGAGCAATATCACCTTGGCGCTCGTAGAGCATACCAAGCAAGTACTTTTGCCTAATCGCGGTGAGCTTTGTCGGGTTAACCTCGCGCGCCAGAGCCTGCTTTAGAAGCGTTTCGGCCTTTTCGAACTCACCCGAGTCGGCAAGATATCCGCAGTAGACGATCCTTCCCTCAGTCACAATCTCTCGCGATGGTGAAACGTCCCGCAGCAAAGCCCACCAATGGTCCAACTCGCCGCTTTTCCCTAGAGCGCGAGCACAATCCATCATTACCGGCATTTGGCTTGGATCTTCAGTCAATTTGAAATGCTTGTTAAGGGTTCGAAGCGCCGACTGGTACTTACCCATGCGGTACTGAGTCAAGCCAAGCAGCTCTAAATTGGCGGGAATATCGGGTACCAGGCTATCGAGCTTCCTTGAAAGCCGCAATGCATCCTCGTACCGATCCCGCTCGTAAGCCTCCCCTGCCTGCTTTAAGGTCTTGCGCGCCAAACCAATCATGCGATTTGGAACAACGCCTCCAAGCTCGTCCTCCGAAATCCCGCCAACCGGACGTGGCGAACTTCTCTTCGTTTCGCCAGCCGAACCCTTAACCGCCACACCTTTTGCCCGGGTTTTCGTCCTGCCTACCGGAATATGTGGAAGGCGGGCAACCGCTTCGCTAGGCTTGCCACTTGGCGAAGGCATTTCACTTACATCATCTCCTTCGCCCGCAAAGTGTTTGACTGCCGTATCAGGCTCATCCTTAAAAGCACCTCTTGGACCGGAGAAGGAGTCGCGGCTGCGGAAGGGGCGGTCGCCTCTTGGACCCGATCGCTGGGGCCTGCTGTTGCCCCAGTCCCTTGAGCCGCCCCGTTCGTTGGGGTTCCCTTCGCGGCTGCGGAAGGGGCGGCCCTCTGTGCGGTTGTCACGATTGGACTCACCGTCCCGATCGCGGAAGGGGCGGTCGCCTCTTGGACCGGAGAAGGAGTCGCGGCTGCGGAAGGGGCGGTCGCCTCTTGGACCCGATCGCTGGGGCCTGCTGTTGCCCCAGTCCCTTGAGCCGCCCCGTTCGTTGGGGTTCCCTTCGCGGCTGC
>JAKARV010000013.1:0-19172 GCA_021819205.1 Actinomycetes bacterium | reverse complement strand
CCTCTTGGACCGGAGAAGGAGTCGCGGCTGCGGAAGGGGCGGTCGCCTCTTGGACCCGATCGCTGGGGCCTGCTGTTGCCCCAGTCCCTTGAGCCGCCCCGTTCGTTGGGGTTCCCTTCGCGGCTGCGGAAGGGGCGGCCCTCTGTGCGGTTGTCACGATTGGACTCACCGTCCCGATCGCGGAAGGGGCGGTCGCCTCTTGGACCGGAGAAGGAGTCGCGGCTGCGGAAGGGGCGGTCGCCTCTTGGACCCGATCGCTGGGGCCTGCTGTTGCGTGCCTCAGAATCATGTTGGCTCTCGCCTTTTTCGCTACCTTCGCGAGCCATGAATGATTAAGCCTCCGGAGTTGAAAATATGCCGCGCACTTGACTCCATGCGCGCACCAATCCTAGTCGGTGTGTGCGATGCTGCGGATTTTCCGGTTGCACCTACATCGCCGCAGGTGGGCAAAGTTCGGCCTCTAGCAGATCCTGGGAAGAGGATCTCCGGTTAGCATGTCGATCACCCGGCTGCCGCCGTAGCCGCTCACCGCCACCACCACTGGAATCTCAGCAGCCTCAACTTCTCCGATGACCATAGCCTCGTCACCTCCCGGAAGGCTTCTCAGCAGTGCTTTGGCATCCGATGCTATTTCAGCGGAGACGACGGCCACGAACTGGCCCTCGTTAGCAACGTGCAAGGGGTCAATCCCAAGAATCTCGCAAGCTCCCCGCACGGGATCGTGAACGACAATCGACCCTTCGTCAAGAACAATCTTGATCTTGGCAGAGGTGGCAAGTTCGTTCAGCGTAGTAGCTAAGCCCCCACGAGTCGGATCGCGCATCCACCGGACCTCGGGTCCAAAGCGATCAAGAAGCGCCTCGACGTACGGCCAGACGGGACGGGTGTCCGATCGCAACGACTCGGAAGCAAGGTCAAGCTCTCCCCTCGCCAACATCACGGTCATCCCATGGTCCCCTATCGCACCTGAGAGCAGAATTGCGTCTCCGGGACGTACCCGGCCAGCACCCAAAGCAGCCTTGCCGTGCATCCTGCCTACTCCGGTAGTGGTGATGAATAGGCCGTCTCCCCTCCCGTGTTCCACAACCTTGGTATCGCCGGTAGCTACCGACACTCCCGCAGCACCTGCACACCGGGCTATTGCCTCCAGCTCTCGATAAAGATCCTCCGATGCCAGTCCCGCTTCGAGGATCAAGGCAACGGAGATCGCAAGCGGCGCGGCTCCCGACACCGCCAGGTCGTTCAAAGTTCCGTTAACCGCCAGCTCCCCAATGGAGCCGCCCGGAAACGTGCGTGGGGAAACGACGAAGGAGTCGGTGGTCATGACCAATCGCTCGTCTCCCACCACGAGCATCGCCCCGTCCTCTAGCTCGCTCGGTCCCCAGATGCCCAATGCAGGCGAGACCAAACCCTCGATCAATCGCCGGCTAGCTCTCCCACCCGCACCATGGCCTAGCTGAATCGACGGGTCGAAGAAGTGGACGGTGGACATTTTGGTCGCCTTTCTCTCCAGGGAGACCCGTTCAACCGGCAACGGTCAGACCCCTATGTACGTAGGTATAGTAAGCCGCACACGCACCCTCGGAGGACACCATCAACGCACCCGTAGGGCTCTCTGGAGTGCATCCAACTCCTAAAAGGGGGCAATCTTCGGGGCGCTTCGCACCCACCAGGACCTCACCGCAGATGGCACCGTTTGGTTCGGGGCTGCGAATGCTCTCGATTGAAAAACGCGCTTCGGCGTCGTACGCAGCATACTTTCGTTTTATCTTCAGAGCCGATTGAGAGATAAATCCAAGGCCACGCCACTCAAAACTGTCTCGCTCCTCAAACACCTCGGCCATCGCGGCCTGAGCTGCCTGGTTTCCATCCTTGGTTATCGCTCGGGTGTACTGGTTATCGACCGCAGCAATACCACCGTTTGCCATCCGGACCAGCATGTAGAGCGATTCGAGAATGTCGACCGGCTCAAAGCCAGACACCACCACCGGCTTTGAGTACTCCGCGGCTACGAAGTCGTACGCCTTGGTTCCGGTCACTGCCGAAACGTGGCCCGGGCCAATAAAACCATCCAGGTTGAGCTCCTCGGTCTCCAATATCGACCGCAAGGGTGGGCCAATGGTCACGTGATTGCAAAAGATCGAAAAGTTCGTCACTCCCATTCTCGCCGCCTGCATGATGGTCAGTGCAGTGGAGGGAGCCGTGGTCTCGAAGCCGATAGCAAAGAAGACCACTTGTCGGCGCGGATTGCCTGCCGCTAACTTTAGGGCGTCAAGCGGCGAGTACACCATTCTCACGTCGCGCCCCTCGGAACGAGCCTCGAGAGGCGAGATCTTCGACCCCGGAACCCGCATAACGTCACCAAAGGCGCAGAGGGTAACCGACGGGTTTTCGGTAAGCGTGAGCGCCTCGTCCACCTTTCCGATCGGAAGCACGCACACCGGGCAGCCGGGGCCATGGATCAGTTCGACGCTTTGTGGGAGGATGTCCGGCAACCCGAATCGGTAGATCGCGTGAGTGTGGCCGCCACACACCTCCATGAAGCGGTAGGAGCGGTCGCGGATCTCCCCGGCTATGGCGGCTGCCAACTCACCGATCCTTGCCGGATCTCTGAACTCATCTACCAGTTTCATAAAACTCACCCTCCTCATTCCAATTTTGGTTAGAGGTCGACACCGTGTCTCCCAGTCGCCAACTCGAATGCCCCCAAAACAACCTGGCCAAGCGCGATATTCTCGTCGTTACAAGAGTGCCTGGTGTTGGTGATTACCGGCAGTCCCGCCCCCGTCAACCCCTCCTCCACCAACTCCAGCAGAAGCCGGTTCTGGAAGACCCCTCCAGATAGCACCGCCGCCTCCGCGTCCGCCACTTTAGCTAACGCCACCGTCATCTCCACCACCGCCCGAGCAAGCCCCCGGTGGAATTTGAGCGAGATCGTCTCCGGATCGACTCCGGCCATCCGGTCGACGATGGCCCGCTCCAGGGCAAGCTGATAGCCGATCAAACCGCTCTCAACAGGAAAGTCGTATCCGCCACCCCCACTCGCCAGCTCGGCCAGCGACTCCAGCCACGTTGCCGCCTGCCCTTCGAAACTTGCCACACCCACAAAGCCGCATATCGCCGCCATCGCGTCAAATAGCCGCCCGCATGAGCTAGCCGGAGTGGAAAAGCCCCGCTCGGTCCTCATCGAATCAACAGCGCCAAGAACTTGACGGTCGAAGGCAAACTTTCGATCCGCCAGCATCTCCCAGCATTCATCGGATGCCAAGTAGCCGCCGAGCGCCTGCAGCGGACGGCGGGCGGCGGCATCGCCGCCAAGCAGTAACCCTTGTTCAAGGGAGCCCGCGGCAACCAGGCCATCCTCGAGGCAACCGGTAAAAAACTCTCCGCCCCAGATGGTTCCGTCGTCTCCGTATCCGGTCCCGTCCATGGCGATTCCGACAACCCGGAGGTTTAAGCTTGCGGACTCGGCTAGAGCAGAGGCGATATGAGCCCGATGATGCTGGAAAAACAGCGGTGCCCGCCCGGTAAGCTCCCCGAGCTCCTCGGCGTAGCGATGGGTGTAGTAGTCGGGGTGCAGATCGGAGCAGACCAGGCAGGAGTCGAGGCCAATCCCGTACATCCCCGCTAGCTCGGTGACTGTTCGCCGATGTGCAACTCTGGTCTCCTCAAAGCCCAGATCTCCCAGATACTGCGAAGTTGCGACCTTTCCCGCTACCGCAAGCGCCACCGTACCCTTGAGATCGGCACCACAGCCGAGTACCGGATACGACCACGGCAGGTCGGCCGAGAAAGCTGGGGCCAGACCTCTCGAGCGCCTCAACAACGGCGCACGCCCGAAAGGGTATGCAAGCGAGTCGTCCAGCCGGCGCGCTATCGGACGCTCCCCACAAAGGACCGCACTAGCCATCCCCTCAAAGCGGCCGAGGGCATCCCCGTCCTCAAAAGCAATCGGCTCCGAAGACCGGTTTCCGCTTGTCATTACGACCACCCTGGGGGCATTGCTCTCAAATAGCAGATGGTGCACGCCGGTGTACGCCAGCATCACGCCGATATATGGCGATCCGGGCGCGACGCCCGCAAACTCCAGCCGTTTTCTCAACAACACGATGGGGGCGGATGGAGAGGAGAGCAACGCGACCTCCCTCTCGCCGAGGTGCCCGATGGCCGCCGCGGTCTCCAAGTCTGGGACCATGACCGCAAACGGCTTCTCCTTTCGATACTTCGCCTCTCGTAGCCGCTCAATTGCCAAACTATCTGCGGCGTTGCAAGCGAGGTGGTAACCACCGATTCCCTTGACCGCGACAACTTCGCCCTCGTTGAGCAGTTCGGCCGCCCCCTTGATCGCAAGGAGCCCGCTCTCCCTACTCCGGGCAAACCCGCCCTTCTTTCCAGGGAGGTAGAGCCAGAAGGTTGGGCCGCACGACGGGCACCCGATCGGCTCGGCGTGGAACCGCCGGTCGAGCGGGTTTGTGTACTCGGCCTCGCACTCCAGGCACATCGGCCACGAGGCCAGCGTCGTGTTGCCGCGATCGTAAGGCAACGACGTCATCACCGAATACCGTGGGCCGCAGTCGGTACAGCTGGTGTAGGCGTAACCGTAGCGACGGTTTCCGGGATCCAAAATCTCCTCGCGACAAGCGGCGCACATCGCCAGATCGCAGAGGATCTCAGCGCTGGCGGAGGCGCCTAGAAGAGATGGGCGGATCTCGAAACCCTCCAACCGCTCCGAACCCGCTTTGGTGATCGACACCGTCTCCACCCGCGCTGACCGCGGCAGCTGCTCCAACAGGACTGCGACAGCGGCTTTCGCCTCCTCGGGGTCGAGCTCCAGGTGTATCAGCACGCCTTCGGGAGAGTTCGCCACCCAGCCCCTATAGCCGGCGGTACGAGCCTGGCGAAAGACGTGCGGTCTAAAGCCGACGCCTTGAACCGCCCCCGTAATCCTTACGACCGATGCCACGAGGATCCCTAGCTCGTGCTCGCGGCCTGCGCCTCCGGGCCGAGCTCCTCCTCTAGCACCCCGAGCTCACGCATCAACGCTATGGTCCGGATAGCGTTCTCCTCATCCAACCGGGCAAGCCCGAAACCCACGTGTACCAGAACGTAGTCTCCAACCGCGACGTCCGGCAACGAGGCAAAGCAGACCTTTCGCCTGATCCCGATGAAGTCGACCGTCCCCATTAGGGTTACCCCCTCCTGGAAGAGCTCGACTATTTGCCCAGGAACTCCAAGACACATTCTCCAACCAACTCCATACCTATCCGCCGAGAAGCTGTGCGCTTCCCGTACCACCCGGCTCACCGGCAGCTTGCAACGCAGGCGTCTCCCGCTCTACCGACCACAGCATCACCCGGTTGTTGCCCGAGTCGGCCACCGCCAGCAGGTTACCGGCGAGCGACAGCCCATATGGCCAGCACATCGAGGAATGGGTTACCTCTTTCCAGTGGTTCTCCCCGTATGCACGAAAATCGTCTTGACCGATCACCCGGTCTGCGGGATGCCCCATCCCTGCGGGCGCGGCATCCCAGATGAGCACCCGGTTGTTGGCGGTGTCGGCAACGGCGAGGATATCTCCATCCCCGGCCACTGCGTAAGGAAAGCGCAAAACCCGCTCGCTCTGGGGTCCGTAGGCCCACTCGTAGGTGGCGTCAAAGCTTTCTTGCCCCAGAGCCGCAACCGCGCTCGAAAAGGTGTCCTTTTGCCACACCAGCACCCGGTGGTTGCCGGCGTCCGCAAAGTACTGCATCCCACCCGCCTCGGCGATCGCGTGAACCCACCTGAAGCTCGCCGGGCCGACCTCTCCCCGGTTCTCCTCGTTCGAGACAAAGTCGGGCTGCCCAAGAACCATCTCCGGAGGTTGGCCGGGAACCGGAAGACCCGGCCAGCAAAGCGCCCTCCGGTTACCGGTATCCGCGACCCAGAAGCGGCCTCCCGCTACGCCAACTCCAAACGGCCAATAGAGAGAGGTCCGGCTGCACGCCCCCCCGGCGTTCATCTCGCACCCATCCCAATCACTCTGACCTATCTGGTACTCCGGAGCCTCGCCCGAGACCTCGGGAACCCCGTCCCAAACCAGCAGGCGGTGATTCCAGGCGTCCGCCACCACCAGCCGCCCTTCGACGACCATTACCCCGGTTGGAAGGTTCATGCCCAGCTTGGTGCCCCGTGAGTTTGCCCCCTCTTCAACGAACGAACCTTGTCCGAGCACAACGTCCGCCGGTTGATGGTCCTTGGTTGGCAACCGGTGCCAGATAAGGACTCGGTGGTTGCCGGTATCGGATACGACCAGTCGGAGGCCATCCGTCCAAACACCCCGCGGTGCGTATAGCGACATCGGGCTAGGCGTCCCGCTGGGAAGCCTGAGACCCCCTTCCGAAGGAGCCCCGATCCAGGAGACAGGGTGCGCCATCAACGACCCCCCTTGATCCAAATTCTGCCCCCATCAACCTTTGACGGGACCCGAGCAAGACGCGAACCCGGAAGACTGAGGCATTCTCCACTCGCCGCGTCATAGCTGTAGCCGTGCCACGGGCAATGCAAGATGCCCTCGGGATCGACGCTCGCCCGATCGAGCGGCATCCCCTGGTGCGCACAGGCATTGACGAAGACCGACACCCCGTCACCCGCCGCCACCGCGATCAGGCTGGTCTCCCCGGCCTCGAACGCCAGCACCGGCGAGGCCACGAGCGCAACGAGTTCGGGGCCCTCGATCCATCTGGACGTGGAGCCAAGAGCGACTGGGACTTGCCGGGCACCGTCGTCGAAAATCCGAACTTCCGCGACCTCCTCAACCCGTTCCACAAGGATCCGCTCGACTTCGGCGACGAGCTCCGCAGTACCGCCGGAACAGCTTCCACAACCACCAAGAAGCCGAACGTAGGCTACCGGCGGGTCTACCCGCACCAACTCCGCCCGCCCCCCAAGTTCCTGAAGACGCTCGCCTTCTGCAGCGAGTGCCCGCGAAGCCCGTTCGGAAGGTCCAGCCCGGAGAATTCCCACAGCGGCAAGCGCCGCCCGAACCTCGGGATCGGACGCAAGCTCCCGAAGCGCATCGCCGCCGCCGGCGACCTCATCGCGGAGAAGCCGAACCATCCTCGCCATTCCTGCCCGGTAGAACGCTTCAACCGCGTCCTTCAGCTTCATCGCGAGTTCGCGCTCCGGAGCAGGCAACTTCTCAACCGCGGCGAGCGCTCCGTCTATCTCTCCGGCAAGTTCGGCCACCAACAGCTCCCGTTTTGTCAACGCCATCCTGCGAACCCCCTAAAGCTGGGCAGATCGGAACTGGTAGCTAGCCGCCAGCTCCGCCGCCTCGATCGCCTTTCCCCTCAGCAACTCTTCGAAGCTCCGGCGCGCAGTCGCCTCGAGAAGCTCGGACACCGTCCCCACGAAGCTGGATACCTCCACTTTTCTCCTCTCCAGGCTGGCGAGGATAAAGCAGGCCCCGTCGGTATCGCCAAGCCCGAGATCCTCCACCACCAGCGAAGAAAACCCTTCGATAAACGCATTGATTTCGTTGCCGCCGCTCCGAAGCGCCTCAGCCGCCGCGGCTTCCGAACCCCACCGGGCCACCGCCCGGTCTAGGATCCTCTCGATTGCGACCGAGATCACCAGATCAAAGAGTGCCCGCGGGTAGCTAGCCATGCTCCGCCGCTTGGGCAATAGTGCCGGCCCCGATTTCAGCGAGCGCCTCCAGCATCGCATCCCTCTCGACCGTCATACCGCGAGCGGAAAAGATCGCCATCGCCTCCTCCATCCGCGACCTCGCATGGTCGAAGATGCCAAGATGCGCGAGGGCATTCCCCTGGTTGGCGCAGGCACGGGCGTAACCAACCGCATCTCCGCTTTCGCGCCGTGCCAACGCGACCTCCTCGTAGATCTCCGTAGCCTCGACAATGTTATCCCCCTGCACCGAAGAGGGCGCATAGACAAGCGCGTTAGCCAAGTTGAACCGTGCCTGCAAACTCTCCTCTCGGTAAAGCGCAGGATCGAGCGCCTCGACCGCTTTTTTTAGCGAGGAGACCGCCACCCCATAGCGAAGCTGGTCGGAGGCGGTTGCCATCGGCATTGCCAGGTAGAGGAGCGCAAGGTGCATGTGAGCAAGTCCGAAGACGCGCCGATCGGTGCCGAACGGAGACTCCCGACAGGCGGCAAGGTAGTGGGTGACCGCGGCCTGGAGCAGTTCCGGCCGCTCTTCCAAGTGCTCGTGCACCAAAACGCCCGCTGCAAGATGGAGCTCCGCCAGCAGTGGCACCTCTCCGCCGCCTTCGATCAAAGCGATGCCCGCGTCTAGTTGGGTCAGCCCCGCCTGCCACCCTCCCTCGCCGGCTAGGTGCAGCGACGCCGCATCCCCACAGAGGCCCGCAGCGAGTAACGGAGACGAAGACGACGCCCGGCCAATGGCGTCAATCAGCAGAGCAAGCGCTTCGCCTCGCTCTCCGTTAGTGGCCAACTCCGCCGATAGCGCCGACGCGATGAGCGCCCCAAGCGCACCGGGCGGCATCGGATCCGGCACCTGAAGCTCCCCGATACCACCCAGGTAAGCGGCAAACTCCACCAACGGGGCATACTCCGCCGGTGACCCGCTTCGCGCTGCGGCGAGCGCCGCCGAACCCCCAACCAAAACCAATCTGTTGTAATCGGCGATAAAGCCTTCATCCGGCAGAGCCGACGCCACGTCCGAAGCGACGCACCCGGCCATGGCGTCGGCGTAGTAGCTAGCCTCCGGGGGAAAATCCAGCGGACGACTTCCGCACCTCAAAGCGGCTGCCAATCTCCGGCAACCTTCGGTATCGGGAAGTAGCAGCAATCCCGCCGGAAACGGCTCGGCGCCGAGCGGCTGCTCCCCAACTGGCAACGGAACCAGATGTCCGCGGCCGGTGCCGTTCACCCCGACCTCCTTCGCCATGCTCATGAAGATCCTTCCGGCTGAACTTCGGGAGAATCGGCATCGTCGTTGATCTCGGCAAGCAGAGTAGCCACCAGCAGCTCCTTCGCCCTCTCAACCGGCTTGGAGAGCCCCTCTCCAACTTCAAGCGAGCCGGCCTCGACCAAGTACACGGTGATCGACTGCGGAATCTCTGACCCCAGAAGCCACTTGGCCAGGGCTAGCGAGTGGTCCCAACGGATGGCGTGGCTGTGCACGCCCGACAACGCCACTTCGTCGACCAAAGCGTCGGCCGGCACGCGGAAGATGGTACCCGGATCCGATCCCGTCGCCGCGGCATCGATCAGGATTGCCCGCTTTGCCCCCCGCATCCGAAAGGCGACGTCGATTCCCGCGGTACCACCATCTACCAGAGCAATCTGCTTTGGCAATCCCGCAGCCGCCAGCTCCCGCACTACCAGCGGACCGATAGCGTCGTCGCCACGAAGGAGATTCCCGCACCCGACCACGACCACCGCCGGAGCATCAGTAGCGCTAGGTCCGTAGCCGTACCGATCCAACAAAGAGCCCTGAGGCGGGTCCGTGCCGGTGGTCGGAATCCCCATCACACCATCCCGTTTACCACAAACTCGGAGAGTTGGTTTCCACTGCGGCCGTCGTAGGCGTGGACCGTGCACACCAGGCAGGAGTCGAAACTCCTGGCGACGTGGCCGAGCTCCACCGGATCGGTCGGGTCGACGATCGGAGCACCCACCAGAGCGGACTCCATCGGCCCCATCACGCCCTCGCCGTCGCGGGGGCCGATGTTCCAGGCGGTCGGCGTGATCACCTGGTAGTTGGCAATCTTCCCGTCCTCGAGAACGATCCAGTCGCATAGCGCCCCACGCGCCGCTTCCGTAGCTCCAAAGCCCTTTCCCGCCTCGAGCTCCACCGGCTTTATGTAGAAGCTCTCCTGGAGGTTGATTTGCCCAAGCCACTCCTTGGCCCAGCGGTAGTACTTCGCCGCCTCGTGCATCCGCGCCATCTGCCTGACCATTATCGATGGTCCTATGGTCGAGATGGTATCCGAAAACAGCGGGTCGTAGTCCTGGTGGCTTCCAGCTCCCGGAGCTCCGGCGACTACCCGGCGGGCAAGCGGGCCTACCTCCAGCGGAACGTATCCGTGGCCTGGAACCTCGTATCTCGGCGACTTTGCCCAAGAGTACTTGTCGAGCTTCTTCCCCACCGCCGGATCGATCGGCTTGGTCTCGCCCTCGAAGGGGTGGCGGGCGGTATCACCCTCGTAGAAGGAGTGGGCAACGTCTTCCCTCACCCTCTCCTGCTCAAAGGCGAAGTACTCTCCACCGGCGTAGATCCCAGAGCGGTTGATCAGCGCCGCGTTGCGCCCCTCTATGGTGGGACGGCCATAGAGCTGCGGATCGAAGTAGGTCCCGGTTGCGAGGTAGTTCCCAACGCCCTTCCCGTACTTGTCCAGCCCCACGTCCTTGCAGTAGCGGATGAAGAAGCCACAGTCCGAGTTGTACTGGCTCCCGTTCTCCTCCACCCAGGCCTCCACATCAGCCCAGGTCCGGTTCTCGAGCCACCGGTCGACCGAGCAACCAAGCCACATCTTCTCCAGCCACTCGGTCTTCCAGAACTCCAGGATCGAAAGTGACCGCGTGACGTCCGCGAGCGTTGGTGCGCACATAACTCCGCCGGGAACCATGAAACTCGAGTGCGGCCACTGTCCACCGAAAATTGCGTAGATCTCCACCGGCTTGTTCGATAAAACCAAGCCTTTCTGATAGCTGCTCCCAACGAAGGGCGCAAACCGCCTCACCGCCTCTTCGTAGAGCGGAGAATTCGCGTAGTTCTTGTTTACGAGGTCGATTGCGAACAGCGCGTAGAAGTACTTGGGAATGCTCTGCAGCGTCTCCACCGCCTGGGCGATATTCCGGATCAGAGTGGCGTTGGGAGGCATCTCCGTCTGCCAAGCGACGTCCAGGGCGTATGCAGACTTGTAAAGGTGGCTCCCTCCGCAGATCCCGCAGATCCTCGGGGTCACGATCAAGCCCGCTTGCGGATCCTTTCCCCGGAGAATGATCTCAAATCCGCGAAACATCGACGCCTCGGTCCAAGCCGAAGTGACGACCCCGTCCTCGATGGTAACCCGAACATCGAGGTCTCCCTCAACCCTGCCCAACGGGCTAACGTGCAAATCTACGGCACCCATTTCCCTCTCCTCTCCAAAGCACCCACTACCATCACCCTGCCCGCTTCACCCGGACAAGGAAACCACCGGCTCGGCTTACACAACGAACATGTCCTCCTTGGACCACTGAGGCGCGGCAACTCTCGCCGCCATCGCGTGGGCCATGTATGTAAGGTGGTCGTTTCCCTCCGGAACCTCGCGGGGAACAACGCCGCTCACCTTTTGCGTCTTGAACACCGTTCCCGGCGCCAAGTCGAAAAAGGGAAACTCCGGCTCGGTACACCCCGTGCACGGCATTCCGGCACGCGTCTTAGACGACTGCCGGTTCCAAAGGATCCGGTTGCACGGCGAGTGGGTCATGGGACCACGGCAACCGAACTCGTAGAAGAGGCAGCCGGAGCGCGTCCCTTCGCCAAATGAGGTCGTCGACTGCTTGTACTCAAAAAACTGCATCCGGGTGCAGCCGGTCTGGGTAAAGCTCTTGAAGAAGGTCTGCGGACGGTGGAGCTCGTCGAGCGCAACGTCGCCGGCCCTGCCCGAAGCCAGCGCCACTATCACCTGGGTGATCCAGTCCGGGTGGGCAGGACAACCGGGAATGTTGACCACCGGAAGACCGAGCTTCGACTTGAAGTCGGGACCCAGGAAGCCCCCCTTGTTGCGCTTGTGGAACTGCAGCCCGGTGGAGGATGTCGGGTTCGGCTCCGTGGCCGGCATCCCTCCCCAGCATGCGCAGTCCCCGAGAGCGACGACCACCTGGGCTTGCCCAGCGATGTCGTTGACCCACTCCTTCATCGGGCGTCCGGCAAACATATTGAAGCGTCCGGAGTCCTCGGGACCCTGGATCACCGAACCCTCGAAGACGAGGATGTCAAGGGGTTGCACGCCCGATACCACGTCATCAAAGATCCTCCTGGCGTTCTCGCCAAGCTCGACACCGAGCGACGGGTGCCAGATAAGCTCAAGACCGAAGTCGACTATCAGATCGACAACGCTGGGCTCCTCGGCAGTAGTAAACGAAATGGTGTTCCCCGAACAGGCCCCACCCTGCAGCCATAGCACCGTAGCCAACTATCTCTCCCTTTCTTCTACACCAATGCACATCATCAAAAACGACTACCCCCCAACGGCAAGGACTTTAAAAAGCTGGCCGATCCCATCGCCGGAACGGGCGGAGGTATAGATCACCAAAGCCCCGGGGTTTACGGCGGCGATGTTTGCACCGAGTTCTCCAAGGTCGCAACCCGCCGCCTCCGCAAGATCGAGCTTGGTGACCACCACCAAGTCGGCGCTGGAGAAGAGGTGCGGGTACTTCAGCGGCTTGTCCTCCCCCTCGGTCACCGAGAGAAGCGCAACCTTGAGATCTTCGCCAAGGTCGAAATCGGAGGGGCAGACCAAGTTGCCCACGTTCTCGATGAGCAGCAGATCGATCTCGGCCAAGTCAAAACCGGAGAGCGCCTCGCCGATCATGCTCGCCTCCAGATGACACAGCCCATCGGTGACGATCTGCCTAACCATCGGACACGACGCCGCGATTCGCCTGGCGTCGTTGTCGGTCGCGCAATCGCCAACCAAAACCGCCATCTCCACTCCGGCGCTAGCGGCCAGCTCCCCCAGCGCCACCACCAGCTCGGTCTTTCCGGTCCCAGGTGCCGAGATAAGGTTGGCCACCCGGATCCCCGCGTGCGCAAAACGCTCCCGCAATCCGCCGGAGACCAGATCGTTCGCCCGTAACACCCGGCGGTTCAGCTCGATGAAGCTGTCATCGCTCACCACGCCGGCACCCCCTCGCAACGCCGTTCGCCGCTGTAGCCGACGATCTCGAGCTCGCGTCCGGATAGCAGATCTGCGCATAACGCTTTGCACTCCGGACACTGGAATAGGAGCTGATTCTCGGGAACAACGGCCCGCTCGCACTCCCCGCACCAAAGCAAAACCGGAACCCTCTCTATAGCGAGCTTCGCCCCGGCCACCACGGTTCCATCGGCAGCGATCTCGAAGCAGAAATTGAGCGAGTCGCCGATTACGCCGCAGAGCGCACCGACCTTTAGCCGAACTTCCTCTATTGTGGCGATCCCCTCCTCGAGAGCAGAGCTTTCCACCTCTGCCACGATGGCGCGCGCTATCGAAAGCTCGTGCACCGGCTCAGACTTTTCGCCCTAGCGCAGCCGCCATCTCAATGACGTAGCTAAGCCCTCGCTGAACATCCTGATCGCGTAGCGACTTTACCAGCGATAGCGGACCCTGCACCCGGAGTGCACCCCCGTCAACGGCCCTCTTTGCCTCGACAGCGGCCTCGGCCGCCTCGGCAAGGAGCGCCATCACGTCGCTGCGAAACATCCCCGAATCCATGAGTTCGGCTATAGCCGGGGCCGACTCCGAGACCGAGACGAAGAGGTGGGCCAAATTTGCGGTTACCTCGGAGACGTCGAGGCTCCGCCCCCCGAGGACGTCGGTCGCCTTCACGGCCCTTAGTTCGGCAACCGCCCCGGCTAACGAGTCGGCCACGACATCACCGCGGGCCAAAAGCTCATCGACCGCCTGGAGTGCAAAGGCGAGAAGTCCGGCCCGGTCCAGGAGCGCAGCGACCCCCGCGGCCACCACTGGATCGTTAAGCCGATCGGCAAGCATCTCCACGCCGGATTCCGCAGCACGCAAAGAATTCGTCACTACTTCCGCCTCCCCTCAAACGACACTTGGTTGGATAGTATCGAAGGAACTTCGGCTTGCGTTGGATCTAACTATCCAAAATCGGCACTTAGCCGCCATTTTCCGCAACGAATTTAAAGAATCCCACCCCGTTAACGATTTTCTAGTCCCGTTTGCGCAACACTGGTCTATGACCATTCCGAAACTTGCGCGGCTCGACACCTCAAAAACCCAAGCCAGCGTTCCCAGGCGGGGTAGATCCCGAGGGATCCCGCCGGCGCTGGAACCGTACCAGATCTGTTCCAGCGCTTTTATCCGCGAAGCCGAGCAGTGCTTCGAGCAGATTCTCGGCAAGCACCGCCTGATCATCCAAGCCCGAGAGACCAGCGAGTTCCACGCCACGCTGCACGCGACTCGGTTGCGCGACATCACTTTTGGCTATCTTGACTATCGGGTGGTCGCCGACGTAACCTGCGAGGAGCCACCCCAAGACCACTTCTTCATCTTCATGCCGACCAGCGGCTCTGCCGAGTTCCGGCTTCCAGGGAAGACGGTCGCCACCTCGATGGCTACGGCATTCGTCGCCCCACCTCAAGAACCTCTCAGCTTTCGATTCGATGCCGACTCGCCCCACCTATTCGTACGCATCTCCAAAGCGCTCATCGAGCGCCAGCTCACCCACATGATCGGAAGATCGCTGCGCAGCGAGGTCGTCTTCGAACCAGAACTCGACCAGTTCGCCCCCAACTCCACCAGGTGGCTCTCGGCTGTCTACTTGCTCCACGAAGAGCTGGCGCTTCCATCTCGGTTGGCACCCGCCGATAGCGCACTCACGGCGTTAGAAAACTACGTCGTCTCGATGCTCCTTCTGGTTCAGCCATCGAACTACACCCGGATGCTCCAATCCCCCGAACAGACTCCGGCCAGCAGAACCCTTCGCCGTGCCCTCGAGTTCATCGAGAGCCATCTCTCCGAAGAAATCGCCGTCGCCGACGTAGCCGAAGCCGCCGGATGCAGCATCCGCACGCTTCAGAACGCCTTCGCCATCGAACTCAACACCTCGGCGATCTCCTACATTCGCGACGAGCGCCTCCTCCGGGTGCGCGAAAGTTTGATAGAAGCCGCCGAAAACTCTTCCGTTACCCGATCCTGCGTCAGCGATACCGCGCGAGTTTGGGGATTTACCCACATGGGCCACTTCGCCTCCGCCTACCGCGCCCGCTTCAACGAACTCCCATCGGAGACCATCGCCCGAAGCTACTAGCGACCACTGGCCCGTAGCCCTCCCTCCTCGAACTTGAAAACGAAAAATTTGCCATAATTTACAGAGGAACTGGCTCGTTCTCCATTAATCTACCTATACCCTGTAGGGTATGTGCAGAGCGATTACCTGTAAGACATGCAAGCGACCCACCTGGGCTGGATGCGGCGCCCACGTAGAGCAAGTGTTGGGTCATATTCCTAAGTCCGACCGTTGCCAGTGCGACAGTACCGCGCAGGCCGCATCCCCCAAGAAAAGTTGGTTCGGCCGCTAGAGCTCCGCAGCTCCAGATCGACTTCTTGGCAATAGTTAACATAGCAATCATTAAGCCAGAAATAGACCCAGCGGCTTCTGCCAGGCCCTCCCCAGCAGAAGCCGCTGGGTCTAAATTTTAAGGTAAGCCATCCCCGACTGCTGGGCCCGGATCAACTCGCCGATTGCCGATGGAACGACCCCGACCCGATCCAAGAGCTCCGACTCGGCAATCCCTCGAGCCCTGAGCGAGTTGGAGCAGGCAACGAAGGTGACACCCCTCGCCGCCAGCAGGCCGAGCTGCGCCGCGAGCGGTGAAGCGTGTGCCCGCCCCATATCGACCGCCGGCCCTTGGAGGACAACCTCCACCTTGGCATCCGGACTCTCGGCAAGCAGATTTGCGACCGTCCGCAACGCGCCTCCCCAAATTCGACGGTCCGATGTGTCGAGATGGATCACTACCATCGGAGTCCTGATATCTGCGACCACGACACCTCCTTGCACCGGCCTAATCTGGACTCGATCCTAACCAACGAACCTGTGCCAATGGTTGGAACCCGCCGCGCCGTCCACGTTAGGAGAGGGTGACCAAATCGAGCAGGTCCGGAGACCAGTAGTCCTCGACGCCGTCGGGTAACAGCAAAACCCGGTCCGGCTGGAGCGCTGTGACCGCTCCCGGGTCGTGGGTAACCAGCACCACTGACCCCTCGTAGTCGCGAAGAGCGGAAAGAACCCGATCACGGCTCGCCGGATCGAGGTTGTTCGTCGGCTCGTCAAGCAGCAGTACGTTCGATCTGGTGCCAACCAGCGTCGCCAGCGCCAAACGGGTCTTCTCACCCCCGGAGAGGGTCCCCGCCATCTGATCGAAGGCGTCCTTGTTAAAGAGGAAGGAGCCCAGCACAGCTCTGAGATCGGCGTCGGTGAGCGTAGCCGGAGCAAGCCTCCGGAGATTTGCAAAGACGGAACTTGCCGGTTCCAGAGACTCATGCTCCTGTGTGTAGTATCCAAGGACCGCCCCCCGGCCGACGAAAAGCTCTCCAGCGTCTGGCGGCTCGACCCCGGCAAGCAGCCGGAGAAGTGTCGTCTTGCCAGCACCGTTCAACCCGATAACCAGCATCTTCTCTCCCCGCTCCACCACGATGTCGAGACCGGAGATCACCTCCAAAGAGCCATACGCCTTTACCAAGCCCTTGCCCTCGAGCACCACCCGCGACGAAGGGGCGGGTGGTGGAAAGCGAATCCGCGCCACCCGCTCGTGGCCGCTGCGCTGGCCATCGAAGGAATCGAGCAATCGCTCCGCCTTCCGGTCGAGAACCTTGGCAGTCCGCGCCCGCTTCGCGCTAGAGCCGCGCATCCTGTCGGCCTGCCGCTTCAGCTGTGCGGCACGCCCCAACACCTGCTCCTCCTCCTTTGCGAGCCGTGCTTCGTCCTCCGCCCTTTGAATCAGGTACGACCGATAGCCCATGCTGTAGGCGGTTACCTCGGACCGCACCGCATCGAGAAAAAGAATCCGGTTGCACACCGCTTGCAGAAGTTCGGCATCGTGAGAGATGACCATCAGCCCCCCGTTGAACGCCTTCAAGTAGTTGGTTAGCCAGCCGATCGAGTCGGCATCTAGATGGTTGGTCGGCTCGTCAAGCAGAAGCAGATCAGCCTCGGAGAAAAGAATTCGCGCAAGCTCTATCCGGCGACGTTGGCCGCCGGAAAGCGTGCCCAGCTGCTGAGAAAGCACCCCTGCCGCAAGACCGAGGTTGGCTGCGATGGCAGCTGCATCCGCCTCGGCACGATAACCCTCTCGGGCTGCGAAAAGCATCTCCGCCTCGCCGTAGGCCTTGAGAAACGTTGCCTCCTCACTTGGCGAGCAGTCAGCCATCCGCTGTTGCGCCTCGGTGAGGGTCCTGTAGATAACATCAAGATCCCGTCCAGAGAGCACCCGGGTAAGCGCGGACATCTCTGGGTCTGCCGCCCGTGGGTCCTGGGGAAGATATCCAAGAGTCCCAGGGCGCTCGACCGATCCCTTGGCAACCAGCTCTCCCGAAAGGATCCGCAACAGCGTCGTCTTGCCGGCCCCGTTCCTTCCAACGAGGCCCACTCGATCGCCGCGATCGATAGTGAAGTCAAAACCTTCAAACAGAAGCCGGGAACCGAACTCGTGGCCAACGTCGCGAACGCTCAACAGCAATCGGGTACCCTCTCCCTCGCCCAAAAGCACGATCTCAAAGAAACCGCTCGGGACAACCAGCCCAACCAGCCTACCCGCCATCACAAGCGTGAAAGTCCGGCTCAGACCACTGACCCAAACCGCACACTCGCCGCTTAACTGCCAGTGGTAGCCTTGACCACAGCCATAGTTGAGGGGGGAGTGGCCGTGCCACAAGAACGTCATTTCACCAGGACCCATCCCGACGCTCGCCAGATCGGTGACAAACCCAAAAGCGACTTGATTGATCTGAGCATCTACATAGATTTTTCAGCTCCCGCATCCGAACTGGACAACCTTGCAACGTTCCTCACGACCGCCGGATTCACCGTGAACGCGGTCAACCCAGTCCGGCACCACCTCGAACTTTCGGCAACCGTATTGCTGCTGGAACAGCTCTTCGCCACATCGATCGCCGTCTTCGAGGACGTCAGCGGGGATCGCTTTTTTGCACCCTCAAACGAACCAATTTTGCCAACCCAATTCTCCTCGCTGATCGTCGCGCTCGTCGGCATGGACTCCTCCCTACAGGCAACCCCGAAGTTCCGCATAGCCACAGCCGCTACCATCTCCTACGCCCCGCCTGAGATCGCCAAGGCTTACCGCTTCCCAGTCCTTCCCGCAGCCGGTAGGCGTATAGCCTTAATCGAGCTTGGCGGAGGATTCCACTCTGCCGACATCACCGCCTACTTCAACCAGCTGAACCTACCTGTACCCACGGTTACTGCGATATCGGTGGATGGCGGCAGCAACGCACCCTCGACGCCAACCTCTTCCGATGCCGAAGTGATGCTCGACATCGAAGTCGCCGGCTCCGCCGCGCCCGGAACCGCTATAGACGTTTACTTCGCCCCCAACACGAACCGAGGCTTCATCGACGCAGTCTCCGTGGCCGCCAACTCCTTGCCCCGCCCCGATGCCATCTCGATCAGCTGGGGCGCACCGGAACAAGAGTGGGCACCAGCAGACCGCAACCTTCTCGCCAATATTGTCCAAACCGCCGCCACCGGCGGGACCACGGTAACGGTGGCCGCTGGAGACAACGGATCATCAGACGGCCTTAGCGACGGCCTTGCACACGTTGATTTTCCCGCGTCGGCACCGTACGCACTTGCTTGCGGAGGAACTCGCATCCAGCTCACCCCCGCGGGAGATCTCGCCGCTCAGACCGTCTGGAACGACCTTGCTAACGGCGGAGGCGCAACCGGAGGAGGTATCAGCCGCGTCTTTCCACTCCCCGCCTATCAAGCAGGAGCCCGCGTGCCACCCTCAGTCGACCCTGGCCATCCGGCGGGCCGCGGCTTACCGGATGTAGCCGCCAACGCCGATCCCCAGACCGGCTACCAGATCCGCGTAGACGGCACCGAGATGGTAGTTGGTGGCACAAGCGCTGTAGCACCGTTGATGGCGGCCCTGATCGCGCTGCTAAACCAGGAAGCCGGGACCCCTCAAGGCTTTGTCCACCCAGCGTGGTACCAAACCCTCGAAAGCCCGCCAAAGCCGCCGCCATTCTTCCCGATCGACACCGGGAGCAATGGCGCCTATAAAGCGGGGCCGGGGTGGAACGCCTGTTGCGGCCTCGGATCCCCGATCGGCACCAATCTCAAGCCCTAACCCCAAAACGCAATCACCCCCCGGTCCTTGCAGATCGGGGGGTGAATTGAGCGGCAGTGCCCTACTCTCCCAGGGGGCCTCCCCCCAAGTACCATCGGCGCTGGTGGGCTTAACTTCCGTG
>JAKARV010000039.1 GCA_021819205.1 Actinomycetes bacterium | reverse complement strand
ATCCGGGGTTGGATGCGTTCAAGCGGATTGCCGGATCGGTGAAGGCGACCTACTGGCTCAACCCCGAGCCCGAGGGTTACTGGGACACCGGCGACTCGATGATGGCCGTCTTTGCCCCTTACTGTACGGCGGCCACCGAGGTCAGGACCCTCAGACAGTTGCACACCTTCATCTCCGAGGTGCTGTGAACGGCTAGCCGAACGGCGCAACAGTCGGGCATGCGCGCGAAAATTCGGATTGGGGAAGAGAGGTTTGTTGGGTTGAAGACGCGGCGTATGCGAGGCAGGCGGCTTGGCGGGTAAGCGTCAGCGGCGACCATGGATACGAAGTCATTATTTTCCGTACTGATCGGAGACATCGCTCGAGTTCGTTTGGGTTTACGAGCTTGAGCACTCGGTATCGATATCGAGGGTGTCGGTGCTGTTGACGTTCTGGACGTACTGGATGTAGCTGCCGTTTCCGCCGAACGGTGCGTAATAGCTCGGATGGTAGGATGTCGGCACCTGCCCCGCGCAAACGAGCTGCGGGTTTAGCTGTGCTTGGGTGTACCCTGTGGGTACCCACAGGGGGGTGTTTGGTGGGAGCGTCCCCGGCGAGCCGGCGGTTATCTGGCCGTACTGTAAGCTGGTGGAGTAGACCCCGACACGAGGAACCCCGAGGTACTCAAGGCCAGCTATGGCGCCGAGGATGGTGTCGTAGTTGGCTTGGCCGGAGGAGGTCCATTGACCGCCTGGTGATGTTTCGGCATCCAACCACCAGGTGTTGCCGAGGATGGCCAAGAGGTTCGCCTGCGTCGGCCCGGCGTTCTCTTCGGCGGTAATGTAGGCGAAGAGCGCCTCGTCGAAGCCGTTGGTAAAGTAGCCTCCGGCTGCGGCGCAGCTTCGTCCTTCGGCTGCGTACTGAAGACAGCCGGGAGTATTTGCTGCGGTCGAAGGCGATGGGTAGCTGTTGGTTGTGCCGGTCCAGGCTAGCGCGCCGTTTATGTTGCTGGTGAAGGATGATCCAGACCCGTAGATCGCGGGGGACAGTTGGCCGTTGTTGAGTGGGCCCCAGTATCCGGCAAACAGGTAGAGCTGGGTCTGGGTCCCGGCTAGCCCCATCGCCTGCTGCTCACAAGTCGAGATACCCTGGTTGGACGATTGCGGATAGTCGTAGGAGAAGGGCCAGCCGTTGGTCTCAACTATCGCCAGTTGCTGGCCGGCGCTCGGCAAGCTTCCACACTGAATGTTGCTGACATCGTACCCTTGAACCCCTTGCGGCACCGGATCGGATGCGATCCCGACCACTGGAGCGGGCTTTGACGCCCCGGCCTCCGAACCGACGTAGGTGGCGTCGCCAAAGTTGAAGATCCCCCCGTCCGCTCCTACCAGCCAGTAGCCCTGGCCGTCGGGAGTGGCCGCCATCCCCACTATCGGGGCGGCGAGTGGGTGCGAGCCTCCCAAGCCGGTAATCCCGTAGGTATAGGTGCTCCCGTAGAAGCCGGCGTCGCCGAAGTTGAAGATGCCACCGTCTGCTCCTACCAGCCAGTAACCCTTGCCGTCGGTGGACGCCGCCATCCCCACTATCGGGGCGGCGAGCGGGTGCGATCCGGAGAGCCCGGTCAGTCCCAGGGTGTAGGGGTTGCCGTAGAAGCCGGCGTCGCCAAAGTTGAAGATCCCGCCATCCCTTGCCACCAGCCAGTAACCCTTGCCGTCCGGTGTTGCCGCCATCCCCACTATCGGGGCGGCGAGCGGGTGCGATCCGGAGAGCCCGGTCAGTCCCAGGGTGTAGGGGTTGCCGTAGAAGCCGGCGTCGCCAAAGTTGAAGATCCCCCCGTCTGCCGCCACCAGCCAGTAACCCTTGCCGTCCGGTGTTGCCGCCATCCCCACGATGGGCTCGGCGAGCGGGTGCGAGCCGGATAGCCCGGTGAGTCCGTAGGAGTAGGGGTTGCCGTAGAAGCCGGCATTCCCAAAGTTGAAGATCCCCCCATCCTTTGCCACCAGCCAGTAACCCCCACCGACCGGGTTGTCCGCCATCCCCACGATGGGCTCGGCGAGCGGGTGCGAGCCGGATAGCCCGGTGAGTCCGTAGGAGTAGGTGGAGCCGTAGTTGACGGCGTTCAAGAAGTAGGTTGAGCCATCCGCCCCCGCGAGGTCGAGGCTGGGGATGAAGCTGGAAGCCAACTTGGAGTGGCTTAGTGGAGACGTGCCTTTTGTGCCGTGCTGGGAGAGGACCGCAGCTCCCGCGCCCGCGAGGACGAGGCTGGCCAAGGCTCGGGTAGTCATGCTCGAGAATAACTTCAGCCGGCGGTTCACAGTACAACCTCCACGGAGAAAAAGGCACGTGCTTGCACTCTACCTATATCGGCGCCGCCTTCGCGAAGGTTGAGGCCAGCTTTTTACCGCGTGTTGAAAAGTCCAGCTAGGCCAGGAAAAATAGGCAAATGTTCGATCACTGGCGTCGCTGGTCGTGCTTTCCGTGACCAGTTGGGAGCACGCCGCGGAGAACCTTCCGCTCGCGGCCTCCCGGGAGTTCGCCGCGGGCAGGCGGTAATAGCTGACAGGGTGGCTGCGGCCGAAGTGGCTTCCGTTCCGACCGTGGCCGTAGCCGCGCCGGTCTCAGCGTCGCTATGCCGTTGGTGCCACGATCCGGTTCTCCAAACTCCCGATTCCCTCTACGGAGGTTTTGATTACCATCCCCGGCTTGAGGAAAATCGGGGGCTTGCGCCCGGCCCCAACTCCGGATGGAGTTCCCATGCTCACCAGATCCCCTGGAAGCAGGGTAGTGATCCGGGAGATGTAGGAGATGGTTTCGGCGATGCCGAAGATCATCTGGGTGGTCTTGCCATTCTGCATCAGCTCCCCGTCTAGCTCCATGGTGAGCGAGAGATCCCGGCCATCGTCGACCTCGTCGCGGGTCACCATGTGCGGACCTACTGGTGTCGTGGCCTCGAAGATTTTTCCCTGGAGAAATTGGGATGTCCGGTTCTGGTAGTCGCGCATCGAGACGTCGTTCAGGATGGTGTAACCGGCAACGTGGTCGAGAGCGCTCGATTCGGCGACAGACCGCGCTGGCTTGCCGATGACCACCGCGAGCTCCACCTCCCAGTCCATCGCCTCAGACACCCCGGTATGAACGATGTCGTCGTAGGGGCCGGTGAGGGTGGAGGGAAACTTGGCAAAGAGTGTTGGAAAGCCGGTTCCGGTTCGGGCCATCTCTGCCACGTGATCGGAAAAGTTAAGTCCCAAGCAGATGATCTTGTCGGGGGTGATTACCGGCTGGGCTAAAGTTGCGTCCTCCTTGGCTACAGACTCCTCGGTTGCAATGTCGGCAAGCGAAGCGACATCGCCCCCGAAGGATCTCAGCGCTGCTACGAGATCGGAAAACGGCGTCAGCCGGTAGTGGGTCTCGTAGTCGACTGCCATTCTGGTGCCATTCTCGACCCGCAACGTTGCAAACCTCATGAGCTGCCCCTTTTCCGTATTAGCTTTCCACTACGGTCACATGGTAACTGCCAGAAAGCGCAAAGGCTGCCTGGTTGAACCCGGGAAAGTTGCCTCTAGCCTTCGCCCTTGATCTCTCTGAACTCGGTGGTCATCTGGGACTTGGGCTCCTCGCTGCAGAGGGGACATGGATCTCCATGGCGCTGCGAGCGCAGCATCCTCGAACCGGAGTCGTTGAGCCGCACTATGAACTCCCCGCCCACGGGATCAATGCTCAGTGTCTTGTACGGCTCCCACGTTTTATCGGGGAACATGGAGATCGAAGTTGGTCTCGGGCCAGTGCGGGGTATCCGTAAAAAGCGCTTCTCCTCGGTGTCGAAGATCCAAAGGCTGTTGCAGCTCTCGATCTGTTCGAAGCGTTCGGAGTCGTTGATGAGCGCAGAAGCCATTGAGCCTTCCCGTTTGAAGCTTTTTAACGGATAAGTAAACCCGCGTCCCTTGGGGACAGTCTAACCGGCGGTACCTAACACTTCTTCTGGGTAGGGTGAGGGTGTTTGCAATAAGGCGGCGAGGCGTCGGATTGGAGCGGAACGTTCGATGGTTGCGCCTTTGGCTGTTGCTAGAATTGCTCCCCGATCTTCGAATGGAGAAACAGTGCCAGATGAGCCTCTTACCGACGGAGAGCTGGACGTCCTTGGGGATTTCCTGGATGACCCGGACGCCCCGGCCGACCGGTTGACGCTTACCGCCTTCGACGGCTTCTCAGCCGGGCTTGGGGTATCGTCATCGGTCATCGAGCCAGACCGCTGGCTGGATCTTGCCCTTGGAGGGGAGAGCGGAACCGAGGGTGTCTCCCCGGGCATCCTGGAGCTGATGGTACGGCACGCGGCCTCGGTGAGGCGCGTTATCCAAGACGGAGACTCCGAGGAGTTCACTCCGATCTTTGACGCCTTGGAGGAGGAGGACGGCGACGAGGAGGAGGTCTCCCCAGTCGAGTGGTGCGCTGGTTTTCTGCTGGCGACAGACCTTTATCCGGAGTCATTCAGCTCGCTCGCCGACGACGATGCCGCGGTCAACCTCATGCTTCCCATCGTCGTCTTCGGGACCGAGGAGGGGATCGAGGCACTCGAGAGCAAAGAAGAGGACGGTTTCGCCGAGGATCTGATCGACTCGATCCAGCCATCGGTGCTAGGTCTTTGCCGCTACTTCAACTCGCGCAGCTAAGCCCGCTCAAGCGGTAACCGCCTCCGCCTGGCCGCCCCGAGGCGCGTTCTCCACCCGAGGAGCATCGCTCCACAGCTTCTCGATCTGGTAAAACCGGCGACCGTCGGGTGAGAAGAGATGGATCGCCACCGATCCGTAGTCGATGAGTCGCCACTCTTCGGACCCTGCCCCTTCAATCGTTCCGGAGATCCCAAACGTTTCTTTTATGCGAAGTAGGCTCTCACTGGCCACCGTGTCCATCAACCGCGCGTTGGCGGCGGTGGCGATGACGAAGTAGCTGCAAAATGGCGATATCTCCCGGATGTCGATCACAACGACCGCACTAGCGTGCTTCTCATCAGCTATTGCCGCTGCTGTCAGCGCAAGTTCCCCAGGCTCGACACGGACTCGGGATGGAAAAGTTTTGGAGACGGGCCCGGTGATCACCCGGAAGCCACTTTTGCTGGATTGCCTTGCTCCTCTTGCCACGCTTTCTCCAGGCTATCACGGAAAGCCGCCGGCACCGGCTCCTTCCCGATCAATCGCGATAGAGCCCGTACTTGTGCACGGCGAGTATCGCTTCTTGGGGAAGGAGGAACTCAAGAGGCCTGTCGTTCTTGAAACGGTCCCGCAAGTCGGTCGAGGAGATATCGAGCCAGGGCATCTCGGCGGATATTGGTTCGCCAAAGTCGAGGATGTCCGTCGGCGTCGGGTAACCGTAGCGATTTACGACTATGAGGTTTGCCATGGCGGAGAGCTGCTCTGCGCGCTCCCAAGTGTGCATGGAAGAGGCGGCATCGGCGCCAACAACCAGGTAAAGTTCGTCCCCGGGGTGCAGGTGCTTGAGTTCGAGGAGGGTGTCGACCGTGTAGGAGAGCCCTCCGCGCTCGATCTCGAGTTCGCAGGGTTCCAGGCCGGGGTGCTCGGCGAGTACCTCGGAGACGACCAAATAGCGAAGCCTGGCATCGGTCACTTCGCGCATCCCCTCCTTCTGCCAGGGGAGGTTGGCAACCACGAAGAGGACCTTGTCGAGGCTCCCGGCGTAGAGGGCGTTCTGGGCGGCGACCAGATGGCCGATGTGGATTGGATCAAAGGTACCGCCAAATACACCGACACGCATTCCGAAGCCCCTTAGAAAGCCGCCACTACCGGAGCAAAGCTCTCAATCTGATCCTCGTGCAAGACCCATTCTCCGATGCCGTATTCGGCGTTGAGCCGCCCAACCTTGTCGACCAGCTCCTCCACCGAGCCGACGAGGACTGGAGGCATCATCAGGGCATCGGCTAAGTCGACGCCGAAGGCAGCTGCGGTCTCCGATAGCCAGCCGCGGGCATCGTCGCCCACCCGCGCCAAAACCGTCCTAACTTGGAGCAAGGGGGACCTCCCGTGTTCGGCGGCTGTCTTCCTCACAACCTCGATCTTGGCGATGTGGGCCGCGAGCGTCAACTCCGCGATGGTCTCTTCGGTAAAATCTCCCGTGGTCAATCTGGGGTTGATGCCAACCGTGTCGCCGTAAACTGCGGCGAGCCGCAGCATTCGTTCTCCCCCTCCGCCAACGGTGATCGCAAATGGTGCAGAGATCGCCGGCAGCGGGAGATCCGCTATTTGGTAGAAGCGCCCATCGAAATCAAGGTGTTTTCCGGCGGCAGTGGCAGAAAAGATCTCCAGCGCCTCCGCCAATCGATCGATGCGTTCACGAGCCGGGAGGAAGCTTATCCCGGCAGCAGCTAGGTCGGAAGATTTCCATCCAGCGCCAACCCCAAGATCGATCCGGTCCGGAAAAAGGCCCGCCAAAGTGGCGAACTCCCGGGCGACAAGCCCGGGATGCCGGAGTTCGTTGTTGAGAACCAGTGTGCCGGCGATCGTTTTAGCAGTGCGGGCGGCAATATAACCAACACCTGCCTGGGGAGCGGCCTGTCGATCCATGTGGTCGGGGAGAGTCACTTTGCGGTAGCCGATCTCCTCGATGGTGCGTAGCAGCAGGTCGAGTTCGGCCGGTGGTCTCAGCTCGTTCAGCTGGATGGCGAAGCTAGGTTTGTCCATTGCTCAACCAACTTAAAGCCTCTGGCGGGCTTCCGTGGCCTGTGCAGGACTTTAGACTGGTTTTGGGAGGTCTGATGCCAAGCGACTGGAATCCGTGGGACTGGGAAGCGTATCGGTTGGACCAGCAGCCCGACTGGCCAGATTCGGAGGCGCTTGCAACCGTGCTCAAGGAGCTTTCGACGAAGAGCCCGCTGGTCTATCCCGCCGAGATCGAGGAGTTGCGGGGTGCTCTCGCCAAGGCCGCCAACGGGAAGGCGTTCGTTCTCCAGGCTGGCGACTGCGCCGAATCCTTTCACGATCATTCTGCGGCCGCGATCCGCGCAAAGCTCAAGGTGATCCTCCAGATGGCGGTGGTCCTCACGTACTCGTCCGGCGTTTCGGTAGTCAAAGTCGGGCGGATTGCCGGTCAGTTTGCAAAGCCCCGTTCTGCTCCCACCGAGCGCGTTGGCGATCTGGAGTTGCCGTCTTTTCGGGGGCACATAGTTCACTCTGACGAGGCGACCGAGGCTGCCCGGCGCCCCGATCCGGAGCGGCTGCTCCACGCCTATGAGCAATCCAAATCGACAGTGCAGATCCTCAAGGCGTTGACCGAGGGGGGATTTTCGGATCTGTCGCAAGCCCACATGTGGAACCTGGATTTTGTCGAGTCCTCTCCCGAGGGCGAGCGTTACGAGATCGTTGCCGCTGAGATCGATCGCGCCTTGAAGTTCATGGCTGCCTGCGGGATTGACCTCAGCACCGAAGAGGTGCTTCACAGCGTGGATATATGGACGTCCCACGAGGCGCTGCTACTCGGGTACGAGGCCGCGTTGACCAGGCGGGACCGATCCTCTGGAAAGTACTATGATTTGAGCGCCCACACTGTTTGGGTAGGCGAGCGGACCAGGTCGCTCGAGGGCGGCCACCTGCGCTTCGTCTCTGGGATCGCCAACCCGGTGGGGGTCAAGGTAGGGCCAACGTTGTCGGCTGGAGAGCTGCTGGAGATCTGCGAGATGGTAAACCCCGAGCGGATTCCCGGTCGGCTAACCCTGGTCTCCAGGATGGGCATGGACTTGGTCGAGGATCGGCTGCCGGCGCTGGTTGCGGCGGTTCGGGACGCCGGGCACCCGGTGGTCTGGCTCTGCGATCCGATGCACGGTAACACCTTCACTTCGGAGACCGGTTACAAGACGCGCCGGTTCGAGGACATTTTCGCCGAGATTGCCTCTTTCTTCCGCATCCATCGGCGCCTGGGAACGTGGGCGGGCGGCATCCATATCGAGTTGACGGGGGAGGACGTCACCGAGTGCCTGGGCGGCTCTCTCGAGGTGATGCAGTCGGAGCTTTGCCGCGCCTACGACACCATCTGCGATCCCAGGCTTAACGCTAGGCAATCCCTTGATCTCGCCTATCGTGTGGCCGAGCTGTTGATACACTGACTGTACCTGGCGTTATCGAGCCTTTACATCTTCGAAACTTACTTCGTATATCCCCGTGTGAAATCTGGGTATCGTATCTTCCATGCGGACCTGTCACAACGGCGTGGGGGGGCAGGTCCGCATGGTTGCCCCTTCAAGTTAGGAGTGTTGAGTGAAACTGGTCACGGCGATAGTACGTCCACACGTTGTAGATGGGATTCGCGAGCGGCTGGAGGCCCTGGGGATGCAGGGTATGACGATCTCGGAGGTTCAGGGCTTCGGGCGGCAGGGTGGCCACACCGAGATCTACCGCGGAGCCGAGTACAAGGTCAACTTCCTACCGAAGATCAAGGTCGAAGTCGTCTGTGACGACGCCTTCGTCGAAGAAGTCATCGAGTCGGTTACCAAGGAGGCCGGGTCGGGAAAGATCGGCGACGGGAAGATCTGGGTCACCGACGTCTCCGACGTTATCCGTATTCGCACCCTTGAGCGGGGAAGAGACGCGCTCTAAGGTCGCGACTGGACTTGGCGCCCTCCGCTCTCGGTGGAGCGACTTCGACGAGCGCGGTCTCAACTGGTCCTGGCGGGTCTCCGAGCTGGTCGATCAGGTCATGGAAGAGGCGTTCGCGAACGCCCCGAAGCTGATCGTGCTGGGAGTCGGCTCGTTGGGTTCGCGCCGGCTTACTCCCTACTCGGATCTCGACCTCGCGATCGTCTATGAGGGGCGGATGCGTTCCGCCGAGGAGCAGCTGCTAACCAACGTTCTTTACGGTATTTGGGACGCCGGGTTCGGGCTCGACCACTCGACGCGCACGCCGAGGGAGCTGCAGGTGGCGGCCGCGGACGACCCGCGGGTTTTGGTTGGCATGGCCTCTGCGCGGGTTGTGGCAGGGGACGCGGAGCGCTGGGCGGAGATTCACTCCAAGCTGGCCAAGCGCTTTGCAAAGTCGCTAAGCGCCATCCTCGGCAAGCTTGAGCACGACTCGCTGGAACGCGAGGCCAAGTACGGTTCGGCAGCGAGCCTTTCGGAGCCGGATGTAAAGCAATCCTTCGGCGGAACCCGCGACTTTGCGATTGCGGAGCTGATTGGGTGGCTTGACGGCTCGCAGAAGTTCGATGCCCAGGCGTCTGGGATTCATGGACTGCGGGTGGAGTTGCACCGGGCTGCCGGGCGGTCGTCCGATCGGCTTACCATTGAGGCCCAGAACGAGGTGGCGTCTGCCATCTCGAGTTCTCGCGAGGAGCTCATGGAGGCGTTCGGGCGTTCGGCGCTAGCGGTCGAGGAGTTTTTGGAGAGCGCCTACGATCGCCATCTAGCACCGGGCAGAGGAAGGAGCGGATCGCATCCAGCCCGGAGGCGTAGGGTACCGTTAAGGCTGGCCGCCGGCGCGTCGCGGGCGGACGTGCTGGCCGAGCTGGCTCGGATCGCGAGGTCCGGATGCGCGCCCTCCACCGCCTCCATCGAGGAGGCACTCTGTCAAGCAACTCTGCCGGAGTCAGCGTATCCCATGGGTAAGGCCGAACGATACTCGTTCATGGAACTGCTGGAGGCGGGTGACCTCCTGTGGCCGATCTATCGGTCGATGGTGGTTTCGGGGATGGCCACCGCGCTTTTCCCCTGGTGGGCGCGGACGATTTTGAAGCCGCAGAACAACCCATACCACCGCTACCGTCTCGATCGCCATCTGCTGGAGACGGTGCAGTACGCGAGCCGGGAGCGCCGCCGGGTATCGCGCCCCGACCTCCTGCTCGTGTCAGCGCTTCTTCACGACATTGGCAAGGGGCTGAACGGTGATCACTCGCTTGCGGGATCTGGCCTCGCAATCGAGATTGCCAGGCTTCTCGGTTTCGATGAGGATGATTCTGCGGTGATTGCGCGGGTAGTGCGCAACCACTTGGTGCTCGTGGATACCGCGATGCGGCGAAACGCGCGCGATCACAAGGTCATTGCCGCGGTGGCGGCGAGCATCCAATCAAAGGCGGTGCTGGAGCTTCTCGAAGTGCTGACCGAGGCGGATGCCCGGGCAACCAGCCCGAATTCGTGGACCGAGTGGAAGGCGCGAATGGTGCTTGAGCTCAAGAACCAGGTGCGTCGGGCGCTTAGTGGAGAGCCATTGGAGATTGGGTTGGCTGGCGTGGCCCCGGAAAAGCTTACCGAGCTGGTCGAGGGGTGCAGCGGCCAGGTGTCGGTAGAGCAGTCCGAGGGCCGGATCGTGGTCGCGCTTCCCGACCGGCCGGGAATCCTAGCCCAGATAGCCGGCGTTCTTCTCGCCGACCACCTCGAGGTGATGGCCGTTGACGCGTTGACTGTGGCCGGGGTGGCCGTCGAGTCGATTGTGGTGGCACCGTTGCGCCACACTGAACCCAACTGGCACCGAATAAGGAGCCGCCTGGAGGAGGCCCTTGGGGATCCGAATTTGGTCCCTCAACTGGTGGGCCAAGCCGTCAATACCTACTCCAACAGGGAGAAGAGGCGAACCGTCGAGTCGCGCGTGGTGATCGAGAAGCGCCATGTGTGCTTGGTGGAGGTACGTTCCGCTGACCGGCTTGGGCTGCTGTACCAGCTTGCCTCCCACATAGCCGGCCATGGCCTCAGCATCGAGGCGGCTCGGGTGCAAACGCTTGGGCCGGACGTGGTGGACACTTTCTACATCACCGACTCTGAGGGTGGCGTTCCCGCGGAAGCGGTACTTGACGCGCTTTATGAAGGGTTATCCGCCCTGCTGATGGTTTAGTAGGCTTCTGCCGGCAGCGGAAGAGTGGGAGTAAAATAGGTAGATCAGCCCGGCCAAAAGTATCAGCACTGGCAGGTCGATCGAGAGCATCATCGGCTCGTATCCATAGGCGACTGCCACCTCTCCCAGGAGCGGGGGCGCCGCTACCGAGACCACGTTGGACGCTCCGATCAAAGTCGAGTTGGCTTTTGGCAGCTCCTCCGGATTGAGTGAGTCGGCGAGCAGGCTCAACCCCAGCGGGAAAATAATCCCATGGGGAACGCCGATAACCGCCATCCCGACCAGGAACAGGGCGAATGAGTGGCCGGTGGCGATGACGGCGATGCCGGCAAGGGTAAGCAGTCCGGAGAGAAGGAAGGCGGAGTTTTTCCGTCTGATCGGTGCCAGCCATGCGAGTACCGCGCGCGATAGCAGCGATGTGGCGAAGAAGGCGGTGAAGGCCAGCTGGGCTTGTGAAGCGTTCGCATGGGCGCCGACACGGGCGACTTCGGCTCCGAAGACGGTGATCCCGGCAAAAGGTACCGCGTACATGAGCTGTGCAGTAAGGGCTTTTTGCACGGGGTGAAGGCTGATCGCCCGCTTTCTTGGTGGCCGATAGTCGTGGCCCGTGCTCGGAGAAGCTGGGTGCGCCGGAGCGCGGCGGAGGCGGAAGATCATGGTCACGATGGTGACGATCGGGAAGATGGTGAAGGCGAAGAACGGCCAGCGGACGTCCTGGCCAACCCGTTCGAGCAGGAAGGCTTCGATGAGCGGTGCGACCGCCAGCGACCCGCTCAGCACCAGGGTGTAGAGCGCTAACAGGCGTTCCGAACCGACATTTCCGGTTCGGGCGGCGCGTTGTACGACGCCAGTGAGGCCAGGAAGCCCGAGCCCTCCGGAGATGCCGAGAAAAATGGCTCCAGCGGTTACCTCCCACACGTTTTGGGAGGAGCCGATCACCAGCAGCCCGGCTATCAGCAAAATCGACCCCGCGATAACCGACCGTTCCAGTTGGTGCGGCTTCGCCCTGGAGCTGACCAGGAAGGTACTGGCGACCATCGAGGCTCCGGCGACGGCTCCGATGACCCCGATTGCCGACGGTCCGAGCCCAAGCTTGTCCTTGACGAGAAGGGCGATGGTGGTAAGGGCCATATTCTGGGTTCCTCGAAAGGCTGCCGACGCGGCAAAAAGGTCGGAGTACTTCTTCAACTTACCGAGCTTGTCCAAAACCATTTCACTCTGCCCTGTTCCGCCGTGCGTATCGATAGCGTTGTTATGTTTAATCTGTAGTCAAGCCTACACGGTGAATTGTTTGCACATGCAAACAATTTGTGCCCCTGTAGCTCAGCGGATAGAGCAGCTGCCTTCTAAGCAGTAGGTCGTAGGTTCGAGTCCTACCGGGGGCGCAATCAAGAGTTGACAACGGGCTGGGTTTGCCGGTTAACTGCGGTCGACACGGACAACTTGCGACGAGTGTGTCGCGCTCTTCACAACGGTCAGTGCATATGCAGCACAGACGTCCGTTCGCGATCAGCCGCGAAACGGCCGCGCATGAGAATCCAACTGCTTTGCAGCTTGGTCTGTGACTAAGTCCGGCATCGTCGCCTCTGTACTTCGCGGGCCTGGCCGACCCAATCGGCTTGGATGTCGCGTGCCGATGCGATTGCCAAAGACAAGGGAACGGCTGCCCTGGAGCTCGATCCGTTGAAGGTCTCGCAGAGTCGCCACTTTGCTTTCAAGGCCGGGCAGGCTTGGCACCAGCTCGGTTGCTTTACCCCTTGGGGCAGGAAAGTTGCGGCCAGACCGCGCTGTTCCGGATTACGTTGCCGGGCCCGGATGCGGGTACCGAAATAGTCCCGTCGGCAACGGACGCAGCGGTCCGCTTTCACGGAGCCATGCCTACCGGGGGAAGCGAGCCGATACCAGATGCGGGTTGGTTCCGTGGCACAGCGGTGCAGGGTTTGTTGTCCATGCTGGCCACTCCCATCGTCGTACACGGTGGCATGAAGTCGTCCGGACGCCGTAGTGGCGCGATTGGCAGTTTCTCCGGTCTTCGTGCTCTAATGCATGGGCCGGCCTGTTCATCACGGCGAACTCACCTTGAGCAGCGACTTGATGGCACGGCGCTCATCCATTGCGGCGTATGCTTCGGCAACATGGTCAAGGTCGGTGACATAGTCGAAAATCCGTCCGGGGTTGATCCTTTCCGCGAGCACGTCGTCAAGGAGTTCGGGGATGTATTGGCGGGCAGGCGCGACGCCACCGCGGATTCCGACGTTCCTCCAGAAGAGCGTCGCATATTGGAATTCCCCATATAGCGGGAAGCCAACAGCACCAATCATGCCGCCGGGGCGGGTAATGTTTGCGGCGGTGCCGATCGACTGATCAGTCCCAACACACTCCAATGTCCTGTCTACACCGACTCCCCCCGTGAGATCCATTACGGCCGCCACTGCTTGGCGATCGCGCACGGCAACTATGTCGGTTGCACCGAACTCCTTGGCCATTGCCTGGCGCTCGGGATGGCCACTTAGGGCAACGATGCGAGCAGCGTCGAGCTTCTTTGCGCCGATCACTGCGCAAAGTCCAACCGCACCATCGCCGACGATGGCGACGGTGTCGCCAGGCTGTATCGCCGCACTGTACGCCGCGTGGTATCCGGTGCACATGACGTCCGATAGTGCCGTGAATGACGCAAGCTGTTCGTCGGAGAAGCCCGATCCCGGGACCTTCACCAAGGTCGCCTCCGCGAACGGAACTCGAACCCGCTCACCCTGTCCACCGTCGCTGACGCCGTTGCCGAAGGATCCGCCGTGCGGGCAGTTCGACTGGAAGCCGGTTCGACACACCTCGCAGGTTCCATCGCTGAAAGTGAATGGCGCTATCACGAAGTCTCCTGGTGCCAGGGCGTTCACTTCGCCACCGACGGCTTCGATAACTCCGACGAACTCATGTCCGATGCTGCCGATTTGGTGTTTGTTCACCCCGCGGTAGTACCACAAGTCCGATCCGCACACACACGCCCGGACTACCCTGACTATTGCGTCGAGCGGCTCCCGAATGACTGGATCCGGTCGGTTCCCGATCTTGATGTTCCGTTCACCGTTAAAAACTGCTGCTCTCATCCTTAAACCTCCTCTCGGACTGGCGGTGCCACCATCACTTCATGCGCTTGGTGATGGTGTTCGCGAAAAGCCGGCACATCGTGCACTTTATCTGGGCCGCATCCGACTCGTTCTGCATCCACCCATCCATGCAACCGGGTTACAAGAGAATCTGGAGGGCCTTAATGTAACCGGTCCTGCCAGTACCGGTTACAAGGGCGTTCGGGGACGTAGAGTAGGAGTTATGGATCATCGTGACGAGGTACGCGACTTTCTTGCCTCGCGTCGAGCACGGCTCACCCCGGAGCGAGCAGGACTTCGGCGCTATGGCACCAATCGGCGGGTCAAAGGGTTGCGGCGAGAGGAGGTCGCCATACTTGCCGGCGTCAGTGTCGACTACTATACGCGTCTCGAGCGGGGAAACTTGGCTGGCGTATCCGAGTCGGTTCTCAACGCTCTCGCGGATGGCCTCAAACTCGATGAAGCAGAACGCACTCACCTTTTCGATCTCGCGAGGACTGCCAATGACGGTGCTCCTCGCCGGCTGGTCAATCGCGAGGGACAAAATCGGGAAGGGATACAGCGCCTCCTCGACTCGATCTCGACCCCCGCGTACGTTCGCAACGATCGTCTTGACCTTCTTGGTGCCAACCAGCTTGGCCGAGTGCTTTTCGCCGAGGCGTTTGAGCAAGCGCCCAAGGCTAACCTTGCTCGCTACCTATTCCTTGATGAACGCTCGCGCGACTTCTACATCGATTGGGACAAGGTGGCACGCGAAGCGGTGGCCGCCTTGCGGATTCGAGCAGCGCAAAACCCGTACGATCAGGCATTCACTGAACTCGTCGGAGAATTGTCGACCCGTTGCGAGGAGTTCCGGAAATGGTGGGCGACGCATAACGTTGCCCTTCATCGCACGTCGACTAAACGAATGCGCCACGCGCTGGCTGGTGAACTGACCTTGACCGGGGAGGCGCTGCCTTTACCCGACGACCCGGGGTTGACGATAGTCGCCTACACGGTCGAGCCTGGCACCTCTTCCCAAGAGGCCTTGGCATTCTTGTCGAGTTGGATAGCCACCCACTCCTTGAACGATTCCAGCCAACCATCAGAAGGGGAAAACCGCAACTGACGTCTTGCCCGAGAGCGCCGGGCGGTTGCGGCTGTCAAGGGCTTCGCGCGAGGGTGGCGGTCTTTTTGCCACTCGTCGCATATCGACTTCATTGCCAGTGGAGCCACGCGATGGAGCACCTAACCTTGCGCAGATTCCCATGGCGCCTAGGGGATCTGTGGCGATGCTATCGCGTCTTTGGGCGCTAGCGCCGGCTCTGGCGAACCCGAGACGTCGCCAGAGCCGGCTATTCGCCGTGGATCTTTCGGCAAAGACGCAGACCAGGCGCAAGACGCTGCGCCCCGCTCGCGGGGTTTTTCGCTGGTAGCTGGTTGCCAGGGAGATGGAGTGGGACTCAGGAGGCTTTGGCTACCCCGATCTACCTGCTTGCCGATCTCGGCGTTACAAAAAGCCACTGAATCCCCCCGGGTTTGATGGACACTCTGACTCTTGAGAGGTAGGGGTACCATGGCCTAGGTGAAGAGATACTCACCAGAGACACGGGACAGGGCAATCCGGATGGTCCTTGACCACAGGGGGAGTATCCCTCCCAGTGGGCAGCGATTCATTCGGTTGCAAGCAAACTCGGCATGACACCAGAGACGCTACGTCGCTGATACGCCAAGCCGAGATCGATAGCGAAAGAGCGCGACGGCGTAACGAGTGTGGAACACGAGCGCTTGCGGGCGCTCGAACGCGAGAACGCTGAGCTCAAGCGGGCCAATGAGATACTGAAGGCGGCCTCGATGTTCTTCGCGACCGAGCTGGACGGTCGACCCGAAAAGAAACGAA